>NZ_JBYOKU010000040.1:0-53545 GCF_057799175.1 Pseudomonas sp. 14P5.3.2 | reverse complement strand
GTCAGCATATGAATTGGCTGACGCGGCCCCTTCGCGAGCAAGCCCGCTCCCACAGGTTTAATTGGGTGGTGTCAGGTCCACTGGTTTAGCGCAGGCCAATCAAGCTATAGGCCAGTGACGCTTCATCGGGCCCGCAGCAACTTGCGGTAATCCACCGGCGAGATCCCGCGTGCCTGTCGGAAGGAGTGGCTGAAAGAACTGGCCTGCGAGTAACCCAGCATCAGGGCGATGTTCATGATGCTGGTCTCGGTCCGGCGCAGGTAATGGTCGGCGAGTTCCATGCGCATGGTTTCCAGTACTTGATTGAAATTTTCCCCTTCGGCCGCCAGTTTGCGCTGCAGGGTGCGCGGTGAAATCGCCAACTGCCGGGCCAGGCTTTTCAAGCTGAAATCGCCGGTCGGCAATTGTTCGGTGAGCAATGCACGCAAGCGATCGGTTACGGAAAATGCCGGGTACGTCAGACACAACTGCCAGTCGGCCTCCAGCAGCATGTTGCGATGCATGCGCGGGTCGGCGCCCTGGATTCGCGTCGAGAGTGTCGACTCGGCAAACACCAGTGCATTGCTCCCGGCCTCGAACTGCACCGGACAGCCAAAAAAGTCTTCGTACAGCGCCGGTTCGCCGACTGCCGGATGCATCATCCGGACCTCCAGCATCGGCTGGTTACTCGCGATCAACCAGCGGCCGAACGCTGCCCAGCCGACCATCAGGGCTTCCTGATGCAGGGCGCAGTAAGGCTCCAGTTCACTGATGCGCTGATCTTCGAGGGTCACGCGACCGTCGCCGATGACGATCCGGGTCTGGCTGGCAGGGCTGTCGTAAACGATCTTGCCGAAGCGCAGAATCATGTTCAGCGACTCGCCCAGTGTCGCGCTGGTCATCAGCACATAACCCAGCACACCGTAGGTGCCCGGGCGCACGGCGGTGCCGACCAACAGACCGAAATGCGGTAGGTTGCTGCTGAGTGCCGCCAGTTCCAGCAAGGCACGCAGTTGGCGCATGGGAATGCGCACAATCGAGTCGGACAACTGCTCGCGTGAGAGTCCGGTCTGCTGCAACAGCCAATCGCCATCGCAGCCGTATTGTTCGGCGACATCGAGGACGTGGTTAACAAAAGCAGCGCTGGAAGTGGCGGGTCGCATGGGGGGAGGGGAAGTCCGGTAATCCGGTGATCTTGCTTTTCCGAAAGGTGAAGAAAGCGACGTCGCCAAGGCGCGCGGCGTCAATAGACCCTACATGCGCCCGATCACCGGAATGCCGGTGCCGGTGACGGCCGACGCTTGTTCCGAGATCAGAAACAGAATGACCGCCGCCAGTTGCGCCGGTGTCACCCAGCGCTGATGTTCGGCGTCGGGCATGGCCTCACGGTTTTGCGGGGTGTCGAGAATGCTCGGCAGCACGGCATTGACCGTGATGCTCATGTCCTTGAGCTCTTCGGCGAGGCTTTCGGTCAGGCGCAGTACGCTGGATTTCGACGCAGCGTAAGCGCCCATGCCCAGCCCGGCTTTGGCCGCCATGCTCGCACCGATGTTGACGATGCGTCCTGCCGAGGATTGCAGCAGCAATGGCAGCAGGGCTTTGCTGGCATTCAATGCGGTTCGAAGGTTCAGCGAGTAGAGCCGATCCCAGGCCTCTATCGCACCGCCCAGCAACGGCTCCCACGCATAGCCGCCGGCGCCGTTGACCAGCGCATCGAGGCGACCGAAATAGCGATTGATCTGATGGGCGACTTCCTGGCAATCGGCAAAGGAAGTCAGATCAATCCCGGACAGGACCAGTCGATTGTGCGAACTGGGCAGCGTAATCATCGCCCGATCGATCAGCACCAGATCTGCGCCCCGGGCTGCGGCCATGTCCGCCAGGGTCTCGCCGAGATTCCCCAGGGCGCCGGTAATCGCCACAACGCGCCGTGAGAGTGACTGAGTCATCAAGAGTCCTTTCCTTTTTAAGGGCGCATACTCTAATGATATCGGTGACCCGTGGCATGCTTTTGGATGTCAACTTGTTGTGCAAAAGTGCCAAAATTTTATGCCTGGCAAAACAGGCGAAAAGGGTCGTGAAACAGGCGTCAGAAAGTTGGCTTTGGGGTTGCGCAGCCCTGTCAAATCCTGAAAGCCTGGCGACGGTTTGGACTGGCATTCTTGTCGTTGTTTTTGCGCTTCATAATCTATCCACCGCTGCTTGTATTCTTGTTCAAAACAAGGACAAATGGCCGCCGCCATTGCGTCGATCCACCAGTCGTTGAAACGGAAAACCGGACTTTCCCAAAGGTAGTAATGTGAAGCGTGATACCCACCTGGTTGTGCTTTTGTTGTTGGTGATCGGTTGTTCCCTCGCGTCACTGACGGTGTGGAAAGTGTTGGCCTCCCGAGAGCGGGCACTGGAGGAAGTCAACGTTCATGGCTTGAACCTGACCCAGGCGCTGGCGACTTACTCCGAAGGGATCGTCCACCAAAGTTCGTTGCTGCTGCTTGGGCTCGTCGAACGCCTGGAAACCGAAGGTAGCGGCCCTGCGCAGATCCAGCGTCTGAGCGCGCTGGTCAATCGTCAGGAACCGCTGATGCCACAGCTCAGCGGCATCACCATCTACGACAATCAGGGCCGATGGTTGATGTCGTCCAACCGACCGATTCCGGCCGGGGCCAACAGCAGTGATCGTGTTTATTTCATCCATCACCGTGACGATCCAAGCCGCGAGACTTTTATCGGTCCGCCGATCCAGAGCCGCTCCAATCAGGAGTGGGTGATTACCGTCAGCCGCCGTTTCAATGATGCGCACGGCGAGTTTGCCGGGGTGGTGGCGGTGACCCTGGGCGTCGAAAACTTCCTGCGTCTGTTCGGCAAGATCGATGTGGGGCAGGAGGGCGCCATCGGCTTGTCCTACACCGACGGAACGTTGCTGGTGCGCTATCCCTTCCGTGAGCAGGACATGGGGCGCAACTTTTCCAAATCGCCGATCTATGAGAAGTATCTGGTCGATCGATCCGTCGGCACCGCGTCGTTTACTTCCAGCCTGGATGGCGTCGAGCGGCTCTATGCGTTCCGCAAGAGTGACCGGCTGCCGCTGATCACCACCGTCGCACTCGGCAAGCGCGAGGCCCTCGCTGCGTGGCGCATGGAAGCATGGCTCTCGGCAGTAGTCGTCATCGGGCTGCTGGGACTTACCGGGCTCATCGGCTGGTTCCTGATTCTGGATATCCGCAGGCGTACCAGGGCTGAAGATCAATTGCGCGGTACGCAGCAGCAATTGCTCGCATCCAATCGCCAGCTCGAGTTGCTGGCGATGAAGGACGCGCTGACTGGTCTGGCCAACCGGCGCTGCTTCGATGAAAGCCTCGCCATGGAAGCACGGCGGGCGCAGCGTGACGGCACGACGCTGGCGTTGCTGATGATCGATATCGACTACTTCAAACTGTTCAACGACTCATTCGGGCATGTCGCCGGCGATGCCTGCCTGCAGAAGGTCGGCAAAATTCTTGAAGGTTGTGTACGGCGCCCGTCGGATCTGGTGGCACGTTACGGCGGCGAGGAGATGAGCGTGATCATGCCGGCCACCGATAGTGAGGGTGCCGCAGTGGTGGCTCAGTTGATCCTCGAGCGCTTGCAACAAGAGAACATCTCACATCCGTCCAGTCCGTTCGGACGGTTGAGTGTAAGTATTGGCATCGCTACGGCCACGGGCGCGCAACTGGAAAGCCTGCAAGGGGTGATCGAGGTCGCAGATCAGGCGTTGTACAACGCCAAGACGCTGGGGCGTGACCGGTTTGTGCAGGGACTCTGGTGATCTGCGTCGTTGCCGACCCGATGAACTCATCGATCTGGATCTCGTCATGGAGCATGACTAAAACCGTTGGTCAGCTTTCAATGCAACCTGACTGCCTAGCGACTACTTTTGTGGCTCGGTCGTTAAAGTGACAGGAGGTACCACACAGTATTTAAACGTTGATTCAGTTGGCCTCAATGACGTTGATTTCAGGAAGGATCTTGAATAAGGCGCGGTGCATCGCTCTGGCGAATGCGTATCCAGACTCCCGGTCTGTAACGCAGTGCCCGCCACCTTTTGCTTGTTAAGGAGAACACAGATGGCAATCAGCCGAGTACCCGAAACATCCGATAAAAGCGCGCTCGTCGAAGCAGAGGTATACCGTTGGTACAACCTCTTTTTCCCGTGGTCACGCGGTGTGGCTTCGCAATCCGAAGGCGCCATCAAACCCTTGTACGATGCACTGGCGAGCGACTTCCGAGTGGTGCTCACGGATGGTCAGATCATGGATCGGGCGGATTACTGGGAGCGACTTTGGGGGCTGTACGGGAAGCGTGTTGGCAGCCCCGAATCGCACATCATCAATCTTTCGATCACGCCTCTGCCGGGCGACCTGTTCCTCACGGTTTTCGATCTCGTCAAAGACGGAATCACCAAGAAGAAAGTCGATTCGGCGCTTATGCGTCTGGACCCCACATCGCCTTCGGGAATCTCGTGGGTTTATGTTCATGAAAGCGAGCATGAGAGTGTGGCTGCGTAGTGGCTGAGGACGCACTAGCCATTCTGATTTGCCGCCATCCAGATGCGCCTGGCAGAAACCACAAAGCCCTGATTATTCAGGGCTTTGTCGTATATAGATGATGTATGCGATGGGGTTTTACGTTAAGTATTTCTAATCATCGATGAAATCTACTTCGTTTTACTTCTTTTAAATATGGATCTGTCCAATCATGTCCTATGCCGCCTCGATAAGGCAATACGGCCCCTCTCTTCGCCTCGAGCCATAGGTTTCCGGGTTCTCAAGAGTTTCATGTTTAGTTCAAGGTCTGCGCAGTCGAATGCTTCTGTTAATTCGAGGGCTGTTACCTGCGTGGGTTTTGAGTATGGAAATATATTATGGACGTTTGTCTCCAAAGGATTTTAGAGATTGAAGTTGTAAAGGTGTTGCAAAATGAAAACCGAAAAAGTACTGGTCCTGAGAACATGCGCCAATAACATGGCCGACCACTGCGGTCTGATATGGCCCGTTTCAGGACCGGTGGAATGCAGGTTTTGGGAGCCGACGAGAAAACTTGAAAATGGGCTGGCTGGCTTGCTTTGGGGCCAAGGCACAAACGCCCATTTGAGCATGCAGGCGGATGCGCGATGGGTTGTGTGCGAAGTGGCGGTACGCGACTTGATATTTCTCGAGGACGACGAAGGCGTCAAGTTTTGCCGTGCAGAAGTCGTTCACGTGGGGACACGAAATAGCGCATTGGATTACATCGCCGATAATGCGGCTGATTATGAAGCGTCGACGAAGAACTTGATTGAGACTTTTGAGTTTCCTGAAGTGCAATCCGAGACAATCGAGACACTTCCCGGGCTCCCGGTTATTGCTGGCAGTCTTCCCGATGTCATCAGTCACCGTACAACTGTAAGGGCCACGCAAAAGCTTGAAACAGCGGTTTATGGCAGTACGCTCACTGGCGCCAGTCAGAGCCAGCTCATTGCAGGCTACGGCAGCACTGAAACCGCCGGCGATAGCAGCACGCTTATTGCGGGATACGGCAGTACCGGGACTTCGGGGTCCGACAGTTCGATCATTGCAGGGTATGGCAGTACACAAACTGCCGGAGATGAAAGCTCGCTGATGGCGGGGTACGGCAGCACACAAACAGCCAAGGCAGGTAGCGATCTCACCGCTGGCTACGGCAGCACCGGCACCGCAGGCTCCGACAGTTCACTGATCGCCGGCTATGGCAGCACGCAAACGGCTGGCGGAGAAAGCTCCCTGACTGCCGGTTATGGCAGTACGCAAACCGCCCAGGAGGGCAGCGATCTCACCGCCGGTTACGGCAGCACAAGTACCGCAGGTTCGGACAGTTCGCTTATAGCTGGCTATGGCAGTACACAGACTGCCGGTGGCGAAAGTTCTTTGACCGCTGGTTACGGCAGTACGCAAACCGCTCAGATCGGCAGTGATCTCACCGCTGGCTATGGCAGCACCGGCACCGCCGGTTCCGACAGCTCGCTGATTGCCGGCTATGGCAGCACGCAAACGGCTGGCGGAGAAAGCTCGCTGACCGCCGGTTATGGCAGCACTCAGACAGCCCAAGAAGGCAGTGATCTCACCGCCGGTTACGGCAGCACAAGCACTGCCGGTTCCGACAGTTCACTGATCGCGGGCTACGGCAGCACGCAGACGGCTGGCGGAGAAAGCTCCTTGACCGCCGGCTATGGCAGCACCCAGACGGCTCAAGAGGGCAGTGATCTCACCGCCGGTTACGGCAGCACAAGTACTGCCGGCTCCGACAGTTCACTGATCGCAGGCTACGGCAGCACGCAGACTGCTGGGCAGGAAAGCTCTCTGACCGCGGGTTACGGCAGTACACAAACCGCTCAGATCGGTAGTGATCTCACCGCAGGCTACGGCAGCACGGGCACCGCCGGCTCCGACAGTTCACTGATCGCCGGCTACGGCAGCACGCAGACTGCAGGGCAGGAAAGCTCGCTGACCGCGGGTTACGGCAGTACGCAAACTGCCCAGGAAGGCAGTGACCTCACCGCCGGTTACGGCAGCACGGCCACCACTGGCCCCGGCAGTATGGTGACTGCCGGTTACGGCAGCTCGCAAACCGCCGGTCACGGAAGTGCGCTGATTGCAGGCTATGGCAGCACCCAGACTGCCGGTTACAAAAGCATTCTGACCTCGGGTTATGGCAGCACTCAGACCGCCCAGGAAAGCAGTGACCTGATTACAGGCTACGGCAGTACGGAAACCGCTGGTTACGACAGCTCGTTGATCGCCGGTTACGGCAGTACGCAAACTGCCGGACACGGCAGCATCCTGACTGCCGGTTACGGCAGTACACAGACCGCACAGGAAGGCAGTTCGCTCACAGCCGGTTATGGCAGCACGAGCACCGCCGGCCCTGACAGTTCGCTGATCGCGGGTTATGGAAGCACGCAGACCGCAGGACACGAAAGCACCCTGACCGCGGGCTACGGGAGTACCCAGACTGCTCAGGAAGACAGTTCACTTACTGCGGGATATGGCAGCACTTCGACCGCTGGATTCAACAGTTCGTTGATCGCAGGTTATGGCAGCACTCAAACAACGGGGTATGAAAGCACCCTGACTGCCGGATACGGCAGCACGCAAACCGCGCAGGACAATAGCTCACTGACCACTGGCTACGGCAGTACGTCGACGGCCGGCTATCAAAGCTCGCTGATTGCCGGTTACGGCAGCACCCAGACCGCAGGCTACGAATCCACGTTGACGGCGGGTTACGGCAGTTGCCAGACAGCTCAGGAGCAAAGCTGGTTAACGACCGGCTACGGCAGTACCTCGACCGCTGGCTACGAAAGCACACTGATCGCCGGTTATGGCAGTACGCAAACCGCTGGCTATGGCAGCACCCTTACCGCTGGCTACGGCAGTACGCAGACCGCCCAGGAACAAAGTTCGCTGACCACCGGTTATGGCAGCACTTCAACGGCAGGCTACAGCAGCACGCTGGTTGCCGGTTATGGCAGCACGCAAACCGCCGGCTTCAACAGCAGCCTGACGGCAGGTTATGGCAGCACTTCGACCGCAGGGTACGAGAGCACCCTGATCGCCGGATATGGCAGCACCCAGACCGCGGGGTACGACAGTATCCTGACGGCGGGGTATGGCAGCACGCTCACTGCACTCGACAGCAGTACCCTGACCGCTGGTTACGGCAGTACGGAAATCGCAGGATTTGGCAGTTCGCTGATGGCCGGCTACGGCAGTTCGCAGACTGCCGGTTACGAGAGCACGCTGACGGCGGGTTATGGCAGCACCCAGATGGCGGCGCGCGACAGCACACTCACCGCCGGGTATGGCAGCACCGGGGTTGCAGGACAAGACAGCTCGCTGATCGCCGGTTACGGCAGCAGCTTGACCAGCGGCGTTCGCAGCTATTTGACCGCCGGTTACGGCAGCACGCTGATCAGTGGACTGCACAGTGTCCTGACTGCCGGGTATGGCAGCAGCCTGACCTCCGGAATGCGCAGCAGCTTGACGGCCGGATATGGCAGCAACCAGATCGCCAGCCATAAGAGTTCCCTGATTGCGGGCCATGAAAGCACGCAGATTGCCGGGCATAAAAGCATGTTGATCGCCGGCAAGGGCAGCTCGCAAACAGCGGGTTCTCGCAGCACATTGATCGCCGGTGCCAACAGCATCCAGATGGCGGGCGATCGCAGCAAGCTGACTGCCGGTGCCGACAGCACCCAGACAGCCGGCGACCGCAGCAAACTCCTGGCCGGCAGCAACAGTTACCTGACGGCTGGCGATCGCAGCAAACTCACCGCCGGTGACGATTGTGTGCTGATGGCAGGAGATCGCAGCAAGCTGACCGCCGGCAAAAACTGCGTGTTGACCGCCGGTGCCGACAGCCGACTCATCGGGAGCCTCGGCTCAACGCTTTCAGGCGGGGAGAATTCAACCCTGGTTTTCCGCTCCTGGGATGGCAAGCGCTACACCAACGTGGTCGTCAAGACCGGGATCGACGGGGTAGAGGCTGACGTTCCGTATCAGATTGACGAGGACAGCAATGTGCTGGTCAGGGCTGAGGACAACGATGAAGGCGGGGTCGAGGCTTCGCGGATTCCAACATAAAATCTTGCTTGGTTGCGGGCGTGAAGATGTCAGGCCTTTGGGTGATAAAGGGCCCGCTCTAGGCGGGCCATGACTTTTCGTACAGATACTGGCTGGCAGCAGGACGTTCAGTGCACCACTGACGGCTGGGTAGCGACCGAGACGGTGAAGATCACCACGAACAGCAAGACGAGTACCCAGAACATCACCACGACTGTCAGCATGACGCCCCTCAAGCTTCGGTAAAGCCAGCGCAACCAATGGCCCTCGGGCTTTGCTTCTGCGTGGGTTCTGAGCACGCTTTTCAAATAAAAGCCGAGGAGGGCAAGCAGCGCGCCGTCAATCAACAGCGCAGGCAGGCCGGCTTCTGGGAAAATGCTGTCCCATCGATAGAAAGATGACCGGCTCAAGAACACTACATAACAAGTGAAGCCACCGTAGGGGATGGCTCTCCACCATTTACCGGCCAGTGCTCCAACCATCAGGCACATGACTACCATAAACGGTTTGAAGAGAATATCGACCATCCATTCCATGACGTTGGGGAAGTAGCCCGGTGAATGGATGCTGCGCCAGATGTGTTCCAACATTGTTCAGATTCCTGCCTTCCTTGGAGTAAGTGCTGCTGCCGTGATTCGGTGTCCCTGCACGGTATCGGCATCTTGTCAGTTTACACACGCGACAAATGAAACAGCCCTGAATATTCAGGGCTGTTTTGTAGTTATTCGCTAATGCCTGAGCCGTCCTTGCTGTAGCCGCTGCCGGCCTCCGTCAGATTCGAGTAGAAGATGCAGCCGATCAGTCTCGCGAACAGGCCTAACGTGTCCGCCAGATCCGGGTCGTCGAAAATGACGGCCCTCGAGTCCAATGCACACAACGCGCCCCAAAGTTGTCCGTCAGGAAGGAAGATAGGCGCCCCTGCGTAGCTTTCAATCAAATATTGCTTCACCACGGGACGTGTCGAAAACCTGCCGTCGCGACTTATTTGTGGTACGAAAAGCACCTGCGGGTCTCTGCGAAACTCACTGCAAAGTGTGGTCTCGAGTTCCAGGGTGTCGCCGGTGTTGATCCCAAGCTCGATCGGATCGTAGGCGGAACAGACTATCCAGTCCGTCTCGGTGAATTTTGCGATCGCCGCGAACCGCGTTCCGGTCATGCGTGTGACGAGCTGCAGAATATTGGTTGTAGCTTCAATTTCAGCGATAGAGGAACGTTCCTCTGCGCTTAGCAACGCTCTGTGAATGGTCTCACTGAGAGGCATGCATTGTTCTCCGGTAATGAATGATCGAGCTGGCGACTGCTAAACGCGCTTGAAACTGCCCATTTTGATTCTAAACATAACGGAGTCGTTCACTTGAAAGGTTCCTGATGGCTGCCATAGCGAAGGATCATTGGCATCAGACGCCAGGGATCATCACCAGCGTTTTAGCTTTGATCAGGCGGGTAATGTTCGGTAATTTATTGGATATCACACTGAATATAAGGGTGAGGAAGTGGAAGGCGTAGTGTTGAACGAAAAGATGCGGCGTGAAGCTGATCGGCTTCTGGCGCAGATTGTCCGGGCAGACTCGATGATCATCGCGGTGAAGGCGGGGGCTCGCGCAGATGGCTTCGTGCTTGGGTTGGAAACCAGTGGGGTTTTGCGTGCCGGCGATGCTGAAAAGCTGTACGTCATTTTTGAAGCGGCGTTGGTAGAGCGTCTGAAAACGCTTTCACGCCCTTGAACGGCCCGTCAGCCTCAGCTTGAAGTGAAGGAAGCAGCGCCTGGATCAACGCAGTTGACGAACACATCTTAGAATTACGGAAACGACAAAGCCCTGAATAATCAGGGCTTTGTCGTACAGAGGAAGGGAGGGATCAGAGGTTTTTTGAAGCTACGGCTACTATCGATATGAGTCAGTTATAGAAGCGGCCAGTCGGATTGATCGGGGCTTTCCGTACGATATATTTTGAGAGGTGTTCACTCGTTAGCAAGATGATTATTGATCGGGATTTGCCGCGAATAGATCGTCCATCCAGCCACAGCATTCTTGCGCCAGACGCAGCCGATTGTTGAGTTGCACATGACCATCTGCACCAGTTTGCGCCGGCAACTCGACCAGCGATTTTTGCGTTGATCCAATGGCTGCGTGCCAAGTTCTAGCCTGCTCGGTGAACAGGTCCGATTCGCCACCGCCGAGCAAGGACAGAAACGGTACCGTGACCCGAGCCGGATCGGCGCGCATGGCGCAAGTGCGGTCGACCAGTTCCGTTGGTGTTCGAGCGCCAGCCTTCCAGAAGGTCGTCTGGTAACTGCGCAGCGTGGCTGCAGAAAACGCAGTACTGGCCTGGTTCCTGGTGGCGGCTTGCACTGAACGGGCAAACAGCAGTCCGGCGTCATGTAGTGGAGTGCTGGCGATTACTGTTGCCAGACGGGTTTCGTGCCCGGCTGCACGGCTGACGAAATACCCCCCCAGACTCAACCCCAGCAGGGCAATTCGACCTGGACGGGCACCGAAGCGAATGATCAATTGGTCGATGATGGCGCTTATCGGCTTCTCCGCTTCGGCTTCCCAATACAGACCTTGCGCCTGCAACTCACCTTGGCCGGGCAAGTCCGCGAGTGCCACAGAATAGCCGCGCTCAAGCAAGTTGCGGCCGACGGTGAGGAACAGGTCTTCATGGCACGTGTCCGCGCCGCCAATCACCAGTACCAACGGAGCGTCCGGATCCGGATTAGCGAAATAATGCCCAGGTAGGCTGGTATGTTTCCACGGGATTTCGAAACGTGTGGCGGGTAGCCGTAGTTCGTCGATGGCCAAGGCGAAGGTGCGTTGATGCTGGGCATACAGCTCGCTGAAACGTTGGCCGGGGCCAGCAAACTGCCAGGCAGACCGATAGCTGGCAAAGGCCTTCAGGCGCATTTCACCGGCGGAATGCCGCCAGCCTTTGGCCCGCCAGGTGTTGGCTTGTTGATCGAGATAGTTGCCGTAAAGAGCAAAGGCGTTCACCCACGTGTCCGGGTCACCGTCTGTGATCGTTTCAGCGATGTGGTAGACCTGACCGACATCCAGACCGCCGGCTGGCCCCCACCCCAAAGCTGCCATGAAAAACAGATCCATATGCTCGTCGTTGAAACGGTAGGTCATGCCAAGCCGACGGGTCGGGTTCTGCTCTACTTCTGTTACTTGAGGTGTGTGATTCATGGAGTCACCCGTTAGTTGCGATATGGCTGCCATAATAGGCAAGCATTTCGCCTGCCTGTACTCGCATTCCGGGAGAGCGCTCTTGGTAAAAAAAATAAAAGAAAATCAGTTGGATAGCCGTCGATCTCCGTCGCAAACACGCGCGCAGGTCAAGGTCGAACTCATTTTGGAAGCCTCACGGCGCATCCTGGAGCGGGACGGCATCGAGGGATTTACCACCAACCATGTCGCCGAACTGGCCGGTGTAAGCATCGGCACGCTCTATCAGTATTTTCCCAACAAACAGCGGGTTCTCGATGAACTGGCGTTGCGTGAGCTGGGAGCATTGACTCGCGAGGTGATGACAGTCATCACAAGTGATGGGCCTGTCGTGCCCGGGGCGCGGGTTCGAGCGGTGATCCGTGCGATTGTCAGCGCCTATGGTGGGCGTACCGGGGTGCATGGTGTACTGATGCACTACTTGTTGAGTCGGGGGGCGGGCACGCCGTTGCCGCAGTTGCGCGCAGCGGTCATCCAGTACTTCACTGACACTGGTCTGATTGACGCCAACCACCAGCGGCGCACGCTTGATGAGGCCGAGGCTTTTGTGCTGACTCACGCAATCAGTGGTGTGTTGCGCGCCATGCTCAACGACCCGCAAACCCTTGAACCTGGCAGTCGCCAAGCCATTGAAGATGCTTTGGTACGGATGGTGGTCAACTTCACCTGAGTCCTTTCGATAGCGGCAAAAAACCTGAGTTCGTTTGAAGCAAAAAGTCGTTTTTGCCATACCGATTACTTTTTAACTAACTGATTAAAAAGGTTTTTTTGGCTTGATTCAGACCTTGGGGAAAGCGAGTCCAAAAAACTCGCGCTGATTCCTATCATGGACGCCTCAGCCCAATTTCACGGGCACTCCAAGGTAAACTTCAATGTCCCCGAATTATGTTGGTGGCTCCCGGCTGCCCGGCTTGAATCCGTTCGTCCTGACGCCACTGGCGGTGGTGCTGAGCGTCATGTTGCAGGCAACGCCTGCGTTGGCTCAGACCGTCGTACTGCCGACCGGTCAACAGGGCGCCTACACCAATAATCAGACGGGGCAGTCCGGTGCCGCCGGTACCGGCGATGACAAAAATCCCCAGGACGGTAGCCCGGCACCGACCGGCCCGGGACTGGTGGTGCAGATCAACGGCGGCACCACGCTCACCGATAGTGGCGCGGCTCCGACGCTTGGCCTCAGCGTAACCGGTGGCGCGGGCGGTACCGGCAATGGCACCGAGGGCGGCAACAGCGGGCCTGCTGCGGGTGCAGGCGGTTTGGGCGGTACACCCGGGACGTTGTCATTGACCATGAGCCAAGGCTCGCAAGTCACCAGTTCGACCACCGGACCTGCGGCAGTAGCGGTGCAAAGCGCTGGCGGGCAAGGCGGCTATGGGGGCGGTTTTAATGCCGCTGAAGGTATCGCCGGTACGGCTGGATCCGGGGGTAATGGTGGCGATGTAGACGTCAATCTAGCTGGCAGCATTGTCAGTCTTCAAGGTGCGAGTGCCAACAAACCCGGTGCCACCGCGTTACTGGTGACCTCGACCGGTGGAGCCGGTGCCGACTCCAATCCCGACTACTCCGGCTCTGGCCAAACGATAAAAACGGTCGGCGATGCGAATGGCCGTGCCGGCGGTAACGGCGGCAATGGTGGCGCGGTTTCACTGGTTTCCCGTACCGCCTCGTTCGTCTCCGGCGGCTCGGGCATTGTCTTGCTAAGCCAAGGTGGACAGGGCAGCGCAGGGTCGTCAGCCGACGCCAGTGGTGGCACAGCCCATGGTGGTGTTGGCGGTACGGGGGGGAATGGCGGTAGCGTTACCGCCAATATCACTGGAGAGGCACACAATCCCGGCTGGAGGATTTCCGCCGTTGGCTCACCGATCTCCGGGCAGGGTGAGATCGTAAATCTTCCCCTGGGCAACAGTTTCGAAACGTCTTTCCTCAGTGCAGCAGTTGCGGCGCAATCCTTTGGTGGCGACGGCGGAATGGGCGGCACCGCAGAAGGTGCCACCGCCATCGCCGGGCCTGGCGGGGCGGCGGGATCTGGCGGCGCGGTACAAGTGACCCTGGGCGATATCAATGTCAGCACCACGGGTTACACGGCGCCGGCCATTCTGGCACAGAGTATCGGTGGGTCCGGTGGTGACGGAGCGAGCGCTGGCTCGCCGTTCAAAGCCAAGGGTGGTAATGGTGCGCAAGGCGGTAACGGCTCGAACGTCTCCGTTCAAACATTCTCGAGTACTTCCGGCGATGCCTCGCAAACCACTATCACCACCACCGGCAATGACGCCAGTGGCATCGTCGCGCAGAGCATAGGTGGGGGCGGCGGCGCCGGTGGCGATGTCAGTACTGGCAGCGTAATTGCCGGATTCGCCGTCGGTGGCAACGGTGAGATTGGCGGTACCGGTGGAACCGTTACCGTACAAAACGGCGATTTTAATGATGCCAATGGCAAGTTGTTGCCCGGTGCGGTGATTGTCACCAGCGGTGATCGCTCGGATGGCATTTCGGCAATCAGTGTCGGCGGCGGCGGCGGTTCCGGAGGGAACGCTTCGTCGACAGTGGGTGGTGCATTCGCCATGACTATTGGTGGCAAGGGTGGCAGCGGCGGGTCCGCGGGGCAGCGTGGGACGCTGCAAGTGTCTGCCGCCAACAACGGCGTGATTCAGACCTCGGGCGCGCACTCCATTGGTATGCAGGCCATGGCCGTAGGCGGTGGCGGTGGTAATGGTGGCTCCGCCAGCTCACTCGAGGCCGGGGCGCAGGTGGATGTGACTCTGGCCGTGGGCGGCGATGGCAGCAAGGGCGGCAATGCTGGTGACGTATTGGCGCTCAATGATGGCCAGATCCTGACTCAGGGCAGCGATGCCTTTGGCTTGCAAGTGTTGAGCGTGGGGGGCGGTGGCGGCAATGGCGGCGCCAGCAAGGCGGCGGCCTATCAGTTGATCAACAGCTCGGAAGCTCCCTCGCTGGACTTCAACCTTTCCGTGGGTGGCAAGGGCGGCGCGGGTGGTGATGGCGGAAATGTCACCGGTACCAATGACTTCTCGATCGTCACCAACGGTGCCGGTTCCCATGGCCTGCAGGTGCAAAGTATTGGCGGAGGTGGCGGCAACGGTGGCGACTCCCATTCAACCCAACTGAGCACCAAGGGATCGACGCTCAACATCAATCTGGCCATCGGCGGCGATGGTGCCGGTGGTGGCAGCGGCGGTACGGCGACGGCCAACAATAACGGCCTGATCTGGACCATGGCCCGCGACAGTGATGCGATCATTGCGCAAAGCATCGGCGGTGGTGGCGGTAACGGTGGCGTAGGCAGCAGCGACACCTCGCAGTACGCCGACAATGACAGCAAGAAGGCCGGCGAACTGGAACTGGGCATCGGTGGCGGCGGAGGCACAGGCGATACTGGCGGCAACGTCAATGTCAGTAACGCCCAGACGGGCGCGATCATCACCATGGCCGACGGATCCCGCGGCATCTTTGCGCAAAGCATTGGCGGTGGTGGCGGCAACGGCAGCGGCGGAGTGGCCAACGGCAGTTCCGGCACGCTCAACGCCAGGGTCGCGGTCGGCGGCAATGGCGGCAGCGGCAATAACGGCGGCACGGTCACTGTGAATAATGCCGGGACCATCGTCACTGGCGGCGGTGACGCGGCGGCTATCTATGCACAAAGTGTCGGCGGTGGTGGCGGTTCGGGCGGTAATGCCTCCACGGGCGGTGGCGATGATCCTCAGACTCAACTCTTCAAGTATTTGCAGAACTCACTGCCAAGCGTCGTCACCACTTACAGCAACAACACGATGGGCTTTGTGCCCAGTGCCAGTGGGTTGTTCGACAAAGGTGTGCAGAACGTAGTCGACCTGATCAAGGGTTACTACAAGGACAACAGTACCAACGGCGCCAAGCCGCCGGCCAGTGGCGACGGCGGTGGCGATTTGAGCGTCACGCTCAATATCGGCGGCGGTTTCGCCGGCAAGGGTGGCGCGGGTGGCGACGGCAAAGAAGTCAACGTCACCAACGCCGCGACAGGTGCGATCCACACGTTGGGCCCGATGCCCGACGGCATCGACGCCATGAGTATCGGTGGCGGTGGCGGCAGCGGCGGGATGGTGGCCGCTTCGAATAACTCCAGCACTGATCTGAGCAAACTTAACGCCACCATCGCTGTGGGTGGACAGGGGGGCAGCGCCGGCAGCGGTGGCGAAGTCAGTGTCATCAACCAAGGCAACATACAGACCGAGGGTAGTGCTTCGCTGGGTATTTTCGCGGCAAGCATCGGCGGTGGCGGCGGCACGGGCGGCTTTACCACCACCAGCATTCCGGGGGCGACCAATCAGGTGCAGACACTCAACGTCGAGTTGGGCGGTAATGCCGGTGCCACGGGTAATGGCCAGGCCGTGGCCGTTTACAGCATGCCCTCCCTGACGGGAGGTCCGGCGACATTCGTCTCCACTACCGGCAGTTACGCCGCTGGGATCGCCGCCATGAGCATTGGCGGTGGCGGCGGTTTGGTGACCCTGAATGACACTGGAACCAACCCGCAAACCGGGGGCGCCGTCAGCACCGGTGGTTTGCAGATGAGCGGCTTCCAGATGGCCGGAAAATCGGCGGTAGAGGCTTGCGGTGGCACCGTAGCGACTTGCGGCGACGGAGGCCCGGTGCTGGTCATGGCGCAGAATGTCCAGACCAGTGGCCTTGATGCGCATGGCATCGTCGCGCAAAGCATCGGAGGTGGTGGCGGCTGGGTACGTGCCGCAGCCACGGGCGGAAAAGACTATTTCACCGTCGCCAATGGACTGTCCGGCAACGGGCAATCCAGCAGCGTCAATGTGCTGGGCGATGTTTTCACCAGTGGTGCCGGAGCCTTTGGCGTCATTGCCCAGAGCGTTGGGGGTAGTGGATTGCTGGCAGGCGATCTCTCGACTACGGGTAGTGCGGTCGGCGCCTTCACACCGCAAAATCGCAGTCTGTTCAATCTGGGTAGCACGGGCGATGGCGGTGCGGTGCAGGTCGACGTAAAGGCCAACAGCAGCGTTGCGACAACCGGCAGCAACGCCACCGGCATTTTTGCTCAAAGTGTTGGCGGCGGCGGCGGCCTGGTCGCCAGCGATGGCGTGCTCTATATGGGCACCGCCGGAGGGCTGGGCACTTCCGGGCCTGTCACAGTGAAGGTCGAGGGGGCGGTGACGACTACTGGGATCAACTCTCCGGCTATTTTCGTCAACGCCGACAGCTCTGCGCCATCGGCTAACCCGGTAAATGTAGATGTGAGCGGTACGGTTAACAGTAGTCACTCCAATGCCATTGTCATCAACAGCAATGCGACCAGCAACACGGTGACCAACAGCGGGCAGATTGGCAGTGATTCCTATGCGGTGGTTGCACAGCGTAATGAGGTCAACGTAAACAATAGCGCAGGTGGCACACTCAATGGCTCGCTGAATCTGGGAAGCGGGGCGCTGGCGAACGATGGTACTTGGGCTCCCGTACTGGGGGGCGTCAGTTACATCGGTTCGATTGTGAACCCGGGCACATTGGTGGTTGGCAGCGGTCTGCAGGCCGGCAACATTTTTACCCCCGACACGATGATCAAAGGCAATCTTGCCAGCACCGGAACATTGCTCAGCCACATTGATTTCGCTGGCGGACAGGCGTCGACACTGGTCGTCGAAGGGACAGCGAATCTGAGCGGCACGCTGAAAGTCGCACCCGTGACCATGGCTTCATCAACCCAACAAGTCATCTCCGCGACCAAAGGACTGACTGTAGATAATCTGGCTGTCCAGGATGACTCCAACTATCTGTATAGCTATAAGTCGCAACTGGCCGACAACACGCTTTCGGTAACACCCGATGCGCAGTTCTCAAGCGCCGCCCACTCAGCTGGCCTGAGCCGCAACGCGCAGCAACTGGCGAACCATTTGCAGGCCAACTTCGACAGTGGCGTGACGGCGCTGGCACCGCTCTACAGCGCACTGGACCAGGTGAAAAACCCGCAACAATACAGTGCGGCGCTATCCGGCCTGAGTGCCGAATCGCTACAAATGGTTGGCGTTGCGCGGTTGAACGCCAGTGAGTCGTTCGTTGATCGGATGAACACGTGCCCGGATGAGCGTGACTTCAACTCGGACAAGCATGAACACGACTGTGTCTGGACCCGGGCCGATGATCAGAATACCCATGTCAACGGCAGCGACGACTCTTATCGCGTCAACGAGCATGTGGTGCAAGTGGGCGGTCAGCACGAGCTTGCGGACGGCTGGTGGGTCGGCGGATCGATGGCCTATAACGACGGCAGTGAGTCGGCCTCCAGCGGCGTCGGCAGTGTCACCGACAATGGGGTAAGCCTCGGCGCAGTGGTCAAACGCGAGATCGGCCAGTGGACTTTCAGTGGTGCTCTCGATGCGGCGCAAGGCAAGTACCAGTCAACACGGCACTTGCAAGTCGGTAATCAGAACCTCGACGCCAAGGGCTCGTTCGATGCCTACAACATTGGCCTGCATTCGCGCACTTCTTATCTGGTCGATGGAGGCAGCTGGTATGTGAAACCCTACGTCGATGTGCATGCGATCAATATCCATACCGATGGCTTCCAGGAGTCCGATGCCGGAGTGCTCGGCCTGAGAGTGAACGCTGGCAACGGTACGATCTTCTCGGCATCACCGATGGTTGAAATCGGTGAACACCTGCGCTTTAGCAACGGTGCTGAAGTGAAACCTTCGGTGGCCCTGGGCAAGGCGTTCTACAGCGGCGATAACTGGAACACGGATATGCGCCTGATCGGCTCTGGCGAAAGTGTGCAGTCGTTCAACAGCGAAATGGCCACGCCTCACCAACTGAATCAGTACAACGCGGGTGTCGATCTCAAGGTCAGCGCGCATTCCGAAGTACGGCTCGACTACACCGGGCAGTCCGGGGATGGTTACCGCATGGGTGAAGGCGCCATTCGGTTCACTCACTTTTTCTGATGAGCGAGTCGGACTCCACCGCGTTTTGACGGTGGAGTCCCGACCAGTCGAATCGATAAGGGGCTGAAAAAATGATCAAGAACAGTATCAATGCGGGCAATTTTTTTTTCGCAATAGATGAGTTGACTCAATGAGTGAACGGCGCACCAAACTTGATGACGATATTTGCATCCACATCTTCAACTCGTCCGGCGCGATGGTCGGGGTGTGCCTGACGGTGGTCGGAATCCTGCGGGTGGTCATCAATACTCGCCAGGAAGATGTGATGGGGCAGAGCATGTTGGCGATCAATGCGATCATTTACCTGATGACTTGCCTGATCGCCTATTGGGCGTTACGCACTCGAGGAACCAAGCGCAACCACCTATTGGAAAGAATCGCCGACGGCTTGTTCTTTTTCGGATTGATTTTCACCACGCTGACCACGGGGTTTATTACGTTCGCGATGTCAACGTGCTGAACCGCTTACTAGAGGGCAAACAAACCGGAATCTTTAACTGTGCGGTCAAACGGAATCGATCAGCTTTTGCAACGCCGGATCGCGGGCTGCAAATACGTCAAGAAAACCAAGCGCCCGCAGGGCAGGCAGCGACTCGACCATGTCGCGTTCCGCCTGTTGGTGCTGCGTCGAATCCGAGGAGGAATCAAGCCAGACTTTCGCGTTGATCAAAAATGCACCAACCGTTCCCTTGCGCACAACCACCCCGTTAATTTCGCGTGAGTCGGCGTGGTCTGGAAGAAGTTCATTAGCTTTCATGGACGTCACCTTATGAGAAGAAGTCTCGAGCCAAATACTACGATGAAGCACTTTGGCTGGAAAACACCGATAGTACGGTGAGTGATGTTTGTCTAGCTATTCAATACTTAGGGGGCAGTGCTCACCTATGCCACATACATTTTCAGGGCAATCCCTGAAGAGCCGATTTTGAGCGCTTGGCTGCCGATTTTACGGGAGCAAAGGCCTCCAGGGTTGCAACTGATTGATCCCGGTAAATTGCCCGACGAGAGATATTTCGAAAATGCCCCCTCAAGTTAAAGGCTTTTCCTTGAAATAACCCCGTGGCGTGGTGCCGGTCATGCCCTTGAAGAAGGCGATCAACGCACTTTCGCTGGCGAAATCCAACTCATAGGCGCAGAAGGCGATGCTGTGGCCAGTGGCGAGCAATTCGATGGCGCGCATCAGTCGCCATTGCTGACGCCATTGCTGATAACCCATGCCGGTTTCTCTCAGGAAGATTCGACTGATGGTCTTGCTACTGGCACCTACCTGCCGCTGTAGTACCTGTAACTCGGGTGGTAGTTGCTCAAGGTTCTTCAGCAACGGCGTCAGTCGTTTGTCTCGGGGGAGTGGCAGCAGTGTCGGTTGCTCGGTGGCTTCGTTGATTTCGACCAGGCACAGCCCAAGCAAATGAGCATATTTGCCGTGTTCCCACTCGGTCTCGAAAGGGGCCAAACACATCGCCTCCAATACGGCCCTCAGCAGGGCACTGACTTCGATTACTCGAACTTTCTCGGGCAACTGCGCAGCCAACGCCTGGCTAACGTACACCGACCGGTAGTCGACGGTCTGTTGCATCACAGCACGGTGCGCTACACCACTGGGAATCCAGGCCGCTCGGGTCGGTGGCAACAGGCACAACTGATTGACCAGGGTGATACGAGTGCAGCCCTGTTGAGTGAACAGTAGCTGGCCACGTTGGTGTTGGTGAACCCCCGAATCATGATTGCCAAGAAGCGCTCCGATACCGATTACCGGGGCTTTGAACTTGTCAGGATCGAAAGGCGCATTGGCAGGTAGCCAAGCCATAAATTGTCCGATTTGATTGATAAGTTGTCGTAGTTTAGATAATACGCCGTTGACGTCTCTTTAAAATCCTTCCCTGTTTCCCTGGGAAGTCCCTTTCAATGAATCTGAAAAATCTGCTGGTGCTGGCGGTGGTGCTGTTGATGTTTCCTCAGCTTGCCCAAGCGCTCTATAGTCCCGCGCTCTCGGATATCGTGCAGGCGTTTGCAGTAAGTCCCCAAGCGGCAGGGCAAATTCTCTCCGTGTATTTTCTGGCCTTCGCTTTGGGTGTGGTGGTGTGGGGGCGGCTGTGCGACCGATTCGGACGGCGCCCGATCATGCTGTCCGGGCTGGCCCTATACGGTGGGGCCTCCTGTCTGGCCTTGAGCGTCAGCTCCTTTGGCGGGTTGTTGATTGCCCAGTCACTGGCCGCTTTCGGTGCAGCAGTGGGGTCGGTGGTGACGCAAACTGTTCTGCGTGATCGATTCAGTGGCGTTGAACTGGCTCAAGTGTTTTCGCTAATGGGCATTGCTCTGGCAGCCAGTCCTGCAATCGGATTGTTTACCGGGGCTAGCCTGGTTCACTTTTTCGGCTATCGCGGCATGCTCACTTGCCTGCTGTTGCTGGCGCTGGTGTTGTGGGCCTGGTGCCTCTGGGCATTGCCTGAAACTCGCCCGGCTTCACTCCCGACTGCGCCTTTGTTCGGCACCTTAAGCTTAATGCTCAAGGATTGGGCCATATGGCGCTCAGTCGGGTTGGTGGCGGTATTCAACATTGCGATGTCAAGTTACTACAGCTTGGGACCGTTCATCTTCGAGCGACTGGGTTTGTCCGGTGAACAGTTTGGCTATAGTGGTGTGCTATTGGCGCTGGGGTCAGGGTTGGGAGCGTGGTTGAACAAAGGATTGCTCAAGCGGGGAGTGAACAGTGAGCAATTGGTCCTGGTCGCCGGAGGCGTGGCGTTGTCAGGCAGCGTTCTGGTAATGATGCTGCAGGAAAGCTGGCTGTTCATTCTGCCGATGTTGTTGGTGGTGATGGCTTTCGGTATGGCGATTCCGAATGTGCTGGGGGCGGCATTGGCTGCTTATCGCGATTGCCTCGGCACGGCAGGGGCACTGTTCGGTTTGTTGTATTACTTGGTGATCGGCGCCGGCTTGACCTTGGCAGCCTGGTGCCAGGCTTTTGGGCTGACGCTGTTGATCTGTGCCTTGCTGGCAATATTGCTAGGGCTTGCACGCCTTCCAACGGCCAGACGTTGATCGCAGCACTCGTTGAACGATTTGACCAATCTGTTGCATCGCCCGGTGATCACCGGACGGATACGCCGCGATGGATGCCGCCAAAACGTGGCGGAGAGTCAAATCCTGGCAATCATCTCTAAGCCCAAACAGCCACGCGTCTTGAGTTCCATCGTGATCCTAAATCAGATTTCTTTACCCGGATCTAACTCTTGATGCCAGCCTTCGGCCGCATAAAGTATTCCGCCTTGATTTAAATCCATCTATTCAATGACTGCTTCTGCCGAAAGCTGCCTTTTGAAGACAGCCTCAGGCATGTAGGGAGATTGGGGTTTGGTTTACGTTGATTTACTATTGTTCAGCCAACAGTCAATGGAAGGAACCAGTCTATGAATTTCAACGAGTCGCTAAGAAGCGCTGCCCACAGCGGTGCTTTGTTAACTCAACGCTTCATAGCTTTTGCCCGCTCTGAAATGAAGGCATTTTTAGGGTGTGCTCTAGGCTGTTATCTTGGCTTCATTATATTGTTTCTCATGAAAGCTGATCCGGAGACGGCGACCTTCGGTGATTTTCTCAGTGTGATTCACTCAACTTTGAACATTGCTGGCTCCTTCATGGCAGCGGCTCTTTCGGTCGCTCTGAGATGGCTATTTCCAAGAAAGTGACGGAGGCTTCGCGTTGGCTGGACTTTACAGCCATGGTCTCGGCCCCTTGTAGATAAAGACGTAGGCGAACCAGAGGGTGGCGATCATGGCGTCACCCGAGCAGCCGCAATTTCATCAATGAGCGATTGCGGGAGCTGCGCGGCGTACTTGCCTTCCGACCACGACAAGGGCTCGGACTGGCGGATTATCTCGTTCAGCAGATTGAACGCCGCGAGCAACTGGTCGTCGCGGATCTCGCTGTCCTTTGGCAAGTCGTCGCAGAAGTGGTTCGCCGGTTCGATTTGACTGGGGTAGTTTGGTTCGCAGATGCAGAGCTGCAGGTCGGCCAGATCGATATCGCTGTCGACTAGGTAGTCGCGCAGATCGTCTTAATCGAAGATGTACCGATCACTATCGAAGATGACCAGAGGTTCGCCGGCCCATTCTTTTACTGGCATCGCCGCGAATTTTGCTTGGCGCCGAGCGTGGTGGCACGCTTTGCAGTAGCCGTTCACTTCGTAGATATCGTGATCCGGGTTCGCTTCGCAGCGGCGGTGGGTGGCTCCGCAGTAGCGGGCAAGGTTTTCGTCGGCGCCGAAAAGCGACCGTCAGCGGAAACCCAGCCGGTTACCGTTTTGAGGCTGGCCGCTTCCGGAGCGTCGTACATGATTATTGGCTTTTGTTCAGACATGACTTCGTCCTTGCCGCTATAGCGGCTGACTTTGAAGGGGGAGGGAGTTACTGTAGAGATCGGCCAAAAGCAGCCTGTTGCGACATTTAGAAAAATAGGTGCCACTCAGTCTTAACTCAACGGTGAAGCCAAACTGGGCCCCACAGATCAGGCTCTCTATACTGGCCTTCCAGGATGGTAAATAGAGCGCAAAATATGCCCATCACACCCAATCAAAATTCCCCAGTCGTTTTGGTCCTAGCTCAACAAAGCGACTTGGACAATCTTGTAGCCATTCGAATTGAGGCCATGCGCGAAAGTCTGGAGCGTGTTGGGCGATTTGATCCGGTGCGTGCGCGCGAGCGATTTCTTAGCGGTTTTGAAGCTCGCAACACACACTACATCGAGGTATCTGGAGAGAAGGTTGGTTTTGTAGTGGTCAAGCATCACCACAATGAACTCTTGCTCGATCATTTGTATGTGAGACCGAGCGCGCAAGGATCAGGTATAGGCTCTGTTGTTCTCACTCAGATTTTCAAAGTGGCGGATGAGGCTGCGCTCCCTATTAAAGTTGGAGCTCTCAAAGAAAGCGCTTCGAATCGCTTTTATATCCGCCATGGCTTTCAATTTGTCGAAAGCAGTGAATTCGACAATTATTATGTTCGTCAGAGCGTTCCGGCGGTTGGCTCAGATTGCTAGCTGGATGTGACGCACCTCAAGGTACGTTTTTACACACTCTGGGCCGATAGCGCTCACTCGGGCGCCATCAAAACGGCCAAGGTCATCTTGATGAACTCCTCGTTCTAGTCGATCGTCCAGAGTGCGCCGCGCACGTTCTCGGCGACATCTGCCGATCCGCGCTGCTCGACCCAGTTGGACAGCTCCATGATGGCGGCTTCGAGGGCGAGTTGGTTTTCGTTGATCTTGAAGAGCAGGGAAGGGAGCAGGTCGGAGTTGGGCATTTTGGCTTCCTTGGCGGCCAAGGAATGAGCGCAGCACCGTGTTACATGAAGAGTGTTTTAACGATTGGCACGGCGCCGGAGAGGGGAAAAATCGCTCGAGTTATGGAACGCGTCCACAAAAGATATGGAACACATACCGAAAGGCAGAAGTTTTCATAAACGCCAGAAACGACAAAGCCCTGAATAATCAGGGCTTTGTCGTATCAAATATGGCGGAGGCGATGGGATTCGAACTCATGGACCTGTTACAGTCGACGGTTTTCAAGTCCGAAGATTAATCCTTATATTTCAATATCTTAGATTTTATTCGTTTCCGCTAAGCAGTATTCATTTATGCTCAGGAGGCCTTTGAAATCAAGGGGTGGAAGTTTATTTGCGGAAACGAATTTGGCCGGTATTTTGGCTTTCTGGGGGGGCTCATGATCGCCCTAAATTTCATAGCTGCAACCGAGAGACTGCGCTCGGTGGAAAGCGGCCTTCATCTGAAGTGGGGATTTGGAGTCAGCCCTGGTCAGTCGTGACGGGCAGAAAACGGCCAAAAGCGGCCACTCAGCCTGAAAAATGGATTTTTGGTACGCAACCAGAAACGTCCAACTCCGTATTCAGCGAGGATTATCTTTTGATACCATCATGCCACTAGTAAGGAGGCGGCATGTATGGCAAAGCGAAGTGGATTCGAGAAAGTAATCCGAGCAATTGCCCGGGAGACAGCGAAACAGCAAAGGCTGAATGAGTCAGAGCGCCGTGCAGTTGTTCGTGCAGCTGATCGTGCTGAACGCCAGCAGCTCAGAGCGCACGCGATTCGCGAGCGTGAACGCGTTCGATATGATCGCGAATCTGAGCGAGCGGCAAAACAAAATTACTTGGAGTTTCGCGAACAGGAAGTCCGCGACGGTAACGCAACTATTCTATTTTGGATAGAAGGATTGCAATCCATTTTGTCGGCAGCATTGATGGTGGATGATACTGTTACATTCGACTCCCTTCGAATCACTGACAACCCGCCCCCCTTTACTCCACCGAAAGCGTTGACTGCTACTGTCGAGGGGCCTTCACAGGAGTTCTTCACCTCGAAGGTTGCTCCGTTGCCTTGGTATCTTTCGTTTATACCAAAATTCAAAGCCCAACATGCTGATAAGCTGAGGGCCGCATTAGAACAATTCAAAGCAAGTGAAGAAGAATGTAAAGCTCAGAATATCCAGCGTCTGGAAGCGCTGGAAAGCGCGCGAAACATCTATGATGACGGTGTGTCCGCGCTTCTTGAAAAAAAGGCACTCCGCGACTCCGAAGTCGATGCCTTCCGTTACTCTTACTATGAAGGAGACCCGGAGTCTATTATTGCTTATTGCAGCATGGTTCTTGAAAAATCTGATTATCCAGAAGGCTTTCCGCAGAATTTTTCTTTGGCCTTCGTGCCTGAATCAAAACAACTTGTCGTCGAATATGAGCTGCCTACATCGGAGATCATTCCTGAAGTTGTAGAGTACCGTTACGTAAAGTCCAAGGACGAGGTCACCACTAAGCAACGCAAACCCGCGGAAATCAAATCTTTATATGCGGATCTAGTCGCAAGTATTGCACTCAGGTGTATCCATGAGCTTTATGAGGCAGACCAAGGAGAGTTTATAGAGGTATGTTGTTTCAACGGCTATGTAAATACTATCGATCCTGCGACCGGACTTGGGGTGCAGCCACATCTCGTATCAGTACGAGCTACTCGTGAAACGTTTACGAAAATCGATCTTGCACGCGTTGATCGTTCCGTTTGCCTTAAAAATCTCGGTGCGCATGTTTCGCGGTCACCTAGCGAGGCACAACCGATAAGGCCAATAATTGAATTCAACATGGTCGACAAGCGCTTTGTTGATCAACAAGATCTAGCGTCTCAACTCAGTTCAGCTACAAATCTTATGGATTTGAACCCCTATGAATTTGAAGCGCTCGTAGCGAATTTGTTTGGAAAAATGGGATTGGAGTCAAAGCTCACTAGATCCTCCCGCGATGGAGGAGTCGATTGTATTGCGTACGACCCTCGTCCGATTTTAGGTGGAAAGGTGGTTATCCAAGCAAAGCGGTATAAACACACCGTCGGCGTCTCAGCAGTTCGTGACCTCTACGGAACGATGATGAATGAAGGTGCCAATAAGGGAATTTTGGTTACAACTAGCGGTTATGGTCCAGATGCATTTGAATTTGCTAAAGACAAGCCGATCGAGCTCATCGAAGGCGGAGGGCTACTCTTTCTCCTTCAAGAAATTGGAGTGGAAGCGCGAATTTTGATGCCTACGGAGTAAGTCGAACGGCTCAAATACTTTTTCAGCCATAATGATCCGTGCGGCGCTCTTTCCAACCCAAAGAGTCGAAGCAATTGTCAGCGTAAGTCTACTGGTGGCCTAGAGCTGTCCTATTCTGACGACCGCTAGACTCTGATTCTTCCGGCGTCGATGATCAAAATACTACGTAGTGCTAACCCCCGATCCTGTGTGATATGAGGATAAATAGGGAAGGAGCGACAAATGACGAGATGGATCCAGGAGTTTGAACAGAACCCCTTTAAGGCGATGTGGGCGTCGTTGATGGAAACCATCGCCCCTATGGAGGTCGATGACCAAACAGTAATGACAACTGTTGAGGAGCTTGCGAGACTTAAAAAGGTGCTCACATTCGTCGATAGCATAATCGCTAATGCAGATATGGAACTCACGCCCAAATCAGTGTGGGTAAATAGCCTTAGCCAGTCTGAAGCGTGCTTGCAACAAATTCGTGCATATATCAACAATCGAAATGTTGCACATCTCATTCTGGCAAACGAACATGCCGATAATATTCTGACTTACGTTCGACCATATATGGTCCTCCCACAACAGGCTATGGAAGCATTTGGCAAAGCCGAGCGGGCTTTCGCCAATCAAGTATCGCAGTATGTAGACTCTTTCCAAAAGCGAACGTTGACGGTGCAGGAAAGGATCGAAACGACCATGAGCGTTGCCCTAAAACAACAACAGCAGATTGCAGATATTGAAGTTCGAGCAAAACAGTTCGACGAATATTTGTTCGAGGGCGTAGATGGTAACAGCCCCGCTGAAACATACGTCAAAGAAATGGTTTCGAATATAAAAGAGAAACAGGATGGCGTTGATGCCCTATACAATTCACTTCTCGAAGGTCCCGAATCAATCTCTGAAAAAGTAAAGTTTTTTGCTGGTGAGGCTGATAAGACCTACCGGTTAATGAATAAAATGTTGAACTCGGCTACTAATAGAGACGAAGAGCTAGAACTTTTCTATGAGCGCATTTTTGGAAGTCAAGCTATTGATGGTGAAGAAGTTCAAGAAATCGGACTAAAGCGTGAGCTCGATTTACGGCTTCAGCAGCTAACCGATCACGAAGAAGCACAAATCAAACGCCAAGAGGCGCTATTTGCAAGTATAGAAACTTTGTTGCCCGGAGCAACCAGTGCAGGGCTGGCATCCGCTTACAAAACGATGAAGGACAAATTTAATATCCCGATCATCGGTTATACCGTTGCATTTTATGCCTCGATGCTGACGTTATTTTTTGGCGGGTTGACGATTGTTTCTGAAACAATCAGCCTTTCGCCATTTCACATTGAATTCGTAAAAACGAGTACATGGGAGGAAATGATAAGAACGCTGCTGACTAGAGGTCCAATAATTTTGCCCGTTATTTGGGTCGCTATATTTTCCGCAACTCGCCGCAGTCAGTATGAGCGCCTC
The DNA here is from genome assembly GCF_057799175.1 of Pseudomonas sp. 14P5.3.2. NCBI lineage: Bacteria > Pseudomonadati > Pseudomonadota > Gammaproteobacteria > Pseudomonadales > Pseudomonadaceae > Pseudomonas > Pseudomonas sp. 14P5.3.2. Next base: position 25,737 of record NZ_JBYOKU010000040.1, on the reverse strand, counting down.
CAGCAAGAGTATGCGCATAAGGAAGCTTTCGCATCTTCATATGAGAGCTATAAAAACCAACTCCAAGCGCTCCAGATTGATGCAGATGTTCTGCAGAAAGAGTTAATCGCTAAGGCTATCGAAGCTATCTCCTTCAACGCGTCAAATACACTCGATGGTAAGCATACTGAAAAAATGCCTATACATAGGTTGCTTGAAAAGTTTAGCCTGGAAGAGCTTAGGAAATTGGTGGAATTGGCAAAAAAGGAATAACAAATTCTATATGAGCGCTCCTATGTGTGTGGACTGGAATTTGACTATCGGGGCTCCAGAGTGAAAGAGCACAACCAAGGCTGGGCTGCTAGAGACGCGGATAATTACCCTTTAACCCTTGATTGTGCCAACCGAATCAAAAGTTTGTGGTTGCATACCGATGGCGGTCCCTATTAGCTCTAGCTTCTCAGAGCTGACGAATGGTTTGGCCAGGGTTTGCATCAACATTTCATAGAAGATTGCAGCATCCGCTATTGGCCGAAAGCTGTCGTACGCGAGTGGCTGCTATCGACCCAAAGCAGCCGGTTGATCCTAAAAATAAATGCGTCCTCTTTTCTAATTTTGATTAGCACTTGGGGCTCACCGCGATGGACTACTTTGAGTTGGATAAAATTGATATGCTTGACAACGGAAAGCATACCAATATTTAGCATAGACCGTATGGCATCAAGGAGTCTCTAATCATGGAAAAAATTAATCTTGAAGCGATTGATCCAAAAGTTGAACCAATTGATGAGAAGCTACACCGCATTGGAAGAGTTGCCATAGGTGCAGTACCCATTGTTGGAAGTCCGTTGTTGGAGATTTTTAATTCTTTACTTGAGGCCCCTTTAAATAAGCGCCGCACAGAAACAATGCTTGCGATTGGAGCAGCTTTAAACGACCTCATAGATCAAGGGGTTGTAACGGAAGCAGGGCTAAAGGAAAATGAAGCATTTATAAGTACGGTTGCAGAAGTTTGCAATATCTCACTAAGGAACCATCAGGCAGAAAAGCTCGAAGCATTACGAAATGCCGTAATAAACTCTGCGCTACCTACATGCCCAAGTGATGATTATCGACAGATTTTCCTTAATTTTGTAGACGTGTGCACAGTTTCACACATTAGGCTCCTAAAGCTTTTCGAGGATCCTGAACGGTGGTTTATAGAGAATAATCGTGTTAAACCATACCAAACTTCAGTATCTCTATCTCAAATTATTGCAAGTGCTATGCCCGAACTAATTGAAAATCATGAAATCCTTGACAGCATATGGAGTGACCTATACCAAAAGGGGTTGGTTGAGGTAAAGCAGCTTGAAATGATTCTAAGTGCGGATAGTTGCCTGTCAAAACAGAACACAAAATTCGGAAGCAAGCTCGTGGCTTTTTTGAGTTGACTGCTTAGAGAGTGAGATTATCTTGTGAAGCAAATTTTTTATGCTGGCAATGATCGTCAACCGTGTGCAGCAGAATATGCAATAGTCGTTGATAGTTCTGGCTCGATACAACGAGCCCACATTGTTGTGGTGCAGTCGTCACAAAAAGGTATATGGACCAGCTTATACAATACCGACGAAGGAAGAAATAACGTATTGAATAGGATTTTGGTGCAGGATCTTTTAGGAGTTAGAGTAGAGTTTTTGACATTTAATATCATTTTAGACCTGTCCACTAGAATGGAAGGTTTTCGCCTTCCGATTAGGCTAAATTGGGATGACTATCTGCGCAAGGGTAACCCTTACAGAGCTAGGTTTTCTCTTACATCTGACTTTAAACGTTTCTTTCTTCAATTATTTCGCAAAGAAAGTAGAGAGGTCTCAATCTGGAGCGGTCATGTAGTCGGCGGTTGCGCAGAGTTCTACACCGATCTAATGGATCCAGATAGGTACTCACTCGACATTCACGAGGCTAGTAAACTTCTAGAACAAGCCGGATACAGTCGTCCTAAACGTCGCTGCTAATTCAAAACCAGTGGATTTACAGATATGGAGTGGAACGGCCACGTGTCGGGGCGCAATGCGGATTAGAAAAATGGAACAGCCGCAATCGGCTCCGTCGACTGATATTGGCCGTATTCGGTAACTCCCGAGCGTCCGCTTTTGGCCGTTTTCTGCCTGTCGTCACCGGTTTGGTCGAACATCATGGCTGCGGTGAAAGGAACTCTGCCCTTGCCGGCGATTGCGTCAAGGCGTCGGGTATTCAGGTGGCCGGGCTCGAAATCCACTGCGTGTGCACCACTGCCACGACCATTACCTTGGAGCACGAGGCCAATATCAGCACGACTAAGCTCTACGACCCGCGCTACTTATGGCCGAAGGGTTACGGGCCTTATCTTCTTTTCTTAAGAATGTCCCGTGATACAGTCGGCTTTTTCGATAGCTGCGTCTGGCCGCTATGATGTAGGAAATAGCCTCTCAAGGACCTAGCTGGTGTTAGTCGAAAGTATCATTCTTATAATCAGACGAGACCTACCGACAAAGCATGACTTCGCCTGAACTCACCGGCGGCGCCGGATTTACCTATGAAGATGCGGTCGCGGCTCATTACCTCGCAGCAATGGTCGGCGGTACAACGGCGGCGGCCCTTGATACGAGGATTGTGCAGCGTGTGGCCCAGCAGCAGGCCGACTTTGGCGAACCGCTCGACGATGTGATCGTGGATGCGGTTTCTTTGGCTGACGGATCGGTCATGCGGCTATCGCTACAAGTTAAGCGTTCACTCACTATCTCGGGGGCGGAGACCAACACCGACTTCCGCGAGGTGATCCAGCGCAGTTGGCAGACGCTACAGAATCCCAACTTTCGCGAGCACGTGGACCGTGCCGGAGTGGTTGCAGGAGCAGTTGCGGAAGAGCCATCCCGGGCTTTCACCACCGTATGCGAATGGGCGCGAGCCTCCGATACAACTGCGGTTTTCATGCATCGATTTGCCGGCGGTGGGAACGCCTCAGCCGCCCACCGCGCTGTGGTCGAAGCTGTTCGAACGGTTGCACAGATTACAGGCATATCACTAACTGACGACCAGTTGCACCGTCTCCTTTCGCATTTGGTGCTGATCCGATTTGACTTCCTTCACTCCGGATCGACGCATGAAGCGGAGGCTATCGTTAGCCTGCAACGCGCGCTGGTGCCGGCGCAAGTCGCACGTGCCAACGACTTGTGGGGTTTGCTGCGCCAATTCGCTCGCGATGGCGCGGGTAGCTGCGCCGTGCACACCCGTGCATCGCTGGTACGCGCTCTGGCGGGCTGGCGTTTCATCGGGGCACCCGCATTTATCGGTGACATGCAAATCCTGCGTGACAACACGCGCAACTGGCTTGACCAGCAGGCAGTCGACATCGGGGGAACTCACATCAAGCGCGGGCTGCTGCGCAACCAGCTCAGCGATCAGATGACTGCTCACCGCTTGACCCTGATTAAGGGCCTGCCAGGCGTCGGGAAGACGGTGTTATTACGAGATCTGCTGCAAGAGCTGGCTGCCGATGGCACCACCTTGTTCCTCGCCGCCAACCGGATCTCGGGTCGCAGTTGGTCAGAGCATGCCCGGTCGATGGGGTTGGCGACGACATCGATCGAGTCGCTGCTTGTAGAGGTTGCCGCCACTGGGCAGGCCACTATGCTCATTGATGGTCTGGACCGCATTGCGCCGGAACAGCGCGCGATATTGACTGACTTACTTGGTCAGCTACTGACGAACCCGACGCTTTCCGATTGGCGCGTGGTCGCTACCGCACGCGACACCGGCATTGAGCCCCTGCGCAATTGGATACCTCCAGCGCTGCTTAACAGTGGCGTCGGCTATGTCGATGTGCAGAACTTGACAGACGAAGAGGCCAGCTCGCTCGCAGATTCGCTGCCGGCGCTGCGGCCTCTCCTGACTGGCGGAAACGAGCGCGTACTCACACTGGCGCGCCGTCCATTCTTTGCTGCTGTGCTGGCACGGGGTTTTTCGCTGTCGGCTTACCCCTCCGGGTTCGAGCCTCAGTCGGAGGTGGACCTTGTGGAGGCCTGGTGGGTGCGGGGCGGCTATGACGCCCACGCACCTCAGGCTTTGGCGCGACAGCGGGCATTGGTTGAGCTGGCGCAGTGCAGCGCGCCCAACCTAGGCCGTAATGTCCGCATCCGCGACCTGTCGACCGCGACCCAGGGAGTGCTCCCGGCCTTGGAGGAGGATGGCCTGGTGCATCAAGTGCGCATGGGCCATACCGCGCAGTTTAGCCACGACATCTTCTTCGAGTGGTCCTTCCTTCATCTGCTGCTGGACAAAGGAGACGACTGGATCGCAGCTCTGACCGCCGCCGGTGAGCCGCCTGCCTTGGCGCGGGTGGTGGAGCTGCTCGCTCAGTCGACTTATACGGTCCCTAACGAGTGGTTGCGCGATCTTCAAGCGCTAGAGCAGGCTCAGGTGAGGCCGCAGTGGTTACGCGCTTGGCTCGTGGCGCCCGTATTTAATCCAAACTTCGCCGAGCACGTCGAAATATTCGCTTCGACATTAGCGGCAAACGGCCACCGACTCTTTGGAAAGCTCCTGGTATGGATGCAGGCTGAGAAGACAACGCCCAATCCAATGGTGCTGTCTGGAGCTTTCGGCGGCAATCTGGACGCCGCCGCGCGCATCCGTCTCGCGGACTCGCTGGGCTGGCCGTCGGACTTCGCGGCTTGGGGCCGCTTAATTACATGGGCCATCGATCACACTGACTCGATGCCAGACACACTCCTCGGAGACCTCATCACACTATTCGGAACCTGGCAAGTCGCTGTCGCGGATTACCCCAACGCAGTATCGGAGCGCATCGTGGCGCAGTGCGCAACCTGGTTGCACGCGATTGAGGACGGGCATATGGACCGCCGTTTCAGTTGGTCGGCGAACGATGCCGCGCCGCGCCCGCGAGCCCCTACGCAATTCGAGGCAGAATTACGGGCGTTGGTCTTACGAGCCGCACGAGCCTACCCGACTGTCGTGGATACTTATCTTTGCAAGGTCGAGGCAATTGAACGCCGGTCTGACAGCACGTTCCGCGAGCTCATGACCTATGCACCAGTGCTAGCAGAAACGCATCCGGAGCTGTTGGCGCGGGTCGCACGGCGCTGGTTCTTGGAGGAACTACCTGACGACACGTTGGTACGATGGCGCCGCGAAGCTGATGAACATTACCGCCGTCGCCAGGAAGTGGAGGCTATCTCGCCGGAGAACCGATCTCGGTTCGATAAGCTGATGCTCTCAAGTACGTCGATAGTGCACAATTCGTTCTCCCACCACGATTGGGACCGGCTGTCGATCGGTGGCGACCATCAAGGCTACTTTCCCGCCTCGCCGCTGCGCGAGCCGTTCTATTCACTGTTAACGCGCAATCCGGCTACAGCATTAGCGCTCATTCGCGACGTGACTAATCATGCGACCACTGCATGGCGTCAGTTGCATCGACACTGCCATGGTAGCTCGACACCTATTCCGCTCGTGATGAAGTTTCCATGGGGACCGCAGGAGTTCTGGGGAAGCAACCGGCATTACATCTGGTTCCGCGGCCATGGTGGGCCGCAGGTCGTGGAATGCGCGCTAATGGCGCTAGAACGTTGGGCTATTGGGCAACTGGATACCGGACGCCCGTTGGACGAAGTGTTGCGACAGCTGCTCGAAGGGCACATTGGTATCGGAATCCTGGGTATTGCGGTTCACCTTGCCTTGCGAGCAAAGCAAGTGTCGCCAACGACCTTGGCGCTACTGAGTAGTCTTCGACTATGGCGAGTCGACCTAAGCCGCAAGCTCGAGGAGCGGCAAGTGCAAAGTGCCGGGTTGATCGGCTTCGAAAAGGGGAGCGCTGATGAGGCCCACCGACAAGCAGTTGTCGACAACTTCCAGATGAAATCGCGCTTTTTGGAATTACGCGACCTTGTACCTCTTTTTGTCCTCAGCGACGACGCGGCACTCCGGCACTCCTGCCGTATGGCTCTCGACGATTTCCCGAACAAGCTTGAATTCGCCTACCAGGAAGAGGCGGAGGACCTCGAACATGTGGCGGAATTGCGCGGCACGGCTGAACTCTGGTCCGAGCTGGGGCATGTCGAGAACTACACCACAGAGCCGATCCCAGGTCGCGATGATGCCATCCAAATTTCGGTAAACAGTCCTCGGCACGAAGCTCCCGAGGTGCTAGCCACCATGCAGCGCCATGTGCAGGTGACGCGCGAGACTGAGTTGTGGCTATGGGTTGACCAATGCTTCACCTCGCGCCACTGGGCGGCGGGCTTCTCGGTCGACGAAGCCGTCGAGCGCGCTAGGGAGCTGGATGCAGCGACCGCTGAGAGGCGGTTAATGTCGCTGATGCCAGGCAGTGGGCACTTGGAAGGCACGATTGCAGGAGCAGCGGCGGGGGTGATTTGCTTTGCCGGTGTGACCACGCATGAGGCTTGGGCCGATGCGATTATCGAACGATTTCTCGTTGCGGAAGATGAGATTTTTGACGACACGTTTGCCGGATCAGCGATCCCTTGGCACCCAAAGATCTTCGTGGCGCACGCGTTGGCGGCGCGTATTAAGTCTGGTCGCGAACATGCTGACGACCGCGAAGCGCTCTATCGCTTGATCGCGCACCCGCTTGATGCGGTCTCGCTCGTTGCCCTGGCCGGCGTCGCAGGCTGCTGGGAGCGCGATGCGCGGTTCGCCTGGTGTGGCTTCAACCTCGGGCTGCGGTTGGCACAGCTCGCAAGAAATCGAGACATGTACAGGCTTGATGCCGAGGCTCGGCGGCAAATAGAGTCCGACAGGCGTGCCGCGACGTTGGCGGAGGCTCTCAAAGAGTACCGAGCGCCAGGCGTGTTGCCTACTTGGGTGCGCCCACGGCCTTCGTGGGCACAGGTCACGCAGGATGCTGAAAATCAGCAAGTTATTGATGAATACGAGGAAGACGGTTGGCAGAGCACCGATGATCTGTGGGACGGCCAGTACGCCGCGAGTGTCTTGCAGCAAGTCCCTGTCGTGGCGGTTATGGCAAGCACGGCCCGCGCGCACTTTGTCGACGCCATCGAGTCGTTTGTTGGTTGGACGCTCGATACGATTAACCCAGTGTGGCGAGCTGAGCAGCGACGGGGGCGTGAGCATGGCAATGGTAACTTGTACCAGTGGCAGAATCAGCTGAGTCGGATGGTGGCAAGCGTTGCACATTATCTTCCTGCTGACGAAATCCAGGAGCGGTTGCTAAGGCCAATCCTCGCGCAGCCTGACGAGATTGCGATGCGGCTGCTTGCGCCGTTTACTTGTTCGGTAGTCTGCTGCGACGTCCTCGATTCGCCTGAGCTTCGGACTGACACCTTGCAACTGCTGCACACCGTGCTTGAACGAACGCTGGAGAACCATGACCTGCGCAGCTCGGAATACAACGACGGGCGCATTGGTGGCTTCGATCTACCAGGGCTAGTTAAATCACTGCTCTTCGTGGACGTCGAACACGCCCCTGGCGCCACGCGCTTTGCCAACAACCGCTGGGAAGATCTTGGCCAAGTGATGCCGCTCGTAAATCGCATGGTGCGCGTCGCCGGTTGGAACCCTTATGTCGCGCGCCAGTTCGTCTCACTGTGCGAGCGTTCCGGTGCTGCCTACCCTGTCGAAACGTTCGCCGACCAGGTGCTGGCGCAAATCGTCGATGGACGCCTGCCTCCAGGCTGGAAGGGCTCCTCGGTACCAGCCGCCATTGCGGCTCTGGTGCAGGCACACGCTGACCGACTGCATCCGCTACCGGCTCCTCTGGCCCGCAAGCTGCTACAGGTGCTTGATGCGCTGGTCGATCTTGGCGACCGTCGTAGCGCGGCCTTACAACAGAGCGAGTCCTTCCGTGGCGTGTGTCTCGCCGCATCAGCCTGACGTGATCTATACGAGGAGGGCCGTCACTCCAGCAAGGAGATGGCCCCGATGAGGGGCCGAACGCTGGGGCCATGAGTGCGACAATCAAAGGGTACCCTGTCCCAAAGTGACGGCTTGGCCGACTGCCTTGTATGCCCGCTTTTGCCGAAAGCTGCCCTTCACGAATGTCCGCCTCCGGCCGACATCCGTACTTCAGGAAAAGCGGAGGTTAAGAAAAATCGTGTACGAATCCAATCGATCGTTGGGTTCATCGGGTAGGTTTCACGATCTCACCGACGCGTCGGTAAACCGTTTCTGTTATGCGCTTATCGGTATGCCCAAGCAGTCTGCTGGCATGCCCAAGATCGTCAATTTCGCTGGCTGCTTTAGGCCGGATATCCCTAAATTGGAACTGTCGAATGTTCGAAGCGAGTTGCGTATCTTCGTCCTCTAGAGCTTTCGTGATGGCAATATTTCGCGCATCGTCAAACCGCAGGCGAAGCATTGGTGCGGTCACGCGACGACCGTCCTCCGTGACGATCAAGTATGGGTTTCGGACTGCGCGTGCCTTCCGCTGTGCGAGCAGCTTTTCTATCAGCTCACCCAAGCCGTTAATGATCTCGCCGGCATCAAGCCGGATGCGGAGCTTTTTCGAGGTCTTACCCTGGGCAACCTGCAGAAAGTTGTCGGTGACATCGGTAGCGCGCATGGACAGAACATCAGCAGGGCGTTGACCAGTAAGATAGGCCAGGTCCATGGCGTCTTTGAGTTCTGGCACGGCAACGCCGTAGACGGCATTCCAAATCGTGGCATCAGCGTAAAAGTCACGTGGCGTCTCTTTGTTTTTGCGCACACCGGAGGCTGGGTTTTCCTTGTCGGTGATTCCCCATTCCCTTGCGATGTTATAAATGTGCGAGAGCAATGAGATCTCGCGGTTCGCCCGAACCTTGCCAGTCCGCTTGTCGCGGTATTGGGCTATCACCTGTGGTGTCACCGCATTGATCGGCGCTTCATTGAATACTTTCCTGAGTTGCGTCAGCGAAAGCAAGTTGTCCTTTTGGGTTCTAGGCTTTTTCCCTGGAATGATCTCGGCCTCGTATCGGTCGAAAACTTTACCCAGCAAGGTGTTCTTTTGTGGAATAGGTTTGCAGTCGAGTTTTGCCCATTCCGCCTTGGCGACATCTAAGTCGCTACCCAAAGGAATTTCCTTCCTCTTTCCCTGAGCGTCCCTTCCGTCGTAATAGTACCCGACCCACTCGGAGCCATTTTTCATTGACCTGACTCGCCTGATCATTCGAGGGGGAAGATCGCGATTTACTGCCTTTCTTGGTCGCATTTTCACCCCACACGAGAAAGATCTAGCGACCAGGCTTCAGCCGCAATGTTGTCAGATGAAGGCTTTACACCTGACAGCTTCATTCGGGCATATACGCGGCCTACAACGGGTCTTCTTGCGCCAGTAAGTACATACTTCCAGCCATTTCGATTGAGCCAGTCCAGTTGCAACGAAGGTCGTTGATATCCGGTGATTGCGACCAGTTCGTCCTCGGCAAGTGTTTCGCTATGAATTTCCACGGCTATTCCTTTCTGAATTCACGTCGGCTTGTATGGACTCGTCCTGCTGTCGTTGCATGTCTTCATCAGCCTTGTAGGCGCAGATGTCGATCAACGAGGCCATGTGCCGGATGTGGACGTATTTGAGTGCCTTGCGACTGGCGTCGATTGTGGTGATCGGAAGCTGGATCCTGCCGTTGTAGATCTCAGTCACGAATAACTGTGAATTCAGGTTACGAAAATAGGCCTCCCGCACTTTTTCCAGAGGGATCAGCACATTTCCGAAAGTGCGATAGAGCATTTCGACGGTGGTCGATTCCGGCGCCGGATGAAGGCGAAGCGGATTCTGCGTGGCTTTACTCATGGCCTTGTCGAGCCTCCTTGAGTTGTTTTCGTGCCGGGTGGTTCCAGGCATTCAGGCAGTGGCGTTTCGTCAGCTCGCGCAGATGTTCTGGCACTTCGAGGAGCGCGGCGTTGCGCTCCTCGCGTGTGCGCATGGCAACGATCTGGCGGGCGTATTCTCTAGGCCACGTCACGGCGGTCTGCCGGGATGGCGGGAAGATCGATGTCCAGCTGTTCAGCCAGCCAGCGGATGCCGGCTTGCTTGACCCGGGTCGACTGGCTGTACTGCATGCCGTATTTCTCGTCGTACCAGGGAGTGTCTTTGATTCGTAGATACTCATCGTCGCGTTTCAGATCTGCCGGCAGGTTTCCCTTGAGCAGACCCTTTTCGCGCATGCGGGCGATGAGCTTGGGACGGGTCAGGCCAAGATGAGCAGCTGTTTGGGCGAGGGTACGTTCCATGGCGCCCTCCTTAAGCCGCGTGTGCGGCAGGAGTGGCCGCTGCAGCAATTTGGCTGATGGATTCGCTGACCTTGCCGTAGATCTCGACATCGGTACCGCACGCGGTAAAACACCGGGTACGCGGGCTCTTTGTGCCAATGCTGAGGATGGCGGTGATGCAGGAGAGGGTGTGCGGGCGATGAACAACGACGTGCAGCGGCAGATCGAAGCCCATGTCGAGGCTCAGCACGCCGCCGGTGCGGATCAGCTCGAATACCCGCTGCTTGTCTTGCACTTCAAAGCGGCCGTACTGTCGACCTGCGTGGGTACGATGCACCCGATCGCTGGTGTTGCTCGGATCGAGCGGGCCGTTGGTAATCTCCTCGATGAAGTCGGCCAGCTTGAGGTGCATCTTCTTGTCGTTCGGCAGGGTCAGCGTGTGGCGTTCGCTGCCCAGTTCGATGACAAAAGTGCTTTCCACGGGGCCGCGTTCGGCCTTGAGGCGGAATGCCAGGCACTCGCGCTTCGGTGCTGTGCGCAAGACGTGGTTGAAGGTCTCGGTCAGGTTGACCTGGGCGTTGAGCAGTTGGAGGGTGCGGTTGTCGATCTTGTACTTGATCATGCCGCGTGCCCTCCGCCGTTCGGGTCGACAGGAGAGGGCTGGCAGGACTTGGAGACTAGCTTGGGTTTGTTGTTATGAATGACGACTAGGCAGCCCGTGGCGAGCTGCAGTTGTTCGATCAATTTACGATTACTGACACATGCCGGATGAACATGCAAGGTTGCAGTGGTGCGCATAGGTTTTGCCTCGCTCTGTGGTAAAGAGTGAGGCAAATATCAACCAGTGGTTAAATTAAGTCAACAACCATCAGGTGAAAAACACGGAGTGAGTATTCACTCGGGGGTGAATGACCCAACGATTTTTCCGCAAATTTGCATATCGTCCGTCATTTCTATGATGGGGTATTGCGGGTTGATCGGTTTCAAGTAATGCTTTCCGGCGTCCTTCACGAGCACCTTGAACGTGGCTTCGTTGCTGCTCGGCAAAGAAGCGATAACTCGATCACCGTTGTTCACAACGAGATCAGGGTCGACAAAAATGATGCAGCCCTCAGGGTAACTGCGACCTGGACCGGTGTTTGTCATTGAGTCTCCAACAACGCGAAGCGCATACCCTGATCTGCTGATATTCACGGGACAGGGCACCCACTGTTCGGCATGGAGTAGTTCAACGGTGGGGGCAATCTCGCACCAAGCTCCCGCTTGAACCCATGAAATCAGCGGTACTTTGTTCATGCTTGATGTCAAGGCAATGACGTTCTCGTCCTGCGCTGCTTGCGAATTACCTGCTTCGTGAGGGAAAACAGGCATGACCCCGTGCTCAAGCCATTCTCTGCGCACGCCCAGCCAAGCGGATAGCGCCGTCAAACTGTCTATTTCAGGAATGGCCGCTCCGTTAAGCCATTTACTAACGGCTTGGGCGGTCTTAACCACTCCTTTGGAGCTGAGCTGTTTGATGATGTCTGCCCCTCGGCCACGCTGGCGAACGCCATTGGCGTCCAGCGCAGTATTAAGCCGTTCGGCAAACATAAGTCTTTCGGATTCTTTATCAATCATAGGTTGATAGTCACATAATGATTGCTAATCTGTCAGTTGAATATTATTATCAACCGACAGTTGAAAGGAGGCATTCATGCTGGACCCACAGAGTTTCCCTAATGCCATTGCTTTCGCCTTTGAGGCCGTAGGCGGTATTGGAGCGGCAGCACGTGTGTGTGGACGCAGTTACCAAGCACTCAACAAGTGGAGGCTAGCAGCTTCGTTACCACGCACCGATTACACAGGTGAGACTGAGTACGCGAAATTGCTTGCTGCAGCTGCAGGAGAAAAAGGCAACCCATTCGACGCCGATTGGCTGCTTGGAAAATCTGCACCGCAGAAGACTGCATAGAAAAAAGGCGACCCAAAGGTCGCCCAGTTCCTCCCGACAGCATCACCACAATGCTATCGGGCCGCGATGTCGGTAGGTGCGCACACCACATGCCGCCGACCTCCATCGCGTTTCCAAGGCTCGGAAGCCTTGGTGTTGCTGCCGTTCTTACCACAGAGCTGGCAGCTGTTGCGCCAGGGGTGAACAACGGACTGTTCGCCCCGGCACGGTGCCGGTTGTCCCCTGCAAGGGTTACCGGCGTTTGGGCCATACCAAGCCACGCGACAAATGTATCACCACTCCCTGTCGCGCGGCACTGGCAACTTTTAGGATTAATGCCATGAGCCGAATTGCTCTCAGTTCTCTGGAACGGGCGCAGCGGGAAATCCTGCCGCTCGATTTAGCGCTGTACCACGCTGCTCGCGATTACCCGGGCGGTGCTGCTGCCATCGCTGCCACAACCGGTCGTAACCCGACCACGCTGCAGCACAAGCTGTCGCCAACCCACCCGAGCCACTCCATCAACATTCAGGAGTTTGGCGAGATCCTCGAACTGACCAAGGATCGCCGCATTCTCGATGCGGTGCATGCGCTGGTCGGCGACACGATCTGGCAGGAGCTGGCCGACACCTACACCAACGACATGCCCGAGACCCTCACCACCGGCATCGCCGAATACTTCCGCCAAGTCGCTGATCTGGCCGAGACCTGGGCCAAGAGCATCGGCGACGGCGTCGTCACTGATCAGGAACTCGCGGCGATTCGTCTGCAGGTGTTCCGGGGTATTCAAGGACTGCTGGGGTTGTTCAACCGCGCCACCTACGTCAACCAGACGACGCGAGGTGCCGACCGTGGCTGATATTGCTGACTTCGCCAACGATCTGGTGCAGGAACGTATCGATCAGGCCATGGCCGCGCGCAGCGCTGCCAAGGCCGAAAGCGCTGCCCATTCCTTGCTGTTCTGCGAAGCCTGTGACGACCCGATCCCGGAAGCGCGCCGCCTGGCCTCACCGGGTTGCTCGCAGTGCATCAGTTGCCAGTCCCTCTCTGAACGGGGGATTCAGCATGCTCGATGAGGTATTGGGTCAATTCGCCGATTACGGTCTGGAGCCAGCGCAGCCGCTGGTGTTCGGCAAGCTGACCCGCTGCAAGACATCGCAGGACAAGGGCAAGGAAAAGAACGGCTGGTACGTGGTCCACGAGCAGCGCACGGAGAAGGGCGACACGCTGATCTTCGGTGCTTTCGGTGACTGGCGTTCGGGCGAGACGCAGAAGATCAAGGTCAAGGCCGGTCGCATGTCGCCGGAAGAGCGCGAAGTGATGCGCGCTCGCCAGGAAGAAGCCAAGCGCCGCGCCGCCGAAATCGCGAACAACGCTGCGCGGCGGGCCGCGAAAAGGGCGCAGGGTTTGTTTGAGCGCATGCCGACCACCGGCCGCAGCGATTATCTGGACCGCAAGCAGATTGTTGGCATCAACGTGCGTTATGCACCGCGTACCGGCGCCGTGTTGGTCCCAATGAAGAACGCTCGTGACCAGGTCATGGGCCTGCAGGTGATCTTCCCAAACAAGCAGGAGGACACCGGCCGCGACAAATCCTACTGGCCCTACGGGATGGCGAAAGAGGGCACTTTTCACCTGCTCGGCCCGCATCCTGTACCGGGCGAACCGGTGCTGGTCTGTGAGGGTTACGCTACCGGCGCCAGCCTGCACATGGCGACGTCGCTGGCAGTGGCGGTGGCCTTCGATGCGGGGAACCTGTTGGCCGTGTGCAAGGTCATGCGCGAGCGCTTTGCCGGATGCCCGCTGATCATCTGCCGCGATGACGACTGGAAGACCGCCAAGCCCAACGGCGATGCCTGGAACCCCGGCGACGAGAAGGCTAGCAACGCCGCGTTGATCGTGGGTGCCCAGGTGGTTGCGCCGATCTTTTCGGTCGAGCGTCACGACAAGTGGACCGACTTCAACGACCTGCACGTCGCTGAGGGTTTGGACGCGGTTCGCCGGCAAGTGCTGGCCGTGGTGCGTCCGCCGGCGGCGGGTGGCTGGAAAGATCAGCTCGCCCGCAGCGAGAGCGGCGCCTTGATCGCGCACATGCAAAACGTCGAACTGATCCTCGCTCACGATGAACGCTGGGCCGGGGTGATCAGCTACTGCGCCTTCAGCTCGAAGATCGTCAAGTTACGTGCAGCGCCTTATGGCGGCGGCACCGGTGAGTGGGCCGACATCGACGACGTGCGGGTGATGAAGTGGCTCGCGCAGCAGTACAACCTGCGTGTGAAGTCTTCGCACGTGATCGAGGCCGTCAGCGTCGTGGCCCATGACCATGCCTTTCACCCGGTGCGCGAGTACCTGAAAAAACTCGAATGGGATCGTGTACCGCGCCTGGACCGCTGGCTGACGGATGTCATGGGGGTGAAGGAAACCGACTACACCTCCAAGGTCGGTAAACGCTGGCTGCTCTCGGCCGTGGCACGGGTGATGAGACCCGGCTGCAAGGCCGACTCGGTGATGATCCTCGAAGGCGTACAGGGCGCCGGTAAGTCGACCGCGATGAGCGTGCTCGGCGGTGACTGGTTCATGGACACGCCGTTTTCTCTCGGCGACAAGGACGGCTTCCAGGCGATCCGCGGTAAGTGGATCGTGGAGCTCGGCGAGCTGGACAGCTTCAACAAGGCCGAGAGCACCAAGGCCAAGCAATTCTTCTCGGCGTCCACAGACACCTACCGCGAAAGCTATGGTCGCAGAACCCTGGACGTGCCACGCCAGTGTGTCTTCGTCGGCACGACCAACCAGGACGAGTACCTCAAGGATGCCACCGGCAACCGCCGGTATTGGCCGGTGGCCTGTACCAAGGTCGACGTGCCGTTGCTGCGCGAGATCCGCGACCAGTTGTGGGCCGAAGCGATGTTCTGCTTTGAGGCCGGGGACCTCTGGTGGGTCACGCGAGAGGAAGCGCCAATGTTCAGCGAGGAACAGGACGAACGCTTTGTGGTGGACGAATGGGAAACGCCCATCCTGACCTGGCTCGAAGAGTCGCAGATTGGCGAGACCACCACCGGCAGTGAAGTGATGAGTCAGGCGCTCAAGCTCGATCCGGGTCACTGGGGAAAACCGGAGCAGATGCGCGTGGGTGCGATCCTCCATCGACTGGGGTGGCGACGGTTCCGTTTAGGTGCCTTGAGCAAGAGCGGCCAGCGGCCTTGGGCGTACAAGAAACCTGAGGGTTGGGGCAGGGCGCCTGCGCTGGAACAACCTGCGTTTGAGGAGCCGTGCTTCGATGATTAAAGCGATCGATATGGCCCTCAAGCAATGGGCGCAGGAGCTGCACAGCGATGAGGTCGCCGCCGGTTACTCGGGCGGCAACATGGTAGCCATGATGATGGACAGCGGTGGTCAGCTGGTGCGCGGCAGGCGTGGGAGCAGGGTGCCGCTGGAAGCCTCTCTGGACATTGAGCGCATCGTCAAGAAACGTCTCGATCCCGAGTTGATGACTGTGGTCAAGGTGCATTACTTCCAGCCCGATGCGCCTCTGGCTGCACGCCTTGCGAACAGTGGTTGCACACGCAACCTCTACTACCAGCGCCTGCATGACGCTCACATCGTGGTCGAGCACTTCCTCCTGGGGGAAGCGGCTTGATCGTGGGCATCCCTCTGGCTCACGCCGTCCCACCGGCCTGCCTCCGTCCCACTGCTTTTTGCAGTGGTGGGACGGGCGCAGGCCGTGTCGTTGTTGGGCTGTCCCACCGTCCCACCTTTTTCAGGCTTCCCGCCCGTGTATGCGTAGCGGGCATCAATGCGCGTGTCCACGCGCACGCGTGTTTTTAAATATTCTCTCTATACACGAGAAAAGAGAGATAAAAGTAGGACGGTGGGGCAAAGCCCCAATCTGCGGGGCTTTCAGACGTCCCACCTTATTTTACAGAGGTGGGACACATGGGACGCCGCCGAAACACCAGAAGCAGAAGCCAGCCGGGTTGAGATATTCACCGACATGCGCCAGCCGTTCACCGGGCGTCACCCACACATTCACCGGATGGCATTAAAACGGTCTTGCTGCCACCAGAATCGACCTGTAAAAAGGGGCCATCTTCGATGGGTGCGAGCGCAAAGCGCGGCAGGCCACCCACCACCTGACCCGGCCATAGCGCCGGGTCTTTTTGTTTAAGGGGCAGGGCAATGACGAACGAGCAACAGGCACTGGCAGAGATGCCGATCTGGTTGGTGATTGCCCTATCCCTGGTAGGCGGCGTGTCCGGCGAGATGTGGCGCGCTGACAAGGATGGGGCACGAGGTTGGGTGTTACTGCGCCGCCTCGCACTTAGGTCCGGCGCCTGCATCGTCTGCGGCGTGTCGGCGATGATGTTGCTGTTCGGGGCGGGCCTGTCGATCTGGACAGCGGGCGCCCTGGGTTGCCTGACCGCGATGGCCGGCGCCGATGTCGCCATCGGCTTGTACGAGCGCTGGGTGGCCAGGCGGCTGGATCTGGGCGAGGCCGAGCCGAAGGCGTGAGCCGGGCAGGCCGGGTAGGCGCAGATTTCACGGGTCCTCCCCAAGGGCCGCCCCCTACACGGGTTATCGAACTCGCGAGATCTCTCTAGCTGAAACCTTTGCAGGGATGTCCGTCTTTCCAAAGGGGTGGGGGCAGGACATGGCACTCGGATGCCGGCTCGACCGACCGGACCGGGCAGAACCCGCCGGGGACCCTGGGGATTTCCAAAGGACACGGGGTCGGAAACCCGCGGGATCTTGTTAGTGGGAGGCCCGCCAGCTTACTGAAATTTAAATCCACTGAAATCTTGAAAGGATTCATTGAAAAGCCGCTGAAAAGGAGGGCTTATGAGCACAGCTACGTACCTGTCAAAGAGCGCTTTCGCTGCGCACATCGGCCGGTCGCCGAGCTACATCACCTGGCTCAAAGAAAACGGTCGCCTGGTCCTGTCTCCCAATGGCAAGCAGGTTGATGTGCTGGCCACTGAAGCGCTGATAGGCCAATGCCGACTTATCTCCCGTGTGGCGCGCAAGTACCTGCCCAATTCCTAGTCATAGGCTTGCAATCTGAGCAATGAAGATTTCGAGATCACCAATGAGTGCGCTCATGTACTCTTGTGGGTTTCGTAAGTAGTTTGAAACCGTCGCTGTGTGCAGCGGCCGCACGGATACCGCACCCATCATTTACAGGAGTTTGAAGTTGAACAATTTCTCGCAGAGAACGCGCGCGGGCGGGAGAAGCAGCCGCAAGAGATCGTTTGTGACTATCACGCTGTTCGTTGTGGTCGGACTATTGGTCGCTGCAGCACTGGTCCAAAATCGCGGGCTGCAGATTGATGCAAAGCCCAATGGACTCGGCGTGAAGCTCAATCCGTCGGAGCAGCCGGCCCCCTATATTGCCACCCACGACGACGGCTCTCCCATCGTTACCGCACCTGATGCGAAGGTCGAGGTCCACGTCACGGGACTAACTAAATCGGCGCCTGCACAAACCTCCGCTAAGGACGGAATGTCCACCCACGGAGCGGCCTCGCCGATAGTGACCGGGCAAGGCGCTGTGGTTAAATCCACAGTCGATACTCGGCCATGAGCTGGGCAAAACTTCGCAGTGCGGTGATGATGCTTTCTGTGCTGGTGATGCCTCAGCTGGCCGAGGCTCAGTCACCGAGTATGCAGACCACGGGTCCATGTTCGTCCATCGTCAGCGGTGCGGGCGCATCGGGGACAAGTTATTGCATCGGTATCACCAAAGAAGCGTTGGAGCGCCTGACCAACATCACTGCTGCGAGCCAAGGCCGCAGGGTCTTTGTTGCAGAGGCTTGGCTCAGCCCGACTCCGATATTCGGACAACCCAGCGGTGACAAGCAATCTGTTAACGAGCAGGTTTTCTTGTCCGTGCGCGCGACGAACATCACGGCTGCACCCATTGTCTTGACAGCAGCCAAGTGGGAGATAGTCCAGGCGACAAATCTGTCGAAGGGCGGCGGCTCATTCGGCTCAAGGAACTTGCTGTGGCCTGCGCTTTCAGTGAACAAGCCAATCAAGATCGAGGCTGGAGAACAGGTCGACATCAAGTTCGGTGAGGGGTTGGAGCTGAATGGCATGGCCAGCCGCCTGCGTAAAAACCGTGAGCTGGACAGTGCTTATACATTGCCTGTCGAACCGACACGGATCAACGGCGACAGATACATCAACTGGTTCGCCGAACAGATGGGGTTGCTGTACGGGACCAGGGCCAAGCTGCGACTCACGCTTTATGAGGGGGACTACAAGCCTATCGCTAGTCTGTCGCTGCCACTCGCCCAGGGTGTGGACTTTTTCTACCATGGCGAGGCTGTGGACCAGAAAGGAAACGTACAGTACGCGCCCCGCCTGGCGTACGACGCCTTCCTCGGCCAGTATCTCGAAATGCGGGCAAAAATGGAGCCTGGGTTTCGTATCAATACTCCGCCGACCACGGTGATTGAGGTTACTCCTGATCCTACCGTGTGGGGTAAGCAAAGGTATCGAAATCTGGGGGTTCAAGAGCAGTCGGAGGAGTAAAGTGCTGCGTTAGCGTTTCAGGATCAGGGGGCTAGAGACCTGCGGCAGCTGTACTCATGGCTGCTATTCAGGCTGGCTGCCCAGACTTAAAGCTGAACCTCATGATGATCCGCTCGCTCCCTTGAAATTCATACACCCTGTAGCTCAAAGTCTCGTGAAGCCCTCTGCAGTAATCGATATCCGCACCGGGCAGCGACCCCGCGTTTCTAGCCGTGAAGTGAATGATCGCCATTAGTAGCCTGCCGACTCCGCAGCCTCGGTAGGCGCCGGACGCTCACCTCTATTTTGGGTTACTTGCGGAGATGTTTAGGATTCAAGTAACCTAGCAACAGGCACGTTCGGTAGGTGCCCGCCGTCCACTCTGGCGAAGCAATAGCGCTATCGTGATTTCACCCGTTTCAACCAACCCTGTATTGGGTTCTCGTAGTGGACAACAGGCCCAGCCTTTTGGAGGCTGATTATGCAACATGTCCTTACTTTCGCTGACGTACAGAACGTCAAGCGCCTCGCGAAGCAACTCAAACAAGCACATCCTGAACTGCCTCACGGCAAGCGGCTCGACCTTGCCGCGGCTGACCTTCTCGGTCTTCGCAACTATCACGAGCTGAACCGCCGGTTTCAGGCAGTGATCGATCAGTACCTGGATTCACCAGGTGGCCCGAATGCGGTCGCGCATTGCCTCTACTGTGACTTCCGGTTCGCGGCTGATCTTAAGGATGATCAGCGGGAGCACCGCGAGATTCACGAACGGATCATGGAGGTCCACGAGATCACCGGCTATCGCCCGGGTACCTACGTGGAGCGCGAAATCTTGAAAAAGGATGGCTATACCAAGGCGCGCGGTGGCGGCCCCATGGAAGATCGTATAGAGGGGGCACTGTTGGTTTTGCGCGGATGGTTTGATCGCTCGTATTGCAGTGCTATCGAAGCAGGCCAATGGCGTAAGCACCCATCCTTCGAGGTATACGTGGCCATGATGGTCCCGTATATCGAAGAGCTTCTTCCTGAATTGGCTCCCTCTCTGGCGCAGCGCTACGGTCGTACTCCCGGCGTGATTACCCACGGTCAGACCAACTGGCCGCTGCAATAGCATGCAAACAGAGCCCAGCTTTGGCTGGGCTTTTCCGTTATGGAAAGATGCTTTCCGCGCTGTGTTCGCTGATAAGCCTAGCCGACAGGGCCAGCAAAACTTGCCAGGGGGGGGCTAGCTATTTGAAGTCTGCTTAAGAGTCTGCACCATCAAACTGCTTTGGATGCTTCCGCTCCTTCCTGGGCTGAAGATCTTAGGTCGGAGAGCGCTCTACCCATACATGTACAAAAGGTCGTCGATCAGCTCAAGCTCTTGCTGCGTGTACTGGACCTTGTTGTGTCTTCGAATATCCTCAAGCACACCCCTGATCGGAACTTGCCGCGAAGTGTCCTGAACAATTTCGATCAAACGGTCGTAATCGGGATCTCTACCCTTGAGGTATTTTTCAATCAGTTCCTTGAGCGCTACGCGCGCCTCTAGATCGGTTAGCACTATTACTTCTCCGGCAAAATCGTGACTTCATCCACTTTGATAACAGTGGGATTACCCGGTTTGGGGATGAGTTGCTGAGCTCCCCCAGTACCGTACTCAGGATACGCTTTGGTGAAAGGTTCCAGATTAGGACCTTTCCCACCAAGCTCGTACGGCACTGTAGCGTTGGGCACACCATCTTTGTAGAGCTGAAGCGTGTCAAACTTCAAGCGTAGACGGCCATCACTCCATGCCGGATCCGGGTCAGCCGCAGTAACGTGCTTTGGTGCTCGTACTTGGAAGGCTTCCGTTGCCGCGTCCCCCGTCTCGAATTTTTCAAATCCAAAATACGACAGCCGAGCTTCCTGAGTGTTGATCGTGTTCTGTGCGTGTGTGTTTACAGTTCCGTCAGCATTCTTGTAGCCCATATACCGATACCCTGTCGCAGGCAAAGTCGAGTCCGGCCCGGATGGTCCGACATAGAAGTCTGGTTTCGACTCGATGACGGCCGGTGGAGTGACGTCTCCCGTCTTTACGCTGGAGTCTGCAAGGGTAGGGGTAGTGCTCGGAGATGATCCCCCTCCGGGCTTGGGGCAGTTTGCAGTGGGCTTCAGTGGTGCCTTTTTAGCGACACCGGTCGCCGCCCTGGTAATCGCCCTAAACATCAGACCAAGCGGATCTACCCAGCCGGTAGGGTTCGGTACGTACTGGTAGTTGTTGAGTCCACCTGCAAGCTTAACCGGATCCGGAGTTTGAAACCGTCCTGTGCCCGGGTTGTAGTACCGGTGGCGGTTGTAGTGAAGTCCACTCTCTGCGTCGAAATACTGGCCTTGAAACCGTAGCGGGTTGTCGATCTCTGCGACATCCAGCTTAGCCAGGTTGCCGTAGGCCCGATACTGGGCTGACCACATTACCGCGCCGCTGTAATCGGTGATTTCCTGCGGTGTGCCCAGGTGATCGAGATGGTAATAGAAAGGCGCTGCCTTGAGCGGGCCTTCACCGTCGAGCATCGCCAAGGGGCGGAAGCTGTCTGGTTCATAGACATAGGTGCGATACCGACTTTCACCGCTCTCTACAATCAGCCGTTCGCCTTGCCAGAGGAATTCGGTGGTGTGGCCATCGACTGTTTTCTCGATACGTCGACCGAAGGCGTCGTACTTGTAGGTCGCGATACTGCCGCCGGGTAGGCTGACGCCGATCAAGCGATGCTGGCAGTCATAGCGGTATTCAGTGACGAGCTTCTGCCCTGTACCGCGGCGCTCGCGAATCAGATTTCCGTAGGCGTCGTAGTCGTAGTGACGGTCACCCTGCATCAGCAGGCGGTTGCCTTTGATGTTGGCAAGGTTGGCGGTGCCTTCGTTGTTCTGGCCCAGCAGATTGCCGGCTGGGTCGTGCGCGAAGCTCTCCGGTATTGAACCGCGAACACTGATCAGGCGATCAAGCGGATCATAGTGAAAGTTGCGGGCACCTTTAAGGCTATCGTTGATACCTGCAAGGTTACCCGCCGCGTCGTAATTATATCGGCGCTGCAGCAGAACGCTATCACGCTGGCTAACGTTTTGCGCCTGCAGTCGACCCTGATCGTCGTATTGATACTGACTCAACAGCAAGCCTTGCTGACGTTGCTGTTCACGACCAGCTTTGAACTGGTGAGATGTCAGGCGAGAACCGTTGAGGTCAATGCTGCTGAGATTGCCGCCGGGTAACCGGCGATAGTCGAGCTTGCTACCGTCCGGTAGACGGCAATGCTTTAGTCGGCCTACGTTGTCGTACTCGTAGCGCAGGGTGCCCCAACCCTGGTGCTCGGTAATCAGCCGATCTTGGGAGTCGTATTCATAAGCCAGTGGCCAATGACCGTCATCAACATTGACCAAGCGACCGAGTGCGTCATAGCTGTAGTGAACTTCCTCACCATCGGCCAATTTCTTCACAAGCAAGCGGCCAGCGGAGTCACGTTGGTATTCAGTGACCAGCTCGCTACCGTCGTCGCCGTACTCAGTTCTCTTCAGCAGGTTGCCATTCAGGTCATATTCGTAGGCAGTACGGCGACCATCAAATCCCGTCTCCTGCTGTATCAGCCCGTTTGAGTAATAGTCGAGCTGATAATGTTCGCCGCGCTCGTTTTCGATCTCAGTCAACAGCAGGCGTGAGTTGTCGTAGCGATAGAGCAGCTCACTGCCGTCCGGGTTGATGCGGCGGCTGACAAGTTGCAGATTGTCGGCGTATTCGTAGCGTGTGATACGGCCTAGTTCATCGCGCTCGGCTGTGACCTTGCCGTAGGCGTTATAGGTATAAGTGCGGGTCGCACCGCCAGGCTGTGTGGTCTGCGTCAAGCGGCCAGCCGCATCCCATTGGTAATGGGTGATCGAGCCGTGTTCGTCCTGGCGGGTGATTTGACGACCCAGTGCGTCGTAGCGGTATTTACGACGACCACCATCGGGCAATGCTTCTTCGAGCAATTGACCCAGTCCATTCCAGGCGAGCTGATGCCGTCCGCCGTCTGGATGAACGATCTCCAGCACGCGACCTTGGGCATCGTAGCTGTAGTGTGTTTCGTTGCCGTCAGGATCTGTCTGGCGGGTGATATCGCCTTGGCTATTTCGCTGGTATTTCCAGCTCGCTTTACCTCGGTGAATCTCACTCACAAAGCCATGTCGATATTCGTAGAACGTCGGCGCATCTTCAGGAGGAATAACAACGGCAAGCAGGCCGGCATCGTTGTAACGGTATTCGGTAATTGCTCCGAGAGGATCCTTTTCTGCAATCAGCCGACCTTTGTCGTCATAGGTCTTTTGAGTCTCAGCGCCGTCCGCAGCGATCTCGCTGATGAGTCGAGCATTTTCGTCATGCACATAAACCTGCTCGCTCCCATCCGCGTTTGTAACGGTAACCTTGCCGGCATCGTCCCAAGCGTACTGCGAGTCCATCTGCGAAAAGCTGGCCCAGTGACGGATGCTGCGTGACGATTTGCCTTCGTTTTCCCACTCCCAGAAAAAGCTCGCACCACCGGCCAGTTGTCGTTCAAAAATGACGTGTTGGTCGTTGTAACGATAGTGTTCAGTTTCACCGGCAGCATTGGTGGCGCTGATGAGTTGGCCCTGTGCGTTATACCGATAGGTCACTAGCGTTTGAACGGTGATCCATGGCTCCTGCCGTTGACCCTGCTCCGTGTACTCAGCACGGCGCTGCTGATAATCCACGGCAACGATGTGACGATCTTCGTGGCGGACTAACAGGGAGCGTCCGGCGTTGTTGTCGATACGCTGGATTCGGTCAGCGAAGTCGTAACTCAGCTGTAACTGGTTGTTGTACGCGTCACTGATGGTGATCAAGCGTCCCGCACGGAAATGATAAAAGCGCGGATCCTGCCCGGCCTGCGTCAGGATGAGTTCGCCTGGTGTCGATCCCAGGTAGATGGCCGCTTTCGACAGACTGTTGATAATGGCGGGGCGTTGCTGCGTCGGCATGGGAAAACGAGTGGTTCGGTTTTCGTTATCCGTCCACAGGACGCCCTCATCATCCAGAGCCAATCGATGAGAAAGAGCGTGGCTCCATCCAAACCCAAGGCGGCTGTCGATCTCGACCGCACTGGTGCGATAGAGGCGCGTCCACTCAAACGGAAGCAGACCATCGAGTTGACCATCGGTAAGAGTCAGTAATTCTTCGCCCGTGACCATCGAGACCGGGCAGCCATTGGTGCAAGTGTCTTGCGCCGGCGCCGCGCTTTTGTCGTCAGGATTCTTCGATTGTTTCGAGGCGTCATCGGGACGCTTGCCGTGCTCAACGGTCGCATTACGTTTGCCATCAAAGCGTAGCTGCGCGACTCCTTTTTCTACACGAGTCGCCACTCCACGAGCTGCGACAGCGACGTATTTACCGACGTAACCCATGAAGCCTTTGATGATGGAGAACAACGACTTCACAAAGCCAGTAACAGCCTTGATGATGATCTGGCTGTACTTAGCGAGGCGCGCGGCGAGGTAAAACAACCCGGCGCCTTCGGCCGCAACGGTCAGCACGACTGAAATTACAATGTCGATGAGGATCCCGATAACGGCAGCGGATGTCATCTTCGCCGTTTGGCCGGCCATCTGTGTTGGTGGTAATCCCGCGACCCAGATAGACGCACAGTGAACCATCAGAAACAACGCAGCTTCGTCACTTGCCAGCAGCATGGCTTGCTTCATGACGTCCGGCGCGTCTTCGGCAAGCTTTACCAGTTCCGCTGCTCCTGCACCCAAATCTGCTGCGAAATCTTTAGGGTTCTGAAGAATGTCCAGGGCCTTCGAGATGCCATCCCAAACTCCCTTGATAGCCTCCCATCCACCCTCAAGAATGCCGACCCCAATTGCCATCGCTTTGGCTGACGCACTCTGATTCGACCACTGCGGTTTGAAGCCTGCCCATTCTTTTCGCAGGAATCCTTCGAGATCGGCAGCTAAGCCGTCGTAGGATTTGAACAGCGTGTCGATCTGCGCAGGCGTCACCTGATCGTGGACGTGGATTTTATAGGATTTTCCAGGCTCTCCCTGAAAACTGCCTTTACCCTGTTTGTCCAAGGTAATCGTCGACTTGGCGCCCCCGTCCACGGCAATGATATCGACTTTGATATCGCCGATAGGAATGTCGAAAACCGATTCGAATTTGCTTTCAATCAGCAGTGGCCCTACAAGCGGGCACTTGGCGACGTATGAAAAATCACCATCAGTCATGCTGACAGACTTGCTGGAGTCACCGGCCTTGATCACGCGCTCCATACCAAGCAGGGAGGGCATGTTAGCTGCTCGGCTGGCTTTGTCAGCAAGCTGTGCGTACCAGCTCTTGGTTTCCTCGCGGTAAAGCTTGAGGCTGTTTTTGAAGGAGTCCAATTGGGTTTCGATAGTGGCAACGCGATCCATCAGCCTTGCTCCAGAATCAGGTGGTTTAACAGTGCTTCTTTAAGGTTTTTCGGCGCATCCGGGCGGCGCACGAAACGGCTGACTTTCAGCTTCAGGTTGTTCTCAGGCCAAGCGTTGTAAATATCCGGGCGGTCTTCTTCCAGCCACTGCATCAGGTTGCTGATCAGTGTCGTCGGGTTGTCCTTGGCTAAGCCATCCAGCAAATCCTTCGGCACCTCCCACCACGGCCAATCCTTCACCTTCGGCAACACCCGCGTTCCAACCTCCAGCGTCTGCCCATTAATCAAATACCGCTCAAACATCGGCATTACTTCCCCAGCCTTCTCCCCAAGCCCCTTCAGAATCGGGTAGATATGCCGCCCATCCCAGAAGCGGAAAAACACCTCAGTTCCGTCCGGCATCTTCACCTGTGTCAGGCTGCGCAGGTGCTCGAACACGTCGTTCGGTTCGGCGCGTGATACTGCCAGCCAGCCCCAGTCGAGGGCGTCGGTTTCGGCGATCCACGGCAGGAATGCCGAGTTCGGTTTGAGTTCGGTGACGTAGGGCATCACCGGTTGCCAGGTGGAGTAGGGCGTGCCGCCCCAGATCGGCAGGAGCTGGGCGGTGGGTTCGGTCAGGTACAGGGTTTTCAGCGCGTCGGCATCGCTCGCTGCACTGATGATCAGGTACAGGCGCTCGCCAGTCTGCAA
>NZ_JBYOKU010000039.1:0-57199 GCF_057799175.1 Pseudomonas sp. 14P5.3.2 | reverse complement strand
GCTCCCACTATGGCTCAGCTGTGTGCCGCAGATTGGGTGATTTCCACATTATCCAGCACCCGATTCACCGCCAGTTCAGCCAGCATGATGATTTGCTGGATCGCCAGTATCGTCTGTCGCTGCGGGCTGTCTACATAGGCCGCAATGTCGCTGGTCATGATGCTCGCCGAAGCCAGTGATTCGCAGGCGTGAACCAGCAGGCTTTCGTTGTCCATGTCGGGGGCGACCTGGAACATGCTGCTGGGTTTGTGGCATCTCACAGCGGCGGCGGAGGGTTTCAGGTAGTGGTCGAGGGCGCGTTCAGCGGCGTCGTGGAGTTTTTTTGAATCGAGGGATTCGTAGGGGGAGGTGCTTTCCGCTGGGGGCGGATTGGGTGTGGGTTTGATCATGGTGGAACTCCATTCGGGATGTGAAGTTCGCCACGTACTGCGACCAAGCAATAGGGTGGCGAACCGTACGCAGGTTGGTCGACCAGGGAATGGAAACCCGGCAGGGCCAAGGCCCTCCCACGCACAGCTCGCCATTAAGCAAGCTTAAAAAAGTGCGCCATTCTAAACCCGGACGACCAAGTCCGGTCGTTGATTTGTCAACGACCCCCTGAGCCTATCCACCCCACTTCCGAGCCACAACCGTCAAAACCTGTCGGAAAACTCCCCCCAAATCACCGCTTCTGTAGGAGCTGCCGTAGGCTGCGATCTTTTGATTTTTAAACATCAAGGGCAAAAGATCGCAGCCTGCGGCAGCTCCTACAGGTTTAGTGATGTGTTGAAAATCAGTTGGCGACGCGGGCTCCGGCGAGGCTCCCGCTCAACTCATAAGCCGCCAGTTCCGCCTGATGCGCCGCCAATATCTCCGGCAGCGACCCGCGCAAATACTCGACCCACGTCTTGATCTTCGCATCCAGGTATTGCCGCGAAGGGTAGATCGCATACAGGTTGAGTTCCTGCGAGCGGTAGTTGGGCATGACGCGCACCAGCGTGCCGTTGCGCAGGCCTTCGATGGCGGCGTAGACCGGCAGGACGCCGACGCCCATGCCGCTGATGATTGCGGTTTTCATCGCGTCGGCGGAGTTTACCAGGAATGGCGAGCTGTTGATGGTGACCATTTCCTGGCCTTCGGGGCCGTCGAAGGCCCATTTTTCCAGGGGGATCACCGGGCTCACCAGACGCAGGCAGGCGTGGTTCAGCAGGTCGCTGGGTTTTTGCGCGCAGCCGTTGGCTTTCACGTAGGCCGGGGAGGCGCAGACGATGCTGTAGGTGATGCCCAGGCGTTGCGAGACGAAGCCCGAATCCGGTAGTTCGCGGGCCAGCACGATGGACACGTCGTAGCCTTCGTCGAGCAGGTCCGGCACACGGTTGGCCATGGTCAGGTCGAAGGTCACGTCCGGGTGGGTCTTGCGGTAGCGGGCGATGGCGTCGATCACGAAGTGCTGGCCGATGCCGGTCATGGTGTGCACTTTCAACTGGCCGGCGGGGCGGGCGTGGGCTTCGCTGGCCTCGGCTTCGGCTTCTTCGACATAGGCCAGGATCTGCTCGCAGCGCAGCAGGTAGCGCTTGCCGGCCTCGGTCAGGGCGATGCGCCGGGTCGTGCGATTGAGCAGGCGGGTTTGCAGGTGGGCTTCCAGGTTGGAGACCGCGCGCGAGACGTTGGCCGTGGTGGTGTCGAGTTGCACGGCGGCGGCGGTGAAGCTGCCGGCTTCGGCCACACAACTGAAGGCGCGCATGTTTTGCAATGTGTCCATGGGGTGCTCTCAAGGGAGATGGCAAATTGTGACACGAAGTTTCAGGGGCTGAGACCCCCGACCAAGGGATTATCTCGTTAACGGTAACAAAGATTCACAGGAATCCCAGCTTATCGCCACCAAGGTGCCCACCTAGAATTGCGCCGTTGTGGGAGCGGGCTTGCTCGCGAAAGCGATTTCATCTTCAACGCGGCGTCTTCTGACAGAGCGCTTTCGCGAGCAAGCCCGCTCCCACAGGGCCTCGGTTCTTCCCCTTTTTCAGGAATTCGCAGCTGTGCCGCGTCGCATCAACAGAGCGCTTTTGCCGCTCAGTGTTCTGGCTTTTACCCTGGGTCTCAGCGGCTGCATCTCAACGCAAGGAATTGCCCCGCATAGCAAGGCATTGGAAGCCGACGCACTGGCCACTGACGACGCCATCGCCCACGCCGCGAAAGACGCCAACTGGCCCACCGCACAATGGTGGCAAGCCTACGGTGACCCGCAACTCAATCACTGGATCGACCTCGCCCTACAGGGCAGTCCGAGCATGGCCATGGCCGCGGCGCGGGTGCGGCAAGCCAAGGCGCTGGCCGGTGTCGCCGAGGCCGCCGAGTCGTTGCAGATCAATGGCGAGTCGACACTCAAACGCCACAACTGGCCGACTGACCCGTTCTACGGCCCGGGCGAGCTGTCCAACACCACCACCTGGGACAACAACGCCGCGCTCGGTTTCAGCTATGCCCTCGACCTCTGGGGCCGCGAAAGCAATGCCAGCGAACGCGCGGTGGATCTGGCGCACATGAGCGCCGCCGAAGCGCGGCTGGCGCAGCTGGAATTGCAGAACAACCTCGTGCGCGCCTACATCGAACTGTCGCTGCATTACGCCCAGCGCGACATCGTCGCCGCGACGCTCAAGCAGCAACAGCAGATTCTCGATCTGGCGCAGAAGCGCCTGAACGGCGGAATCGGCACGCACTTCGAAGTCAGTCAGGCCGAAACGCCGCTGCCGGAAACCCATCGGCAACTCGATGCGCTGGACGAAGCAATCGCCCTCAGCCGCAACCAGATCGCCGCACTGGCGGGCAAAGGCCCAGGCGCGGGTGCGCAGTTGCAGCGGCCGACGCTGGCGCTGGGGGCAGCATTGAAACTGCCGTCGGCATTGCCCGCCGAGTTGCTCGGTCAGCGCCCGGACGTGGTTGCCAGTCGCTGGCAAGTGGCGGCGCAGGCACGCGGGATCGATGTCGCGCACGCCGGTTTCTATCCCAACGTCGATCTGGTCGGCAGCCTCGGCTACATGGCGACCGGTGGCGGGGCGCTGGAGTTTTTGACTGGCAAGAAGCTCAACTACAACGTCGGCCCGGCGATCTCGCTGCCGATCTTCGACGGTGGGCGTTTGCGCAGCGAGTTGGGCGAAGCGTCCGCCGGGTATGACATCGCCGTGGCGCACTACAACCAGACGCTGGTCAATGCGCTGAAGAACATCTCCGATCAGTTGATCCGCCGCGAGTCGATGGACAAGCAGCAAGCCTTCGCCGCCGAGTCGGTGGCCACGGCGCAGAAGACTTACGACATCGCGATGATTGCTTATCAGCGTGGCCTTACCGACTACCTCAACGTGCTCAATGCGCAGACCTTGCTGTTCAAGCAACAGCAAGTGCAGCAGCAGGTGCAGGCGGCGCGGTTGAGTGCGCATGCGGAGTTGGTGACGGCGTTGGGTGGCGGCCTCGGGGCTGGCAGTGACGTGCCCACTGTCGAGCAAACAGCAGCCCCGAAAACCCCGGCCCTCCTGCGGTGAACACAATCCCGACGGCATGCGCAAACCTGTGGCGAGGGAGCTTGCTCCCGCTGGGCTGCGCAGCTGCCCCAAAAATCTTGTGAGCGCTGCGCACTCAAGCGGGAGCAAGCTCCCTCGCCACAAGAATTGCGTGATCCACAGACTTTTTCTTCATTTATTGAGCAAGACCAAATGACTCCCTTGCCCGCACCTCTACGCTGGCTCTACTCCCTGGAATGGCGTCGGGGTTTGTTTGACTGGGCGCGCAGTGATGGCGTGACCTGGGTCTACATCTTCAAGGTATTGCTCGCCGCGTTCCTCACACTGTGGCTGGCGATGCGCCTGGAGTTGCCGCAGCCGCGTACGGCGATGATCACCGTGTTCATCGTCATGCAGCCACAGAGCGGCCATGTGTTCGCCAAGAGTTTCTATCGCTTCCTCGGCACCCTGGCCGGGTCGGCGATGATGGTTACGCTGATCTCGCTGTTCGCGCAGAACACCGAACTGTTCCTCGGTTCGCTAGCCATCTGGGTCGGTATCTGCTCGGCGGGTGCGGCGCGTTGCCGTAACTTTCGCGCTTACGGTTTTGTCCTCGCCGGCTACACCGCGGCGATGGTCGGGCTGCCCGCGCTGGCGCATCCGGACGGTGCGTTCATGGCCGCCGTCTGGCGGGTGCTGGAGATCTCGCTGGGGATTCTCTGCTCGACGGTAGTCAGCGCCGCGATCCTGCCGCAAACCGCCAGCGCGGCGATGCGCAACGCCCTGTATCAGCGCTTCGGCGTGTTCGCGTTGTTCGTCACCGATGGCCTGCGCGGGCGCAGCAAAGCCGAGTCGTTCGAAGCGAGCAATGTGCGTTTCATTGCCGAAGCCGTGGGCCTCGAAGGGCTGCGCAGCGTGACCGTTTTCGAAGACCCGCACATGCGTCGGCGCAACGGGCGCCTCAGTCGTTTGAACAGCGAGTTCATGGGCATCACCACCCGCTTCAATGCCCTGCATCAGTTGCTGGAACGCTTGCGCGTGAACGACGAAGAACACGTGGTGGCGGCGATCAGACCGGGCCTGCAGGATCTGGCCGAAGTGCTCGACGGCTTCAGTGGCCGCGCCCTCACCAGCCCGGACGCCGCACGCCTGGCGACGGCACTTGCGACGTACAAGGAGGGCCTGCCGTCGCGGGTGCGCAGCCTGCGTGCAGCCTTTCAGGAGACTGACCCTAGCGACGCCGAGCAACTGGATTTTCACACCGCGTACGAACTGCTCTATCGCTTCGTCGATGACTTGCACAGTTATGCACAGACCCACGCCTCGCTGGCCGATCACCGCCACGAGCGTGAGCGCTGGGACGAGCCGTTCACCCCGCAAACCAACTGGTGGGCCGCGGCGGCCTCGGGGATTCGCGCCTCGTTCATCCTGATGGTGCTGGGCAGCTATTGGGTCGCCACCGCGTGGCCGAGCGGTGCGACCATGACCCTGATTGCTGCCGCGACCGTGGGCCTGTCTGCCGCCACGCCGAACCCGAAACGCATGGCTTTTCAAATGGCCTGCGGTACGTTTCTCGGGGCGCTGATCGGCTTCGTCGAGATGTTTTTCATCTTCCCGTGGATCGACGGTTTTCCGCTGCTGTGCGTGATGCTCGCGCCAGTGATCGTGCTCGGCTCGTTCCTCGCTTCGCGACCGCAATACGCAGGTGTCGGTCTCGGTTTGTTGATCTTCTTCAGCACCGGTTCGGTGCCGGACAACCTGACCATTTACAACCCCTACACCTTCATCAACGACTACATCGCCATGGTCATGGGCATGCTGGTCTGCGCCGCTGCCGGCGCAATCATTCTGCCGCCCAACAGCCGTTGGTTGTGGAAGCGCCTGGAGCAGGACCTGCGCGGCCAGGTTGTCTACGCGATCAGCGGCAAACTCAAGGGCCTGGCGTCGAGTTTCGAGAGTCGTACCCGCGATTTGCTGCACCAAGCTTATGGTCTCGCCGCCGGGCAGCCGACCGTGCAGAAGAACCTGCTGCGCTGGATGTTCGTGGTGCTCGAAGTCGGCCACGCGATCATCGAGTTGCGCAAGGAACAGGCGATCCTCCCGGTGCATCCGGCCTATGCCGAATCGCAGCCGTGGCGTCAGGCAATTCGCGTGATGGGCCGGGCGCTGGTGCGACTGTTTCTGCAACCGAACCCGAGCAATCTGGAACGCGCACTGGTGGCGGTCGATCACGCAATCAGTCGGGTTGCGGCGACTGACGAGCCGTTCGCGCCGCACTTCGACACGTCCGCGTTACGCCGGGTGAAGAGCTATCTGCACTTCATCCGCACCTCGTTGCTCGACCCGCAATCACCACTCGCTGCCTATGCCGTCGCCAAGCCCGAAGGACTTGCCCATGCCTCGTGAAATCGCCTTCCACGGCGTGTACATGCCGACCATGACCCTGATGTTTTTTGTCGCTGCGGCGCTGGCCTGGGCACTCGACCGGTTTCTCTCGGGGTTCGACCTGTACCGTTTTTTCTGGCACCCGGCGCTGCTGCGTCTGAGCCTGTTTACCTGTCTGTTCGGCGCCATGGCGCTGACTGTCTACCGTTGAGAACGTTCTGATGAAAAAGTTTTTCAGCCTGCTCGCGACCCTGCTGGTGCTGGCCATGGCACTGTGGATCGGCCGGACCCTGTGGGAGCACTACATGAATACCCCGTGGACCCGTGACGGCCGGGTGCGGGCGGACATCATCAACGTCGCCGCCGACGTTACCGGGGAAGTGGTCGACGTACCGGTGCGCGACAACCAGTTGGTGAAGAAGGGTGACCTGCTGATGCAGATCGACCCCGAGCATTACCGTCTCGCGGTGAAGCAGGCGCAGTCGCTGGTGGCTTCGCGCAAGGCGACGTGGGAGATGCGCAAGGTCAACGCGCATCGCCGCGCCGACCTCGACAATCTGGTGATCTCCAAGGAAAACCGCGACGACGCCAGCAACATCGCCGACGCCGCGCAGGCCGACTATCAACACGCGCAAGCGCAACTGGAAGCCGCCGAACTCAACCTGAAACGCACCGAAGTACGTGCGGCGGTGGACGGCTACGTGACCAACCTCAACGTGCATCGCGGTGACTACGCGCGCATCGGCGAAGCGAAAATGGCCGTGGTCGACATGAACTCGTTCTGGGTCTACGGCTTCTTCGAAGAGACCAAATTGCCGCACGTGCGCGTAGGCGACAAAGCCGACATGCAACTGATGAGCGGTGAAGTCTTGAAGGGGCATGTGGAGAGTATTTCCCGCGGCATCTACGACCGCGACAACCCGGAAAGCCGCGAGCTGATCGCCGACGTGAACCCGACGTTCAACTGGGTACGACTGGCGCAGCGGGTGCCGGTGCGCATTCACATCGATGAAGTGCCGGAGGGTGTGTTGTTGGCGGCGGGGATTACCTGCACCGTGGTGGTGAAGCAGGACGCTGTGGATAACTGAAATACCGAGTCGCTTTCATTCGCGAGCAAGCTCGCTCCCACAGGGGGGCCGGGGTGCAGCAAATATCCCTTGTGGGAGCGAGCTTGCTCGCGAAGAGGTCGACTCGTTACTTCAGAAAAGCGCTGAGCAATCATTCAGCGCAAAACGTCTCCTGCAAATGCCGCCACAGCACCCGCCCGGCCTCGGTCTTTTCAAACACCACCGTCGATCGGCGATCGGTGCGCAACCCGCTCGCATCACTCTGCTGCTCGCGATAACTCAGCGTCGCGCCATGCGCATGCAGCGCAATCCCGCGCAGCTCACTGAGCTCGATTCTGAAGTCGGCCTTCTTCCCACCCGCCGACTGAAACAATGCGCGCAGGGCCTCGATATCCAGCGCCCGGCCCAGCGGCGTGACCATGGAAAAATCTGCCGAGAACCGGCTCAGCAAACGCGCAAGTTCCGCCGAATCCTGCTCCACGGCAAACCAGCGTTCGATGACCAGGTGGGCCTGGATCACTTCATCAAAATATTCGTTGTAGTCAATCATGTGGATTTTTCCTGAAGGGGAGGTGAGCTCAGCAGGGCGAGCACTTTGCTTGCATCGAAACGCAGCACCGCGACCATCGGCAACAGCGTGAGCAGCGCGGCGGCAAGAAAGCAGTATTGGAATCCGTTGCCGCCCAGTGCGCCCAACAACGAACTGAGCAACGCCGCGCCGAGGCAGAAACCGAGCTGGCGATTGATGTTCCACAACGCACTGGAGTGGCCCATTTTTTCCGGCGCGATGCCGACAAACGCCAGGCTCTGCGCGGTCACGCTGCACAGGCTGCCGCCCAGACCCATCAAGGCGTAGGCGATGATCAGCGGCGCGGCGGCGGGTTGTTCGATGCGCATCAGCATGACAATCCCCAGGCACTGCAAAAGCATCCCGGCGATCAGCAACGGCTTGGGGCCGATGCGGTTGAAACTGCGTTTGCCGAGCATGATCGCCACACCCGAGGCGGCCGCCCAGGACAGCATCAGCGCACCGGTTTGCGCCGCGCCGAAACCGAGGTCGTGCAGGTACAACACGGCAATCATGTTGGTACCGGTAAACACCCCGGGCACGAACAGGTAGATCAGCATCGCCAGGCGCAGCGACGGACTGTAGATCAGTTGCAGGTCGAGCACCGCGTCGGGTTTGTGCCAGCCATCACGCAGGTACAGCCATAAGGTCAGGACGCCGAGCAGCAGCACCCCGGCGGCGAGGTGACGGGTAGCGGCGGCGCTCGCCAGGCTCACCGCAATCAACAACAGACTCAGGGCTGATACGGCCAGCAGCAGACCGAGTAGATCCAGCGTCGGGCGTTCAAGGGTGGCCCGATCCGCTTTTAACCAGAGCAGACCCAATCCGAAAGCCAGCAGCGCCATGGGCATGTTCAGGTAGAAAATCCAGCGCCATGACAACGCCTCGACGATCAAGCCGCCCGCCGCCGGCGACAGGGCCGGCACCAGCAGCGCGACCATCAGCACCACGCCGGTGAGGTGCGCGCGTTGTGTCGCTGGATACTGCCGATACGCCAAGGCCTGACCGATTGGCAACAGCAAGCCGCCACCCAGTCCTTGCAGCAGGCGCCAGCCGATCAGGCTTTCAATCGACCCGGCCTGGGCCACCAGACCGGAGGCGATGCCGAACACCAGCAACGAGCCGAGGATCAGCCGCCGCTCGCCCAGCCGCGCCGCCAGCCACACGCTCAGCGGAATGATCAGTGTCAGCCCGAGCATGTAGGCGTTGGTGATCCACGCCAGTTGCGTCACGGATGCCTGTAATTCCCGGGCGATGTCCGGGTAGGCGATGCTCGCGGCGAACATGTTCAGCAGGTCGAGGGCAAACCCGAACAGATACACCAGCGCGACTTTCGAGCGATAGGCCATGGCAGCTTCCCTGTGATGAGACGTGCAGGGTAGGGGGCTTCAGGCGTTAGGAAAATGCTGGTTTGCCTGCTAGTTTGTCAAAATATTTTTGACAAGGAGTGCGTGGGACATGGTCAGCCTGGACCGTTTTGACACTTTCAAAGCCGTGGTCGAGGCCGGCTCATTGACCGCGGCCGCCGATACTCTGGGCCAGACCCGGGCGGTGGTGAGCTTCAATCTCAAGCGCCTGGAAGAAGAACTGGGCGTTACCTTGCTCACGCGCAACACGCGGCAACTGGCCCTGACCGATGCCGGCGAGCGTTTTTATCGACGCTGTCTGCGCACCCTTGACGAAGCGCGACTGGCGATCGAGGAAGCGCGCTCCGAGCATTCGCAACTCAAAGGCACGTTGCGCATCACCACCACCGTGGAATTCGCCCTGGCCCAGGTGGTGCCGGCGCTGGAGGTGTTCCGTCAGCAACAGCCGCAACTGAACATTCATCTGTCGACGTCCTCGACCCATGCCGATCTGATCTCTGAACGCTTTGACATGGCGATTCGTCTGGGGCGCATGCACGACTCCAATCTGCGCGCGGTGCAGTTGTCAACGTTCGAGGTGTTTGCGGTGGCGGCGCCACAGTTGGTCGAGCGCTTCGCGCCGGTTGCCACACTGGCGACGCTGGAGTCGATGCCGACGCTGGGCCACGGCCGAGTTCCGGAAATGACCGTGACCGACCCGACCGGGACCGAGCATTTCTACCAGCCAAAACCGGGTACCACCGCCATCGTCGCCGACAATTCGGCGACGCTCAGGGCGTTTGCGCTGACCGGGCAAGGCGTGGCGATTTTGCCGCAATGGCTGATTCAGGAGGATCTGGACGCCGGGCGATTGGTGCGGTTGCTGGCCGATTATCGTTTTGCTCAGCAGGGTGTTTACGCGCTGTATCCGGATACCCGGCATTTGCCGCTGAAGGTGCGGGCGTTTATTGATTTCATGAAGGGCTGGGGGGGAAGGCGCAAACTATCCGCACCGACGTGAACCCGGCTTGGTAATCGCGAGCACGCGCCCATCCCCGAAATGTCGAGGATGGGCATCGATGATCAACCGACAAATCCCCAAAGATTGCCGTATGGGCCGCCGACTCCGGTGACGTTACCGGCAAATACAAATCTCTCATCGTTGCGCTGTTGCAGAAAAATCGACGCGGGCATGGCCGACGTATCCCTGCTCAGAAAGCCATTTGTGCCAAATTCTTTGTCAAGGTCGCCAGTGCCAAGAAAACGAGCGATGTGGGTTTCCAGGTCACTGCCCGCTACGGTAATTCTGTTCTCGCTGTCGATGAAACCTGCGCACCAGTTGTCTCCTGTGTGCTTTTCAAGAAGGGTCAGTAACGGTTCGCCTCGGTTGAAATGAGGGTTTGGCTTGCCGTTTTCATCCATTTTGACCAGGAGCCCGTGCATGCTTTGCCCGGCTCGCCTTGAGTGACCCAGCCCGAAAACACCTCCTTCCGCTGTTTTCACCAGACCCTGCACGGTGCTGTCGCTGTGTGTGAGGTTCAGCAAGTGGACTCCGGGCGTGCTGGGGTTGCCGTAGCTTTTATCCATGCTGCCGTCAGGGTTGAGACGGGCAAAGTAACCCTGCGTTCTTTCTGCACGAGTGGCGCTGCCGGCGATCAGGATCTTCCCGGAGTCGAGCAGGTGCATTGCCGAAATCGATGTCGCGGAGACCGTAGCGTGAAGTTTGATGTCGAGGCGTCCATCGCTGGCGAAATGCTTGTCCGGTTGTCCCTTTTCAGTCACGCGATACAGCACGGCATGAGTTCTTTCCGGGGCGCCCATGACGTGATAGGTCGCACCGACGACGATCATGCCATCCACTTGCACTGCCACATTGCCTGTGTCTGAGAGGCAATTCTCCGTCGGTAGATTTCGCAGGATCAGTTTGCCCTGGGTCGCAAAGTCCAGGTCCTGCACGCCGTTTTCGTTGAAACGTCCCAACACCAGGTGCACGGGCGGAGACTCGGTGTCTTTATCCACAGTGGTTCCGCCCTGCATATAGATCTGTGACCCATGCATCGCCACTTTGCCGCCTAATGCGTCAAACTGCTTATAGAACTTGTTGAAGGTGAAGCCTTTGCTCGCGAAGGTCGGATCCAGCCTGCCATCTTCATTCAGACGTGCCAGCCCATAGTAGGACGAGGTGTAGAGTACGGAGTCGTCGGCCTCCTTGGCCTCGTCGTCATGGGAGACAGTGATGCCGAGGAGGAGTTTTCCCGTGGGCAACCGGTAAAGGCCTTTGATTTGTCGATCATTCCCGTTTGCGTGCGGCAAAATCGCGAGGGTCACAACGCCCTTTTCACCAAAGCTCGGATCGATGTCGCCAGGTTTACGCTCGAAAGTACTCATTATTTTCACCGATTGATGTACGGATGCTCGCGAGTGTGAGCGTCTTGCATCGAGTCTGCTCTGCTTGTGAAATCAGCGTCTACTGTCAGAGTTGACAGGTGGTGAAGGGCCGTGGGGGGGAGTAAGGTGTGTGCCCGAGGCGCACGTTGCTCAGGCTTTGTGTCTTCTGGAAATCAGCGTGGAGCGTGACTGTCGAGGCTGAATCAAAGCTTCCCGCGCAACCCGAACCGCTTCATCAACGTCGACTCCAGCAACCCCTTGGGCAACAACGTCGCCAGCAACGGCAACGCCCGGCTGCCATTACCAATGCGAACCAAGCGCGGCGGCGTGCTCTGCTGCACCGCTTTGAGCAATTCAGCGGCAAACTCACTGGCCGGGGTCGGCTTGTCCTGCGAAGCCTTGGCCCGCGCGCGAATCCCCTCACGCAACGGAAACCACGGCGACTGCTCGTTGATCAACTGCTCGGCTTCGTGCCCGGCATTCTTGGCGAAGCTCGACTGAATCGCCCCCGGCTGGACCTCCATCACGCGAATGCCGAACGGCGCCAGTTCCATGCGCAAGGCATCGCTCAGCGCATGCACCGCCGCTTTCGACGCACAGTAGGCGCCGGCGAATGGCGTGACCAGAACGCCCGAAACACTGCCGATGTTCACTACCAGCCCCTTGGCCCGGCGCAGCACCGGGAACAGTGCGCGAGTCACGCCGACAATCGAGAACACGTTGGTCTCGAACTGGCGTTGCATGGCCGGCACGCCGCCATCGAGCAGCGGCCCCATGGCGCCATAACCGGCGTTGTTGATCAGCACGTCGAGGCCACCGTGTTGCTGGTTGATACGTTCCGCGAGTTGTTCCAGCGCCACGCTGTCATTGACGTCCAGCGGGATCGCGGTGAACCCGGCGGTGGTCAGCGCCGCGACGTCTTCACTCTTGCGCGCAGTGGCCCAGACTTCGTAACCGGCGCCCTTGAAGGCGTCGGCGAGGGCGCGGCCAATGCCGCTGGAGCAACCGGTAATCAACGCAACGGGCATGGCGCATTCCTTGTGCAAAAAAGTGGGGGAGGGGGTATCAGTCGGAGAAACTGCCTTGCAAGCGCTCGGCGCGAAACTCAAGGGTTTGCGGGCGATAACCGGGACGCAGCGGTGGCATGGGCAGGCAGTCTTCCCAGTCGCCGCCGGCCTGCAGTTCGCCGGGACCGCGATAGCGCGGGGCGGTGTATTGGTTGTCGGCCAGATTGACCGTGTCACCGGGCGCGTAGGCTGCAATGCGCCAGCGCAGTTCGGTCAGCGGCACGTCGTTGCCGTTTTTCATTTTCAGTTGCAGCGGTCGATCCGCCGGGCACTGTTCAGGCGCATAGACAATGCGCATCTCCAGACGCGCCAGTTGTTTGAGTTCGCGGTTGTCCAGCCACACCACCCAGACCGCGACCAAACCCAGACCAACGGCAGCCGCGACGGACACCGGCACGGCCTTGGCCGGATAGCGCAACAACAGGATCAGCCAGGTGATGACCAGCAAAACGCCGATGAACATGTTTGAACGCTCCTTGAACTCGTGAGCACCATCCTACCGAAGGGGCGCGGGAATGGATATTCGCCGAGCAAAGCGTGACGCCATTGGTCGGGACTGTAATTTCTGACAGTTGTTGAACATGCGTTGTGCCTGCTCAAATTCCGGAGGTTCGAACAACGCCGCTCGCACGGGGAGGGACTTTTCATGAGCTTGCACATCAATACGCCGAGGGTGTCTGTGTTCGACCCGCGCGGTTTGTTGGTTCGCACGGTCGACTATTGTCGGGCTATCGAGGACGGCCCTGTCGACCCCCGGATCAACCGCATCCTTCATGACCCGGCGGGGCATGCGGTTAAACAGTGGGATCCGCGGCTTTGGCTGTCGCAGGTCGGCGACCCGCTGACGCCGGCCAATCTGACACGAGTGTTTACCTTGGGCGCCTCGGTGATTCGTTCGGACAGTGTCGATACCGGCACGCAAATCGAGTTGAAGGGGCTCGCCACGCAAACGGTATTCAGTTGGGACAGCCGTCAGACGCGACGCGACATTGAGTACGATGCCTTGCTTCGACCCGTTGCGATATTCGAACAAGGGGCAAGCGAGGCGCGGCGTTGCGGCGAGCGATTGACCTATGGTCATCCCGGCAGCGGCGATCTGGCGCAAAATCATTACGGTCAACTGATTCGTCATGATCACCCGGCCGGCAGCGTACTGTTCAACCGATTTGCAATTAGCGGCGAATGTACCGAGGACACCCGCCACTTCACTCAGGATCCGTTGGCACCTGACTGGCCTAAATCGGAGGCGGATCGTCAGCGGCTGCTGGAGCCAGGCGCCGGTGCGACATCGCGCTGGCGCCATGGTGCGCTGGGGGATGTGCTGGAACAGACGGATGCCCGAGAAAACCGGCATACATTCGCGCTGACCGTCGATGGCCACTTGCGCGAGCGCCGCTTGCAGTTGAAGGGGGAACCCGAGCAGACCCTGGTCAGGGACATCCACTACAACGCGCAAGGCAATGTCACGCAGGAAACCGCCGGCAACGGTGTACAAACCTATAGCCCCGAAGACAATCGCCTGTTGGTTCAGCGGACTGAAGACGCTGATGGTCTTGTGCTGCAACATTTGAGTTATGGATACGACCGGGTAGGCAATGTCCTGAGTATCGAAGACAAGTCACTGCCGATCCGTTACTTCGCCAACCAGCGCATCGACCCGGTCAGTCGCTTTGTCTACGACAGTCTTTACCAGTTGACCAAGGCGTCCGGTTGGGAGGCCGGCGCAGTCAATCGTGGCCCGCAATCGATGGGCCGCATCGATCCGGGGGCGGTCAGCAACTATCAACAGACTTACGAATATGATCCCGGCGGCAACCTGTGCAACCTGATTCATGTCGGTGCACAAAGCCACGGGCGCAAACTGCAGCCGGCGCGTTATAGCAACCGCTCTTTGCCTTACGTGGACGTCATTCCCGGTGAGGCAGAAATCGAAGCTGCCTACGACCGCAGAGGCAACCTGCTGACGCTGGAGTCAGGGCGGGTACTGAACTGGAACCTGCGCAATCAACTGCAAACGGTCTGTCCGGTGGAGCGTGCCTCAGGTATCAATGATCATGAGGTCTATCTGTACGATGGTGGCAGCCAGCGGGTACGCAAGGTCCGCTCGTTGCGAACTGGCGTCCGAAGCCTGATTGCCGACGTACGCTATTTGCCCGGGCTGGAGTTGCGCACCGATAACGGTACCGGCGAACGGTTGCAGATCATCGTTACCGACAACGCTCGAGTACAGCATTGGGAGAGCCCGCCGCCTTCGGGAGTCAACAATCGATGGCGATACCAACATATCGATCACTTGGGTTCGGTTAGTCTGGAAACTGCCGGTGACGGTACGTTGATTGGTCGGGAGAAGTATCACCCGTTCGGTACCAGCGCTTGGCAGAACGGCGAACTCAGCTACAAATTCGTCCGTTATTCAGGCAAGGAGCGTGATGCGACCGGACTTGATTACTACGGTCACCGCTACTACATCTCCTGGTTGCAAAAATGGAGCAGTCCGGACCCGGCGGGGGAAGTGGATGGTTTGAACCTGTACCGGATGGTCAGAAATAACCCCGGTACGTTGATCGATGCAGATGGACGCAGGCCGCAGCTTCCAGAGCAATCCGGTCCTCCAGGACCGCCAGCATTGCCCCCCCCGCCGCCACCTGTCTCAGGCATACCTCCCCCTTTACCGGGAGCAGCCTCCCGACCATTGACCACTAAAAAATGGGTCATTAAAGATGATCCGGCATTGTATAAACAACAAGGGGGTGAATATCCTTATTATTCTTCATTCACAATTGCTCTTCAGAAGCTCAATATTGAGCACTATAGTTCAATTGACGATATAAAGCAGTTTGTAGATGTATGGCGGGAAGTTGGACGAAATATGACTCCTCCCGCCAGGAATATCGATAATGACAAAGCTTTGGAAGTTCAGGGTGTTTTAGGGAAAATAGATGAAGAATGGCCAAGTTATCATCGTGCGGATGTAAAGGAGCTTTTCCGAGGAGACACAACAGCCATATTGAATAGCTACCCATGGCTTGCCGAGTTTGTAGAGAGCGTCGGAGACGATGCTACAGAAAGCATACTGAATGTAAACATCCGCTCTCAGCTGATAATGTCAACATCCAAAGACCCAGGCATGGGCTACGTGTCCGGTAAATCCATAATGTGGCACTTTGAGGTGGAACCTGGACATGCAGGTGTTTCTGAGGGGTTGTATGCATCCGAGGGAGAAGTAACGTTTCCAATGTATAACAAAGTTAAAGTAGTTTCCGTGCAACACATTCCAAAAGGAAGGTCCTACATGGATAACACCGCACGATTCGGGACGGCACATAGATACGTGATAAAAGCAAAAATGTTACCCCGTTGATTATCAGAACAAGCGTTGGAGGAATGTGAACGGGCCAAAAAAGCCCCCGCCCAACCCACTGCGGATGGGGACGCAGCGGGCTGGA
This sequence comes from Pseudomonas sp. 14P5.3.2, assembly GCF_057799175.1. Classification (NCBI taxonomy): domain Bacteria; kingdom Pseudomonadati; phylum Pseudomonadota; class Gammaproteobacteria; order Pseudomonadales; family Pseudomonadaceae; genus Pseudomonas; species Pseudomonas sp. 14P5.3.2. The sequence goes on along the minus strand of NZ_JBYOKU010000039.1, from coordinate 41,459 downwards.
CGGGGGCTTCTTATTGCGGGGTGATCACTGCGCGATGGTTTTCACCGACACGCCGCGTTCGATCGGGGTGGAACGACCGTAGATGTCCTCGAAACGCTCGATATCGTCTTCGCCGAGGTAGCTGCCCGATTGCACTTCGATGATTTCCAGCGGGATCTTGCCCGGGTTGCGCAGGCGGTGCACCGAGGCGATCGGGATGTAGGTCGACTGGTTTTCGCAGAGCAGGAACACGTTGTCATCGCAGGTCACTTCGGCGGTGCCGCTGACCACGATCCAGTGCTCGGCGCGGTGGTGGTGCATCTGCAGCGACAGGCATGCGCCCGGTTTGACCGAGATGTGCTTGACCTGGAAACGCCCGCCCATGTCCACCGAGTCGTAGGAGCCCCACGGACGATAGACCTCGCAATGGTTCTGGGTTTCGCTGCGGCCCTGCTCGTTGAGGGTGTTGACCATCTGCTTGACGCCCTGAACCTTGTCCTTGTGGGCGATCATCATCGCGTCCTTGGTCTCGACCACGACGATGTTTTCCAGACCGATCACCGACACCAGTTTGCCGTTGCCGTGGATCATGCAGTTTTTGCTGTCCTGGATCACCACGTCGCCTTTGCTGACGTTGCCGTTGGCGTCTTTTTCGTTGACTTCCCACAGCGACGACCAGCAACCGACATCGCTCCAGCCGGCGGTCAGCGGCACCACGCAGGCGCGCTGGGTTTTTTCCATCACCGAGTAGTCGATGGAGTTGTCCGGGCAGCAGGCGAAAGTGGCTTCGTCCAGCGTGACGGTGTCGGCGTCCTGCTGGCTGCGCTCGAGGGTCAGCAGGCAGGTGTCGTAGATGTCCGGATCGTGTTTTTTCAGCTCTTCGAGGAAGCGGCTGGCGCGGAACAGGAACATGCCGCTGTTCCAGTAGTAGCCGCCGGATTCGACATATTCGGTGGCGCGTTTGACGTCAGGTTTTTCGACGAAGTGCGAAACGCGGCTGACGCCTTCCGGCAGCAGCGAATCGCCGGTGGATTTGATGTAGCCGTAGCCGGTTTCCGGTTTGGTCGCCGGCACGCCGAACAGCACCATTTCGCCGTTTTCGGCGGCGACGGTGGCCAGGGCCAAGGCGCGTTGCAGGGCTTTCTGGTCTTCCAGCACGTGGTCGGCTGGCAGCACCAGCATCAGTTCGTCACGCCCTTCGTTGACCAGCATCATCGCGGTCAGCGCCACCGCCGGCGCGGTGTTGCGGCCGAACGGCTCCATCAGGATGCGCTGGCATTCGAGATTACGGTTGGCCAACTGTTCGTTGACGATGAAGCGGTGATCCTTGTTGCAGACCACGATCGGCGTGTCCATGCCTTCGAACACCAGACGCTCCAGGGTTTGCTGGAACAGCGTGTGTTCACCGGTCAGGGCGAGGAATTGTTTAGGGAATTGCTTGCGCGAAAGCGGCCAAAGACGTGAACCGCTACCACCTGACAAGATCACCGGAATCATATTGTTTACTCCATAAAATCGATTGGTTAGAGGCACGAACGCTGTGTCGTTTCACTCTTGTTTTTGTCTCGTATCCGAACTGACAACCCGGTCGCAGGGTGGGAGGGGGCTTGCTCCCGAAGGCGGTGTATCAGTCGACATATCTGTTGAATGTCAGACCGCTTTCGCGAGCAAGCCCGCTCCCACAGTGGGCGCGGGGTCAGTCTGGAAAATAATTAGCGGGTCGACACCGGGCGTTTCACCCAGACTGGCGACAGGCTGCTGCCGGAACCGGTGACGTACAGCACCGCTGCTTCACCACGCTCCAGAGCGACCGGTTTCACGTCGCCGACTTTCTTGTCGCCTTCGTACAGCGCCAGGCTGACTTTCACCGGGTTGATTTCACGTTCGCCCCGGCCCTTGGCAGCCACGTTCGGCACCACGTCGGTCTTGCCGTCGGCGGTCTTCAGGGTCAGCGGCTTGTCGCTGAGGTTCTGCACGCGCACCAGGGATTTCTGCTTGTTCTTGAACGGCGGTTCTTCGATCAGCTGTGGCGCGCCGGACGCGTTGTTGACCAGGGTGTAGTAGTGGTCACCGGCAAGTTTCACCGGCAAGGTCTGGCTGCCGACCTTGGCGCTGTAATCGCCGCCCGGCATGAAGCTGAAGTCGCTGCTGGCCAGTGGCGCAACGTCGCTTAGGTTAGTGCTGCCGACGGTGGCGCTGACTTCGGCGTTGCTGGCGTTGTAGACCCGCACGAAGGTCGAGCCTTTCGGTGCGGTCGGGCCGTACAGCGCGGCGTCACCACCGGCGAACGCCTGGACGGAGAGCACGCTGAGGCCAGCAACCAGTGCGAAGCGTTTTGCGAGACGACGAGGAGTAGTCGTGAAAGTCATGGTGTACCTCTCTTTCAGTTTTGCGCCCGGTCGGGCGTCTCGGATTTAGTGTTTACAGCTACGTTTTGTTGGCGAGCACCGGCTTGTTTGAGCTCTGCGACCCACTGCGGGTCGGCGTCGCCGATTTCGTTGTTCACAGGCAGATATCGTTCAGGAAACTCCCAGATCAGCACCTGTGGCGGGCTGTTCTTGAAGTCATCGCTTTTCAGGTAGCTGAGCATCGGCAGGATCGGGCCGTGGCCGTCTTCGGCGTAGTTGCCGACGTCGCTGTGCAGCGCTTGTTTCAGCGCACCGACGAAGTTCCAGTTGGGGTTGGCGCTGTAGCTGGTGCCGATCAGTGCGACCGGTACCTCGCTGCTGGCGAACAGCGCGTCGTCGCCGGCAGGTTGCTCGGCGGCCACGGTGTTGCGCTTCTGCAGCGGCTCTTGCGCCGGCATCAGGTTTTCAAACAGCGGATCCAGCGGCAGGAACAGACGCAGGTCGCCCTTGTGCGTGACCTTCTCCGCTGGCGTGGTGACAAAACGCTGCGGCTCGCCGCTGAGCGGGAACTTGTCGGCGATGGTTTTCGCCAGGGTGTTGGCGGCGATCTCCGCGCCTTCAGGAGTCCAGTGGGTGTCGGTGCGCAGGAACACTTGCTGACCGTTGTGCTTGGCCTGTTGCAGCGGGCCAAGCAGGTCCGGGGCGAGGATCTTGTCCGCCGCGACACGGGCGTGGAAGTCCTGATAGAGGTTGGCGTGGATGCTCGCCGGTTTCACTTCACCCAGGTGTTCTGGGTACAGGCGCACTTTGGCAGGGACGATGGCCATTACCAGTTTTACGCCTTTGGCCTTGAGGGTCTGGCGCACGCCTTCGACCAGCGCGTAGTTGCCTTGCAGGTTCAGCTCTTCGTTGACGATCGGGTTGAATTCCTCGTCGCTGTACAGCCACTGATCGCGACCGAGCACCACGCCCGGACGACCTTCGTTGAACAGTTTGAAATCCAGCGCCGCCCAGAGATTGGTGCCCAGACGCTTGATCGGAAACTGGTCGTCGTAGTGGGTTTCCACGGCCTTGGTCCAGCGACCGTTGAGCACGGTCGCATCAGCGTTGGTGCTGAAGCCGAAGAAGCTGCGCACCGACCACAGACCGAGCACCAGCAGGGTCAGCAGAAACAGCGCGATGTAGACGATGCGTAATGAGCGGGTCATGTCAGATCCCTCAGAACTGGAAGTAAAGGAACGGCGAGAAGCTTTGCGCCGAGAGTTTGAGAATCGAGGCGATGAACAGCAGCAGGATCAGCCCGCGCATCACGTAGCGTGACCAGTCCGCGCTCCAGTAGGCCGGTTGCACCTGGGCTTCGACGCCGACGGTGTAGCCAGGCTCGTGGATGCTCGCCGGGTTTTCGCCAGGCGCGGCTTTGATCACGCCCGGGGTCGCGGTGGCAGGGCCGTTGGCCTCGACGTTGACTTCAGGTTTGCTCTTCACCGGAGGCTGGTTGGTGTACAGATCACGCAGGCCAAAGAAGGCCAGCGTTGCGTACGCCACCACCAGGGTTGCCACTTGCAGACCGGTGAGGCTGGCGCGGTTGAGTTCCGACAGCGACCAGTCGCTGAAGCTGAACATCGCGCCGTACATGCGCCCGGCGACGTGCAGGTTTTCGGCGCGGAAGATCACCCAGCCCATCACCACCAGCAGGAAGGTCAGCGCCCAGCGAATCGGGTTGAGGCTGCGCGGCGCGGTGTTGATGCCGAGCATTTTTTCGATCGCCAGCCACATGCCGTGCCAGGCGCCCCAGACGATGTAAGTGATGTTCGCGCCGTGCCACAGACCACCCAGGAGCATGGTCAGGAACAGGTTGCGATAGGTCATCAGCGTGCCTTTACGGTTACCGCCGAGGGTGATGTACAGGTAGTCACGCAGCCAGGTCGACAGGCTGATGTGCCAGCGGCGCCAGAACTCGGTGATCGACTGGCTGATGTAAGGCTGCTTGAAGTTTTCCATGAAGCGGAAACCCATCATCAGGCCCAGACCGATGGCCATGTCGCTGTAACCGGAGAAGTCGAAATACAGCTGCGCGGTGTACGCCAGCGCGCCAAGCCAGGCATCACCGGTGGTCGGGTTTTGCAGGGCGAAGCAGTGGTCGGCGACCACCGCGAGGGTGTCGGCAATGAACACCTTCTTGATGAAACCCTGCATGAACCGCGTGCAGCCCTCGGAGAACTTGTCGAGGGTGTGGGTGCGGTTGTTGAACTGGTCGGCGAGGTCGCGGAAACGCAGGACCGGGCCGGCAATCAGGTGCGGGAAGATCGCCACGAACGCTGCGAAGTCGATCAGGTTGCGCGTAGCCGGGGTGTCGCCGCGATACACGTCGATGATGTAGCTGATCGACTCGAAGATGTAGAACGAGATACCGATCGGCAGCAGCACGTGGGTCAGGATGAACGGCTCCAGACCGAACGAGCTCATGATCGCGTTGATACTGTCCACGCCGAAGTTGGCGTATTTGAAGTAGCCGAGGATGCACAGGTCGACTGCCACGCCGAGCAGCAGCCAGCGCTGTGCCGGTTTGGTGCGCACGCCGGCAGCACCGACTTTCAGGCCGATCCAGTAGTTCCACAGGGTGACGCCGGCGAACAGCGCCAGGAAGTCCACCCGCCACCACGCGTAGAACACGTAGCTGGCGATCAGCAGCAACAGGTTGCGATAGCGTTGCCCGCTCAAGTAGTACAAGCCGAGAAAGATCGGCAAGAACAGAAACAGGAACACGTTGGATGAAAATACCATCCCGATCTCTCCATGTTTGAACCAACAGTCAAGGGCCAAAGCCCCCCCAAACCCCCCATGAAAATTCAGGGGGCGACATCACTTCACTGTGGGAGCGGGCTTGCTCGCGAAGGCGGTGTGTCAGTCGACATTTTTTTTGAATGTCAGACCGCATTCGCGAGCAAGCCCGCTCCCACAGGGGATTGCATTCACTCTTACGAACCCTTGTTGCCCTTCTCATGCGACGGGTCGTAGACCTTGGTCAGGTCGCCACCCAGGCGGAAGGTCTTGAACGGTTGCATGCCGTGCTTCTTCTCGATCACATCCGGCGGGCAGGTGTAGAGGGTGCAGAACGGTTCGAGCCAGGCGAATTTCATGTCCTCTTTCAAGTCGGTCATGTCCTGCTCTTTGCCGTTCTTCTTCTCGAATTGGTCAGGGTCTTTCACCCCGGCCAGCACCCGGTCACCCAGACGCTTCAGCGCGCTGTTGTTTTCCTGACGCAGATCGACACCATTGACCTGAGCGAAACTGGCGATCATCGCCAGCGGCGGCAGGGCGTAGTTGTGGTACGCGAGGGCGCGTTGCTGGCGCTTGAGTTCGTTGGGCAGGAAGCCGTCGGCGTCAATTTGATTGACCCCGACCTTGTATTCCTTCACTGCCCAGTCAAACAGGTCGCGACGGTTGGTGGCGATCGAGGTCGCCATCACCGACCACGCGGCCCAGTACGAGTGGTTGTTGGTTTTTTCCAGCGGCAGGTTGTCCCAATCGCTGACCACCTGATCGGCCATCTTGCTGAACCACGCCTCGATCAACTGCGCCTCTTGCTGATGTTCGGCCAGTGGATGCGAGTCGGAGAACTTCAGGCGAATGTACGAAGAGGCCATGCTGCCCAGCGCCCATTTGCGCATCGACTTGCCGGTGTGATTGAAGTCTTTCGACATCAACGCATCGGCCTTGGCCCACGCAGTCAACCAGTTGAGGGTGCAGTCGAGCTGTTCCGGGCGCCCGTCGCGCATGAACTGCATCACCCGTTTGGCGGTGCCGCGCTCCAGCGTGGTGATGTCCTTGGTGGTGTCGCGGAAGGCTTTTTCCGACTGCACGTTCAGCGTTGCGCGGGCCTTGTCCGAGCCTTCGTATTTGCTGCGAAATTGCAGCGGCCCGGTGTACGGCGCGGGCATCGCGTCGCAGCCTTCGCTCTTGTCGCCGGTCTTGAATTTATCCACAGGGGCGAAGTAGCCCTGCGGCGGACGCAGTGGCGCGGCGGCCTGAGTGGCCCCGGCGAACATCGCCAAGGTCAGGAGGGATGGTGCAAGCAAGTGTTTGATCGTTCGATTTCGCATAGCAGACCTCATTGCCCGACCTGAGCGGTTTGTGGCCCAGCGCCCGGGAATACGTTGCGTTTGCAGATTTTCGCTTCGACTTTTTGCGGCGCGGTACCCGCTTCCGGGCCCTGAACTTCGACGGCCAGCAGATTTTGCGAGGCCCAATCTTCGTCCGTGCGCAGCTCAAAGGCGAAACGACCGTCGGTGTCGGAGGTTTCCGGTTTCTCGATCTTGATGTCCTCGTGGCGACCGTTCATGTACCAGAGGGTGGCTTGCAGGGTTTTCACCGAGGTGTCGGCGAAGCGGATGTCGACCTGATGACTGCTGTTCTGCAGGTTCAGGTTTTTGCTGTTGACCAGCAGTTCCTGTTTGCCGCCGGGCTTGAGCGTGGTGCTGGCGGACATTTGCGTGTCTTTGCCTTCGCAGCCGTTATCGAGCAGCGACATCATCTGGCGGTAGATGGTCTCCTGGTCGAGGCGGTACAGCGGCGAGAATTCCCAGATCAGAATCTTCGGCGGCGTCTTCTGGAATTCGTCGCTACCGAGGTACTGCAGCATCGAACCTTCGAGACCGCCGCCGGGGAAGGCGACGTTGAGAATGTCGGCGCCAATGGCCTCTTCGAGGAAGCCGGCGAAGTTGTAGTTCTTGCCGCTGTGCGAGGTCCCGACCAAGGTAATTTGCGGGTTGCCGGAATCACCGAACAGGTCGCCGTCACCGGCCTCGCCTTTCGGCTCGGTGGTGAACTGATCCATGTACTGGATCGCGTAACTGGTGCCGCACAGTTGCCCGGCCATGTTGTGCAGGGTGCCGGTCTTGCCCATGCGCCCGGTGCGCTTGGTCTCGAATTCACGCTTGGGAATGTCGGCGAAGGCCGGGATCTGCTTGACCTTCTCGGCGACGATTTTCGCTGTGCGCTGAGCGCCGTATGGCGTCCAGTGCTGGTCGCCGCGGAAGTAGAAATCGTGAGCGGGCAGGGTGTCCGGCAGCGATTCGTTGGTCAGCGGCGAGAGGTCCGGCACCACGTAACCCATCTGCGCGAAACGCCCGAGCATGGTCTTGTAGTTGCCCAGCGCTTTCTCATAATCGAACGCGGCTTTTTCCTGCGGGTTGAGCTTGTTGCGGTTCACCAGGCCACGGGTCGGCTGATAGACGATCACCAGTTCGACGCCTTTGGCCTTGAACGCATCGTGCAGTTGTTGCAGGCGTTTGTAGCCGGCCGGGGTGGTGTTGAACTCGGTGCGCAAATCTTCCTGGGTACGGAACAACCAGTCGCCCTGCGCCTGCACCAGCGTGGTGAAGTTCTGCTGATAACGCGTGGTGTAGTTCTTCGCGTCATGCGCGGCCGGGCACAGGTTGCAGCACGGTTCGGCGGTGAACTTCGGTGCTGCGGTCTCGTCTGCACGAGCCGCATTGCTGGCCGCCAGAATGCCCACGGTCAGGGCCGACAGGCTGAGTAATTTGATCAAGTGTGGGTGCATAAAATTATCCTCAGTCCCGCATTTCGGTCTGGCGTTCGACAGGGTCGATCAGCACGGCTTTCTGCTGGCGCACCAGCAGGTCGAGAATTTCATCCTGGCGCTCGCCGAGGATGCCGTTGAAGCTGATGCCGCTGGATTTGGTCGGCGCCAGCATCGATACGCGATACAGCTCGACGCTCAATGGCGAGTCGATGGCCATCGGGCCGCTGCCGTTGGCCGCCAGTTCACCGCCGACCACGATCAGCGAGACTTGCGCGTCGAACGGGTCGAGCTTGATGTCACGGTCGGTGTCGGTCAGGTCCTTGATGTGGCCGTAGACGCCGGTCAGACCGTTGGCCATGGCGACGTTTTCGTAGAGGCGGATGTTCACGCTGTTACGAATGCGGATGCCGTGGCGTTTGTTGCTGATGACCTTGTTGCCCCACAGCAGGTTGTCGGCGGACTCGTAGAGGGTGATGCCGTCCGTGTGGTTCTTGTAGATCTCGTTGTAGGCGATGATGTTGTTGACGCTGTTACGGTCGATCACCAGGCCCGAGAGGTGGTTGTCGTAGCTCTTGTTGTTGAAGATGAAGCTGTCGTTCACTTCACGGGAAATGATGATGCCGTGCTTCTTCTTCGTGCCGTGGACGGTGTTCTCGGCAATGATCAGACCGTGGGAACGGTCGTGCGGGTCGATGCCGTAGACGATGTTGTCCTTGTAGGTGTTGCCCTTGACCACGAAGTCGCGGGTCTCGTAGCAGTAGAAGCCGTACCACATGTCGGAGAACTCGGAGCCGACGATCCAGCCGGTCGGCTCGGGACGCTTGAGCACCTTGGCCATGTTCGGCGTGTACTGGGAAATACTCACCCCGTACGACTTACTGTTGGCGTAGCCGAAACTGGCCATCTTGCTGTTGACGATGTAGGTCTCGGTGCCGCCCCAGGCCAGCAGGAACGGACGGAATTCCTTCGGCGAACGGAAGGTCGCCGGGCCGTTGTCCTTCTCGCGCCAGCCGGTGACTTTGGTGTCACGCACGAACAGCTGACCGTCGTTGACCAGGAACGAACCGGCCTCTTGCGACAGGCGCAGCTCCTGGGTCTGGCCATCGATTTCAAGGATGCCTTTGCGGCCGACCACGATCGGCAGCTTCGCCAGGTACACGCCCGGCGCGGTCTCGCTGAAATACTGCTTGGGCAGCTTCTGCGCCAGATCCTTGAGGTTCAGGTAACCGTCGTCGACGAAGATTGCCTGCGGGATACCGTGCTGACGCACCACCCACTCGGCCATCTTGTTGTCGCCGCCGATGAAGTCCTTCAGCGCGTCTTCCTGCATCATCCGGCGCACGCTGATCTTGCCCGGTTTGCTGCGATTGATCTTCGCGGCAGCCGCCTCGGCGGTGAAGCCGGACAGGTCGGGCAGTGTCGGCTTGGCCAGTTCCAGCGCCTCGGTCGGCGCGCTGCTGACGGTGTAGGTCTTGGCTTGTTGCAGCTCTTTGGTGGTGGTGACAGGCTTGGCCGGTTCCACCGTGGCGAAGGCGCCAGCGGAGGCCAGCAGCATGGCGCCGGCCAACAGGCTGAGCGAGCCTTTCCTTGCATGGTGCATGTCGGGCACTCCCTTGGCGGTTTGCATCAGAAGCGCCAGATCACGTCGATGAACGCGCGGTGCATGTACGAATCGACCTGGCTGCCATAGGCATCACCGGGCTTGAACACGCCGCCACGGAAACGCACCAGCGCCGACGGTTCGTCGATCGACTGACTCAACGCCGCCGGCAACAGGCCTTGCTTGAAGTACTTGGTCACCACCAGGTCCATTTCCTGACCCAGGTCCTTGTTGCCATCCTGCAGCGGCAGCGAGGTGCTGGAGAGGATCGCGCCGGTGACGTCGTCGGTGTTGTTTTCCACGGCGTTGATGCCGTTGCTGCCCACCGGCTTGTTGCCGTCCACGCGCCAGAACTTGTGGTAGATCAGGCTGGCGTCGTACTGGTCGTTGAGCATCCACGAACCGAACAGGGTCGCGGTCTGCATGTTGTTCATTTCGCCACGGAACGCTTCGCCGAAACGGTGCACGCGCGAGCGGGTACCGGTGTAGTTGGAGCGGTTGCTTTCCAGACCGTTCTGTTGGTAATCGGCGCTGGCGCGGGCGTAGGCCGCACCGACCTGCCACTGCGGATCGAGGCGCAGACGCACGCCAAGGTCGGTGGCCCAGCCGTTGATGTCATCACTGCGCTTGGCTTGCGCCGGACGGCTGCCATCGGCGTTCAGCGGGTTGACCGAATCGAGGTCGCCGCTCATGCCGGTGATGCTGCCCCAGTAGTTGACGGTGTTGGTGTTGCGCCAGTTGTAGGCGTCGCTGTCGGCGGTCAGGCCGAGCCAGCTGATGTCGCCGTTCTGGGTTTTGTCGAGGGTGTCGCGGGGTACGCCCGGTTCGGCGTAATCGAGCTTGCCGTCATCGTGGGTGTGGTGGCCGCGAATGCCGACCCAGTTGCCCGGTGTCCACTGGTAGGCGGCATCGGCGTAGGCGTGCAGGCGATCCTTGTCTTTTGGCGCCAGCTCTTTGAGGTCGGTGCGGTATTCGCTGAAGCGTTCGGCGACACCGACGTTGGCGCGCAACAGGGTGGTGTCGAAGGTCCAGTTCACCGCTTCGATGTTGGTGTCACGCCATTGGCCGTCGTCATTGCGCAGGCGCTGGCGACCGAGCTTGAGCATCTCGCCGGGGTACGGCGTCAGTCCGCTGTAGCCGACCCAGAATTCGCGCATCGCCAGGTAGTTCTTCTTGGTCTTGCGATCACTGTTGTCGGTGGTTTCGGCACCGTCGGCTTGCTGCAGGGTGTCGGTTTCGATGATGTCGGTCGAGGTCACGGCCTGACCCATGGCGTAGGCGCTCCACGCGCCGCTTTCGCCGTAGATCCATGGACGCAGGTCCAGGCCCACACCGTTGACGTCGCCACCGGGTGCGGTGCCGAGGTCGCGGTCGTCTTCGGACTGACCGGTGATTTTCACTTCCAGGCCGAAGTTCTTGGTTTCAGTGATCGCCGCCAGTGTCGGGCAAGACCAGATCAGCGCGAACGTGAGGCCAATGCCGGCCTTCACAAAGGGATTCAACTTCATAGGGCTTCCTCGCCGTCTTCTTCTTGCAGGGCGTGCAGTTGCAGCGTGTTCTGGTTCAGGGCGCCACGGCTGGCCTGTTCCTGTTGCAGCAGGCGCTGGGCTTCGGCCAGACGCTCGGGCGGCAATTGCGCTGCGAGGGTGGTCGCCAGTTCATCGGCTTGCGGAGTGTTCTGCGCCTTGGCCAATTGGCTGAAGACATAGGCGTTGAGCGGGTCGGGTTTGGTGCCCTTGCCTTGGGAAAACAGTTGGGCGATGGCGAAATCGGCGCTGTTCTGGCCGTTGCGCGCCGCGGTCAGCAGGTGGTCGAGAGCCTTCTGCGGGTAGACCTTGCCCAGGTAACCACGGCGGTAGATCTGGCCGAGGTAGTAGTCGGCGGCGACTTCGCGGCCGACGGCTTTCTGGAAGTGTTCTTCGGCGACTTTGGCGTCGGCCGGCACCAGTTTGCCTTCGTAGTAGAGCTTGCCCAGCAACAGTTCGGCGCGCGGCTGATCGGCGGCGCGGCCGTTGTCGAGGTACTGCATCATCTGATCGACGTCGCCCAGTTCCGGGAAGTCGTAGAGCAGCTGCGCGAGGGTCACCCACGATGCCGGGTAGCCCGGGGCGATCGGTTCGAGCAGCGCTTGCGCGGTCTTCTCGTCGGTCTTGCCGAGGGTCGCATCGGCCAGCACACGGGCCACCGAATCGACGCGCTGCGCGCTGACGCTGCCACGGTGGTAACCGGCCTGCATCTGCTTGATCAGCTCGGCCTGTTGCTCCGGCTGGGCACGTTTCTGATAGACCGTGGCCAGTTCGACGTAGCAGATGTCGGTGGTGTTGAGCGCGGCTTTGCAGATCTTTTCCACGTCATCCAGGTGCTGATCGTAGGTGCCTTGAGTGCGATACAGCAGCACCTGCGCCAGACCCGCTTCCGGGTAGCCGGATTTGCGCCACTGATCGATCTGCTGCTGGGCGTTGATGTTGGGGAAGCTGTGCGGAAATTGCAGGTACAGCATCGCCAGCGGGATCAACGTATTGCCTTCGCCATTGGCACCTGCTTTTTTCAGAAGACTTTCGGCTTCGTGGTGCTCGGCTTCGGTCGAACCCGGTTTGGCCACCAGCAGGCGACCGAGACGGGCCTGGGCCCGTGGCGACACGTCGGCGGCGGCACGATAGGTCGCCTCCGCCTGCTTGATCTGCTCGGGGTCGCGGCTGTCGACCTGGATATCGGCGAGGCCGACTTGCGCCTCGCTGTAACCCAGGTCTGCCAGTGCGCGGTAGTTCTGCGCGGCGGTGGCGGTGTCGCCACGCTTGAGCGCTTCGTTGGCCAGACGCTGGTCGGGCAGGCCGGCGCAACCGGCCAGACTGACGGCCAATGCAACTGCGCATAGTGGCCCCATGTGGGAGCGGGCTTGCTCGCGAAGGCGGTGTGTCAGTCGGCACTGAGGCTGAATGTCAGAATGCATTCGCGAGCAAGCTCGCTCCCACAGGGTTTGTGGTGTGCTCGAGATGGGTGGAGTAGTCACAGGCATGTCCTCGACTTAAAGACCGGCAGCCATGGCTTTGTCGATCAGCCAGTTCAGGTTCGGGCCACGGTCGCTGTTCACTTCCACCGGGCGGCCGGCGAAGCTGCTGTCCAGCGGTTCGTCCGGCTGGATCTGCACGCGGATGTCGGAGGACAGGTCGGCGCTTTTCAGGCTGGTGCTGCTGACGATCTTGCCGGTGCGGGTCTGGTCTTCGCCGGCGATCTGGAAGCTCACAGGCGTACCCGGACGCACGTCGCCGAACTGGCGATAGGAGAAGCGTGCATCGACGGTGGCCTGGGTGTTGCGCGGCACCAGGGTGAAGATCACGTCGCCCTTGCTCGCGTACTGACCGTCCGCCACCAGTTGCTGGGCCACAGTGCAATCGCACGGCGAGGTCAGGGTGCCGGTCATTTGCTTGCCGAACAGTTCTTCAACTTTGGCCGGTTGCAACTGGTCTTCGTCCAGATGGCCCTTGAGCACGTCGAGCATGCTGGTGCTGAAGGTCGCCAGCGGGGCGCCTTTGGCGGCGACGCCGTCGGACTTGACCAGGCTCTGCACGGTGCCGTCACGCGGCATGGTGATGTTCATCCCCGGTACGCTGACCAGACCTGCTTGCGCATGGCTGACGAAGTACATGCCGTACACCGACTTGAAGACGAAACCGAACGCCACCAGGCCAATGGCGAAGATGCCGGCGCTGAAGGTCACGGCTTTCAGACGCCCGAACGGGGTCATGCCGCTGCCGCCGTCCTTGACCTTGCGCGCCTTGGTGAAGTTGTCGCGCTGCAGGGTCGCCAGCACTTCACCCATGCTGACGATGTCGCCGGCCAGGTGCGAAGTGATCAGGTGGCGCAGAGTGGAAATGTCCTGCGGCTCAAGGTTCTGGAACTGGCAACCGGCGCGGCCTGTCTGGCGGTCGTAGGAGCGGATCTGCAGCTCGACGTCCATGGCCAGGCCGAGGTTGTCGATGACGAATTGCAGGCGTGCCTTGTGCACCTCACCCACGGTCAGCGGCATCTGCCCGGCGTTGAACGCCAGACCACCGGCGGACAGGTCGAGGACCCGCGCTTCGAGCGGCGTCCGGTCGTGGCCGAAAAAGCGCAGTTTCGCCGGGATTTTCACTCGGGCGTGCTGACGCTGGGCTTCGGATTCATGCACTACGTTGGCGTTGACGGCGGTATTCATAGGGGCGATTTCCTTGTTAATTCAATAAGGGGGCGGTCAGACCATCATCAGCAGCACGGCGACGAAAATGCTGCCGGCGGAGAAGGTCATGGTCCGAGACGACCAGGTGTTGAACCAACGTTGAAAGCTGGCGAGATCACGGGTCAGGGAAGTGGGTTGGCGCGTCCAGGATTGCTGGTCGAGGCGGAAGAACACGTAGATCTTCACCAGCGCACCGACGATCTGGTTGTAATAGAGAATCGCCGGGTAAGCCGGGCCGATCCGGTGACCGGAGCAGGACAGCAACAGGGTCAGAATCAGCCGGGTGATGCCGATCCACAGCAGGTAGGCGAGGATGAACGCGCCGCCGTACTTGAAGCTGGCGATGATCGCCACGGTCAGGCCGAGCAAGGACGTCCACATCGACACGCGCTGGTCGAACAGCACCACCGAGGTGAAGGCGCCGAGGCGTTTCACACCCAGGCCAAGCGCCCGCGAGTTCTGGCGCAGGTTGTTGCCGTACCAGCGGAACATCAGTTTGCGGCTGGCCTTGATGAAGCTCTTTTCCGGCGGGTGCTCAACGGTGTTGATCGCGGCGTCCGGCACGTAAAAGGTGTCGTAACCCAGGCGCATCAGGCTGAACCAGCTCGACTTGTCGTCGCCGGTGAGGAACTTGAAACGGCCCAGGCGCCAGTGTTGCAGCGAGTCGCTTTCGACGTCGGCGATGAACTCCGGATCGGTGACCACGGTGGCGCGGAATACCGACATGCGCCCGGTCATGGTCAGCACGCGCTTGGACAGGGCCATCGAGCACATGTTGATGTGACGCTGGGCGAAACGCAGCTTGTGCCATTCGCTCATGATGTAGCCGCCGCGCACTTCGCAGAATTCGTTGGTGGTCAGGCCACCGACATTGCCGAACAGCTGGAACCACGGCACGGTCTTGCGCACGGTGCCTTCGCCGAGCACGGTGTCGCCGTCGATCACCGCCACGACGGCGCGGTCGTCTGGCAGGTGACGGGAGATCGCGCGGAAACCGTAGGCCAGGCCATCACGTTTGCCGGTGCCGGGAATGCGCACGAAGTCGAGCTTCACGCGCTCTGGCGGATTCATCCGCGCCCACAGCGCTTTCACCAGCAGCTCATCGGACATTTCGACGATCGAGCAGACCACGGTGGTCGGCAGTTCGCAGTCGATCGCTTCGCGGATCACCGAGCTGTAGACCTGCGCGGTGGTCAGCGCGTCGATACGGAAACTGGTGACCATCAGAAACACATGCGACGGGTCCGCCGCTTTACCCAGCTTGCGCACTTTGCGGCGCAGGTGCGGGTAAACGATGTAGAGAAAAATCATGCCGCGCACAAAGTGCGTTGCACCCATCGAGTAGCGCCAGATACCCACGGCGCCAATCAGGAAAATGAAGTCCTTCGACTCGGAGTCGAATGTGGACGTGGGCAGCATCAAGGCCAGGCCCAATAACAAACTGAGGTAAAACAGCCAACCGGCGGCCTGAAGTAGGCCGTGCTTTAGCCTGTGCATAATCTGCATCCGTCTCTATCTCGGGCGAGCCTGTCGGGTGGCCCGATGGGGTTAAGGCAGGCGAAGAACCGGCCGGGGGTTCAAATCCCCCGGCCGGAAGGCTGACTTACCAGCAGATACCTTCGGTGCGAGTACCGGCGTTGGTGGCTTTGGCCATGAAGCCGACCAGGTCGATGACCTGTTTGCCTTGCGGCGCTTCCTGAGCCAGTGCGCGGAATTTCTCGTCGCGGTTGCCGAGGATGATCACGTCGGAGTTGTCGATCACCGAATCGAAATCCGAATTGAGCAGGGACGACACGTGCGGGATCTTCGACTCGATGTAGTCCTTGTTCGCGCCGTGAACACGGGCGTACTCGACGTTGCTGTCGTAGATGCTCAGGTCGTAGCCCTTGCCGATCAGCATCTCGGCCAGTTCCACCAGCGGACTTTCGCGCAGGTCGTCGGTACCGGCCTTGAAGCTCAGGCCGAGCAGGGCGACTTTGCGTTTGTCGTGGCTTTCAACGATGTCGAAGGCGTTCTGCACTTGCGATTCGTTGCTGCGCATCAGCGAGTTGAGCAGCGGTGCTTCGACGTCCAGCGAACCGGCACGGTAGGTCAGGGCGCGCACGTCTTTGGGCAGGCACGAGCCGCCGAAGGCGAAGCCCGGGCGCATGTAGTACTGGGACAGGTTGAGGGTCTTGTCCTGGCAGACCACGTCCATCACTTCACGACCATCGACGCCAACCGCTTTGGCGATGTTGCCGATCTCGTTGGCGAAGGTGACCTTGGTCGCGTGCCAGACGTTGCAGGTGTACTTGATCATTTCGGCGACAGCGATGTCCTTGCGGATGATCGGCGCGTCGAGTTCTTCGTACAGCGATTGCAGAACGTCGCCCGAGGCTTTGTCGAACTCGCCGATGACGGTCATCGGTGGCAGGTCGTAGTCCTTGATCGCGGTGGATTCACGCAGGAACTCCGGGTTGACCGCCACACCGAAGTCGACGCCGGCCTTTTTGCCCGAGCAGTCTTCGAGGATCGGGATCACCACGTTGGCGACGGTGCCCGGCAGCACGGTGCTGCGCACCACGATGGTGTGGCGAGTGGTTTTTTCCCGCAGCACGAAACCGATCTCGCGGCATACCGCTTCGATGTAGTTCAGTTCCAGGTCGCCGTTCTTCTTGCTCGGCGTACCGACGCAGATCATCGACAGGTCGGTGTCACGAATCGCCTCGGCGAAGTTGGTCGTACCGCGCAGACGACCGGTCTCGATACCTTGCGCCAGCAGTTCGCCCAGACCCGGTTCAACAATCGGCGATTTGCCGGCGTTGATCATGTCGATCTTGTCTTTGGCAACATCGACGCCAACCACGTCGTGGCCCCGTGCAGACAGGCAACCGGCACACACTGCGCCAACGTAACCCAAACCAAATATGCTGATGCGCATCGCAATTACCTCTGTGTTTTATCAAGCCATTAGATGGCCGGAGTTAATGGTGTTCAGCGGTCATAGTGCACTCGAAAGTGCGGCATACAGGCGCCACAATGCCGTGTGCAGGCATACTAAGTTCCGAGTGTCTAAATAAGTGCACTCAAGATGTGCGCAACTAGGCCTTAGTTGTTATGACTTGCCCTGTTATGCAGCTGATCTTCTTTTTGGAAGATGCTTGTGCATGTGTCTAGTCCACCTGATGTCGGGCGTAAGGCCCGTAGATCAAGCGGTTGGGTGCTCAGGCGAGCACATTTACAGGGGCGCAGCCTTGGCCGTGTAGAGGATGTTTATGGTGCGTTTCACCTATCCATCGTTAGTTGATCAGATGAGTGAACCATCTAGGCAAGTTGCTGTGACAACTTGGTTACATGGTTCTCCGCTCTGCGTAAGTTATCTCGTACAAACTCGGTGAGAATCGTTACCGGTGGTATGAGCTATGCATTTGGACATAGTTCCTACCCACTCATCGCGAAATCTGAAATTTTTTGAAATATTGACAAAGATGGCACTGGTCTCAATTTGATAGCACTTTCGATTTGGGCCTTTGTTAATCGGTGCGTAATCGAGCTAGATAGTTTTGTGCCACTACCGTAAAAAAATTTACGTGCCACTACTGAAAAAAAGTGCGGCTGTCGAGTGAAACTAAAATTAGAATTGGAGGGAACGATTTTATGGCGCCAATAAAACGGCGAAATGTGGCGAGGGATTTTTGACGTCGTGCGAGCTGCACGACTCTTTATAGAAAGAGTCGTGCAATGGGCATGCTTTATTCCGGAGCGTGGTCGCGCAGAAACACCAGATTGTCCGGTTTCGACTGCTCGGCGCTGTAGCGATAACCCTGCACATCGAACTGTTTCAGGGCGGCCGGATCGTTGATCTGCTCCTGAATCACGAAGCGGCTCATCAGGCCTCGGGCCTTTTTCGCGTAGAAGCTGATGATCTTGTACTGGCCGTTCTTCAGATCCTTGAACTCGGTATTGATGATCCGCGCGTTCAGGGCACTGCGCTTGACTGCCGAGAAGTACTCGTTGGACGCCAGGTTCAGCAGCACGTCGTCGCCTTGTTCGGCCAGCGCTTCGTTGAGCCATTCGCTGATGCGCGTGCCCCAGAACGCGTACAGATCCTTGCCACGGGCATTGGCCAGTTTGGTGCCCATTTCCAGACGATACGGTTGCATCAAATCCAGCGGACGCAACAGGCCATAGAGGCCGGAGAGCATGCGCAGATGCTTCTGCGCATAGTCGAACTGGGCTTCGCTGAACGATTGCGCATCAAGGCCGGTGTAGACGTCACCCTTGAACGCGAGCAGGGCCTGCTTGGCGTTTTCCGGGGTGAAGGCGGGCGTCCAGCTGCCGAAACGCGCGGCATTCAGGCCGCCGATCTTGTCGGACACGTGCATCAGTTCGCTGATCTGTGCCGGACTCAGTTCGCGCAGTTGCTGGATCAGCTCCTGGGAATGGTCGAGGTATTGCGGCTGGGTGAAGCGCTGGGTCGCCGGCGGTGTTTCGTAATCGAGGGTCTTGGCGGGGGAAATCACCATCAGCATGAAGTCGTCTCCTTTAATCGTGGGGGCGATTCTAGGGGGTTGGCCGAGTTGACTCCAGCTATCAAGCCCATAGGTGATCGACGGCTCGCCACATTTCCCTGTGGGAGGGGGCTTGCTCCCGAAGAGGCCGTGTCAGTCGCCATATTTGCTGAATGACACACCGCATTCGGGAGCAAGCCCCCTCCCACAGGGAATCGGAGTGGCTGAGGGGAATCGCGCGGGATCAGCTATAGTGCCGCGCGGGTTTGGTTATGGAGACACCCCTTTGCGCATTGTTCTTTTATTCACCGCGTGGCTGTTGAGCTTCGGGGCCATGGCGGCACCGGGTGATGTGGCGACGCTGGATCGCAGCACCTGGCCCGAACAACTGAGCAGCCCGACGCTGTTCGACGTTGCTTCGCGCGCGGAAATCCTCATGTTCGCCCGGGGCCTGCTCGGCACCGAAGCGCTGGACGAGGCCGCGCTGGCCCAGCGTCTGGGGTTGCGTACGGTCAACGTCGACGCGATCAGCCGCCTGCGTCAGCGACTCTGGGAACGTCTGTTGGCCAACTACAACTTCGCCCAGCAGAGCTGCGATCAGGACGCCTCGTTCTGCTTCCTCGTCGAAGACCTGCCGACCCTGCGCGAGCAGGCCGCCAAGTTTGTGGTCAGCGATGACAGCTATTACACCAAGTGGGCCGAGCCGAGCCGCTTGTTTCATCTGCAGTACCTGGACGAGCTGATGCGCAAGGCCGCGCTGTCGCCGCAGA
The DNA here is from genome assembly GCF_057799175.1 of Pseudomonas sp. 14P5.3.2. Classification (NCBI taxonomy): domain Bacteria; kingdom Pseudomonadati; phylum Pseudomonadota; class Gammaproteobacteria; order Pseudomonadales; family Pseudomonadaceae; genus Pseudomonas; species Pseudomonas sp. 14P5.3.2. Next base: position 22,511 of record NZ_JBYOKU010000039.1, on the reverse strand, counting down.
CCAGCAGCGAAGTCGATCACTTCGGCGACTACGAGCGCAACGGCGACGAGATGCACGATCGGCTGTTTCTGCTGAGTTTCGACAGCGCCGCCAATCTGCAGCCGGATAACACCGACTGGATCGCCGACTACCTGCGCAAATCCAACCTCAGCGGCACGTTCTTCCTGTTGGGTAAGGATGTGCAGGCGCGGCTGGCCGATCGCTCGGTGAGCAACCTGCAGTCGGAGTTCTCGAAGCAATGCGTCGGTGTTCAGGGCTGGGAGTTCCGCTCCCACAGCCACTGGCAGGACTGGCAGGACTCGGTGCGCCGCAGCAGCGATCTGGTAAAGAACAAGTTGCCGGAGAATTACGTACCGCTGTTCCGTCCACCGGAAGGTCAGCGCCGCAGTGATGCTGGCAGCTTCTTCCGCAATCAGGGCCTGCAAGTGGCGCTGTGGGACATCGATGCCCAGGACGGTGCAGGCAAGCTCAAGGGCGCGCCGAGCGCGCAGCGGGTGCTGACCCTGATGCTGCTGTGGCGTCACGGGGTGATCAATTTCAACATGAAACAGGATGCGGTTAAGACCGCGTTGCCGTGGCTGATCACGCAAACTGCGCAAAGCGGCATCGGCTTTGAGGACTGTCAGGACGGGTTTCGCTGACAAACGGAAAAAGCCCGGAAACATTGGGCTTGGGGCGATTTTTCTAGAGAATTCGATGCAGGCGGACTTCCGACTTTAGCGGGGTCTGGACAGTCCGCCAAGGGCTTTTCGTCACTCTGCAAAATAAACTTAAAAAAACCGTCAAAGTGCTTTTTTATGTCATGGGTTTTGGAGTATTACGAAGACAGACCGCCGAAACCTGCAACACAGGTGGCGTCTTCCAAGACTCCTTTTGTGTGCAGTTCATCCAGGCCCTCGTGGATGAGTTCGGCAGTCACTTCGAGGCGCAGCACCGCCCAGGTATTGCGTCGAATGGCTCCCACAAAGGTGACCGAGTATGGATGATCACGGACGTAGCCCTTCTTCCAACCAGCCAATCCTTTATGTACTCGATACCAACGTATTGATTCACGATCCAAATGCCCTGCTGAATTTCGAAGAACACCACGTCGCGATCCCGATGACCGTGCTCGAAGAGCTGGACAAGCTCAAGAGCGGCCATCACAGCGTTGCTGCCGAATGCCGCCAGGCGATCCGGCTGATCGACAAGACCCTGGGCGATGCCTCCCCCGAGGACGTCGAGCTGGGTGTGCCGATTCAGCGCGGCAAGGGCGGGCCGAAGGGCTTGCTGTCAATTCTGATGAGCAAACAGGCCGAGTCGAACCTGATTCTGCCCGAGCATCTGAACGACAACAAAATCATCAACCAACTGATCGACCTGCACACCCGTGATCCGAAGAAGGCCGTGGTGCTGGTTACCAAAGACATCAACATGCGCCTCAAGGCGCGCGCCTGCGGGATCGCGGCCGAGGATTACAGCACCGACCAACTGGTCGATGACGTGTCCCTGCTGCCCAACGGTTATCACAACATGACCGGCTCCTTCTGGGACCGCGTGAGCAAGGTTGAAACCCGTCAGGATCACGGCCGCACCTGGCATCAGGTACAGCTGATCGACAACCTGCCGGCGGTGCACATCAACGAGTTCATCATTGACGAACAAGGCTTTGTCGGCTGGATCAAGGAAATCCAGGAAGACAGGCTGCTGATCCTCGACCTGCACCAGGAACCGCTGCTGCATCAGGAAGCCTGGGGCCTCAAGCCACGTGACATCTACCAGAGCCTGGCGCTGTATGCGTTGCTGGATCCGGACATTCACCTGGTCAACCTGTCGGGCGCCGCCGGTTCCGGTAAAACCATCCTGGCGCTGGCCGCGGCCATCGAGCAGACCATGGTCAGCAAGCGCTATCGCCGGATCATCGCAACCCGCAGCGTGCAGGGCCTGGACCAGGAAATCGGCTTCCTGCCGGGCACCGAAGCGGAAAAAATGGAGCCTTGGCTGGGCGCCATCACCGACAACCTCGAAGCCTTGCACATGGATGACGAAAACACCCATGGCAGCGTCGACTACATCCTCAGCAAAGTGCCGTTGCAGTTCAAATCGCTCAACTACATTCGCGGTCGCAGCTTCCAGCAGAGCCTGATCCTGATCGACGAATGTCAGAACCTCACGCCGCACCAGATGAAAACCATCATCACCCGGGCCGGCGCCGGTTCCAAAGTGGTGTGCTTGGGCAACCTGGCACAGATCGACACACCTTACCTGTCCGCGACCAGCTCCGGGCTGACTTACCTGACCGAACGCTTCAAGGATTTCCCCAACGGTGTGCACATCACCCTGCAAGGGGTGCCACGCTCGATTCTGGCCGAATACGCCGAATCGCATCTGTAACCCTCCACCAGAAAACGGGCGGCCTGACAGCCGCCCGTTTTTTATGGATGAACGCATCACCCAATGTGGGAGCGGGCTTGCTCGCGAAAGCGGTGTGTCAGCCACCAAATGTGTGCCTGATACACCGTTTTCGCGAGCAAGTCCGCTCCCACAGGGGACAGTGGTGAATTCATAATCAGTGATGCGGAAATTTGACCCGCAGGTTTACAATCCACGCTCCTGATCAGGAGTAATCCCGTGCTGACTCATCTCGATTCCCAAGGTCGCGCCAACATGGTCGACGTCACCGAAAAAGCCGTGACGTTCCGTGAGGCGACCGCCCAGGCGCTGGTGCGCATGCTCCCTGAAACCCTGCAGATGATCGTCAGCGGCGGCCATCCCAAGGGCGACGTGTTTGCCGTGGCGCGCATTGCCGGCATTCAGGCAGCGAAGAAAACCAGCGATCTGATCCCGTTGTGCCATCCGCTGATGCTGACCGGGGTCAAGGTCGAACTCAGCGCTGAAGGTGACGACAGCGTGCGCATCGTCGCCCGCTGCAAACTGTCCGGGCAGACCGGCGTCGAGATGGAAGCGCTGACCGCTGCCAGCGTCGCGGCGCTGACCATTTACGACATGTGCAAAGCGGTGGACCGCGGCATGGTCATCGAAAGCGTACGTCTGCTGGAGAAGGTCGGCGGCAAGAGCGGGCATTTCCAGGCGGAGCAGCCATGAACCTGACCGTGAAATTTTTTGCCCGTTACCGTGAAGCGCTGGGTGTGGACTCGGTCGCGGTCGAAGGCGATTTCGCCACTGTCGACGATGTGCGTGCGCTGCTCGCGCAACGCGATGGCGCCGAGGTGTTGAGCGAACAGAACCTGATGTGCGCACGCAACGAAGACCTGTGTCAGCTCGACGAGCCGGTGAGCGACGGTGACGAAGTGGCGTTTTTCCCCACTGTGACCGGAGGCTGAGGCATGGCGATTCGGGTGCAGTCCACGGCGTTCGATCCCGGCGCTGAAGTCAACGCGATGCACGCGGCGAATGTCGGTGTCGGCGCGGTGGTGAGTTTTGTCGGCTACGTGCGCGACTTCAATGACGGGCTGGATGTGGCCGGGATGTTCCTTGAACATTATCCGGGCATGACCGAAAAAGCCCTTGGCAAGATCGCCGTCGAGGCCGAACAGCGCTGGCCGCTGCTGAAGCTCGAAGTGCTGCACCGCATCGGCGCGCTGGAACCGGGCGAGCCGATCGTGTTTGTCGGCGCCGCCAGCGCCCATCGCCAGGCGGCGTTCGACGCCTGTGCCTTTGTCATGGACTACCTGAAAACCCGCGCGCCGTTCTGGAAGAAAGAAACCACCAGCGATGGCCCGCGCTGGGTGGAAGGGCGTGACAGTGATCATGCCGCTGCAGATCGCTGGAAGAAGTAGTTTTTACAGCGCCTTCAAGTCCGTCTTCGCGAGCAAGCCCGCTCCCACAGGAGAACGCATTTCCAATGTGGGAGCGGGCTTGCTCGCGAAGAGGCCATCAGCATCGCCCCAGACTGAATGACACCGCATCGGATAGCGAGGCGGATCAATCTCTGCTGCCTGATTGACGATGTGTACGTTAAAGTCCAGTATGGATTTACAAGTACAAAAACCGTTCCAGCTCTTTTCTTCTGTCTTGCCAAACCAACAACAACCCGCGAGAAAACGAACATGAAGAAACTCCCCCTGATCACCGGTCTGGCCCTGAGCTTGTTGGCGTGCACCAGCTCATTCGCTGCCGAGAAAACCTTGCGCATCGGCATCGAGGCCGCTTATCCACCGTTCGCCTCGAAGACCGACAAAGGCGAGATCGTCGGTTTCGACTACGACATCGGCAACGCCCTGTGCGCGCAGATGAAGGTCAAGTGTGTGTGGGTCGAGGGTGAATTCGATGGTCTGATTCCTTCGCTGAAAGTGAAGAAAATCGACATGGCCTTGTCGTCGATGACCATCAACGAAGACCGCAAGAAGTCGGTGGATTTCACCCACAAGTACTACTTCACTTCCTCGCGACTGGTGATGAAGGACGGCGCCACGGTCGACGACCAGTACGCCAGCCTCAAGGGCAAGACCGTCGGTGTGCAGCGCGCCACCACCACCGACCGTTATGCCACCGAGGTGTTTGAGCCCAAGGGCATCAACGTCAAACGCTACGGCAATAACGAAGAAATCTACATGGACCTGGCGGCCGGGCGGCTCGACGCGATTTTCGCTGACACCATTCCGTTGAATGATTTCCTGTCGATGCCGCGCGGCAAGGGTTATGCGTTTGTCGGGCCGGAGCTGAAGGATCCGAAGTACGTGGGCGAGGGCGCGGGGATCGCGGTGCGCAAGGGCAATACCGAGTTGGTCAGCGAGTTGAACACGGCCATCGACGGGATTCGTGCGAGTGGCGAGTATCAGAAGATTTCCCAGAAGTATTTCAAGTCGGACATCTACGGCGACTGATCTACCGCTTTCGCGAGCAAGCTCGCTCCCACATTAGATTTATGGCATTCAAAAATCCCTGTGGGAGCGAGCTTGCTCGCGAAGAGGCCGTAACTGCCAATGCAGATCTTCAGCCCTTCAATTCCTTCAAATGCTTGTACACCGTCGCCCGCCCCATGTTCAGCACATTGGCCACATAGTTCGAGGCACTCTTGCCCTTGAACGCGCCCTCGGCGTGCAGGGCCAGTACTAGTTCGCGCTTGTGATCGCGGGTCAGCAGATTCAGGCTCAGTTGCCGCTCGCGCAGCCAGGCGTGGAGGAAGGTGTTGATGCGTTCCTGCCAGTCATCGCGGAACAGTGAATCCGGCTGCGGGATCAGTTTGCTTGGCGACAGGAACAGGTCCAGCGCCGCCTTGGCATTTTCGAACAGCGAAATATTCAGGTTGATGCACAGCACCGCCAGCGGCCGCTCGTCGCGGTCGCGCAGCACGGTGCTCAGGCTGCGAATCTTCTGGCCGTCCCAATTGAGCTTTTCGTACGGGCCGATGTTGCGCTCGCTGACCTCCTCGCTGAGCATGTCTTCAAGCGACGAATCGTCACCGATCTCGCGCTTGGACAGGTTGTTGGCGATGTAGTCGACCTTCTGCGTGCGCAGGTCGTGCAGCACCACTTCGGCGTGGGGAAAGAACAACGTGGCGATGGCGTCGGCGATGGCACGGAAGTTATCCAGGGCCGGATCGAATTCGGGGGCGGTCATGATTGTGGAGCTCCAGGCGGCGTCAGCGCCCCCGTGTACGGGGGCGCTGCGAGTGTGCCGCAATCCGTTGGGCGCGTCATCCGCAGGGGCCTTCAGCGCAGCCGTGAGGGGGAGAGCATGGCGCTGCTCAGGCCGAACTGACGCAGGTGTTCAGGCAACGCCTGCCCACGCACCAATGCCGCACTGGCCTGGCCCATGGCCGGTGAAGTCTGGATGCCGTAACCGCCCTGAGCCGCGACCCAGAACAACCCCGGTACCTGTGGATCGAAACCGCTGAGCAGATCGCCGTCGGCGACGAAGCTGCGCAGTCCGGCCCAGGTGCGGGTCGGACGGCGGATGGTCAGGGTCGTGGCCTCTTCGATCTGGTAGATGCCCATGGCGATGTCCAGTTCTTCCGGCTGCACGTCGTGGGGTTCGACCGGATCGGCGTTGGCCGGCGAGCCGAGGAACATCCCGGCGTCGGGCTTCATGTAGAACGATTCGTCGAGGCTGACCAGCATCGGCCAGTGATGAATGTCCACGCCCTCGGGGCCGGCGAAAATGAACGCCGCGCGGCGTTTAGGTTGCAGGCCCAGCGCTTGCGCGCCAGCCAGTGCGCCGATCTTGTCGGCCCAGGCGCCGGCGGCGTTGATGATGACCGGAGCGCTGAAGGTCTGGCCGTTGGTTTGCACCTGCCAGAGGCCATCGGCGTCACGTGTCAGGCCCAGCACCTCGCAATCGGTGTGCACTTCGCCGTTGTTGCGGCGGATACCGCGCAGGTAACCCTGATGTACCGCGTCGGTGTCGATGTCGGTGGCGGTCGGATCGTAGATCGCGCCGTGGACTTTTTCCCGACGCAAAATCGGCAGACGGGCGCAGGCTTCATCGGCGCTGAGCAGTTGCATCTCCGGCACCGTGGCCTTGGCGCTGAGGTACTGGTTGTGCAGCTCGGCGGCATCACCGCTGAAATCCACGGTCATTTCACCGCGCGGCGTGAGCAATGGATGCTCGCAGAAGCCGCTCGGCGGATGGTCGAAAAACTCACGACTGGCCAGCGTCAATGCTCGCACCTGCGGCGTGCCGTAGGCCGCGGAGTACAACGCGGCAGAGCGCCCGGTGGAGTGGTAGGCCGGATGCGATTCACGTTCGAGCACGATCACTTTGGCGTGGGGCGACAGCCAGAACCCGGTGGAAGCGCCGGCAATCCCGCCGCCGATGATGATGAAATCTGCCTGGCTCATGAAAGGTCTCCGGTGTGGACGCAATATCAAGGAGTTCGCGATCTCCTGTAGGAGTGAGCCTGCTCGCGATAGCGCTTTTACATTCAACATTATCGTTGACTGATATACCGCTATCGCGAGCAGGCTCACTCCTACAGGGGATTTGTGGTGTTAGTTGGTCAGGTGATAAACCGCATTGGCCAGCGCAATGTCTTCCAGGCCCAGGCCGATTGAACGGAAAAATACGTGACGCTCGTAACCGGGGCGCGGCACTTTCTCGCTGAGCAGGTCGGCGAGGTCGCCGACGATCAAGTCCTTGCTCCAGCCATGTTGTTCACTGGCGATCAACATTTCACCGGCCGACCCCGGCGTGGTCAGACGATAGTCGCAGAACACCTGCATGTCGCCCAGGCTCTGCGGCGGCACCTCATGGGCGCGTGGCGCGTTGGTGCTGATCGAGGTGATCAGCGCCGGTTTGGCCAACGCTGCGGGGTCGATCACCGGGCCGGCGGACGAGGTGCAGAGCATGATCACGTCCGCATCGTCGAGGGCGGTTTCCCGGCTGTCGGCAATCTTCAGTCCCGGGAAAATTTCTTTCAGCAGTGCCTGGGTGTGCGCATCCTCAGACAGGCTCGGCGAATACACGCTGATGTTCTGCCAGTCGCGCAGGCCTTTCACGTAATGCAGATGCGCCTGAGCGACCTTGCCGCTGCCGATGATCGCCAGTCGTGTGGCATTCAGCGGGGCGAGGGCATCGACCGCCACCGCCGTGGTCGCGGCGGTACGCGCGGTGGTCAGCTCGCCGGCATCGCACAACAGCAACGGCTGGCCGCTGTGCATCGACATCAGCAGCGTCCACGCTGTCACCAGTGGCCCTTGCTCGCGGACGATGTAGGGTGAGGTCTTGACCCCGTACACGCCGTCCTCGGCCAGCACCCCCAGATAATTGATGAAGTCGCCGGCGCCCTGTGGAAACTCCACCAGTTGCTGCGCCGGTTGCACGGCGTGGCCGGCGGCGAGGTCGCGGAACAGCTTGCGCAGGATCTTCGGCACGTCGATGCGCGCCAGCAGCTCGCGGGCCTGGGTGTGGTCGATCACGTAGGGTGTACTGGACATGTCAGGCTCCGCGGTCTAGATCTAAACTAATTTGTCCATTATGGACTTTTAGTTGTCTATCGCAAGCGCCTGTTGAAAACCCCGGACAAAAAAAAGCGCAGTCCGTTGCCGGCTGCGCTTTTGGCGTTACAGGTCGCTTACTGCGGCTGCGGGCGCTTGCGCTCAACCGCACGCAACAGGTGCGTCGGCGGTGTTTCGCAGCTGATCTTGCGACCGAGCTTCTCTTCGATCGACGGCAACTGGTAGGAGTCGTCTTCGCCGGCAAAGCTGATCGACACGCCGTCAGCGCCTGCGCGACCGGTGCGGCCGATGCGGTGCACGTAGTCGTCCGGGACTTCCGGCAGGGTGAAGTTGATCACGTGGCTGATGCCGTCGATGTGGATGCCGCGACCGGCGACATCGGTAGCCACCAGTACGCGGATCTTGCCTTCGCGGAAGCCTTCCAGGGTCTTGATGCGCTTGTGCTGCGGCACGTCGCCGGACAGTTGCGCGGCGTTGATGCCGTCGCGCACCAGACGCTCTTCGATACGGCGCACTTCGTCCTTGCGGTTGGCGAAGACGATCACGCGCTCCCAGCCGTTATCGTTGACCAGGTTGTAGAGCAGTTTGTACTTGTCAGCCGCGGCCACCGCATAGATGTGCTGCTCGACGTTTTCGTTGGCCACGTTGGTGATTTCGATTTCGACGATCGCCGGATCGGTGGTCCATTGCTTGGCCAGATTCATCACGTCTTCGGTGAAGGTCGCGGAGAACAGCAGGGTCTGGCGTTCGCTTTTCGGCGGGGTCTGGCGAATGATCTGCCGCACTTGCGGGATGAAACCCATGTCGAGCATGCGGTCGGCTTCGTCCAGCACCATCACTTCGACCATGTCCAGGTGCACGTCGCCGCGCTGGTTGAAGTCGAGCAGCCGGCCCGGGGTGGCGACGAGAATGTCGCAGTGGCGCGCTTCGAGGTGCTTGAGCTGTTTGTCGAAGTCCATGCCGCCAACGAACGTCATCACGTTTAGGCCGGTGTACTTGGTCAGGTCAGCGGCGTCCTTGGCGATCTGCACCACCAGCTCACGGGTCGGCGCGATGATCAGCGCACGGGGTTCGCCCATGTAGCGTTCTTTCGGCGGTGGCGTCTGCAACAGCTGAGTGATGATCGAGATCAGGAACGCGGCGGTCTTGCCGGTGCCGGTCTGCGCGCGGCCGATGGCGTCTTTGCCGGCGAGGGTGAAGCCCAGCACCTGCGCCTGGATCGGTGTGCAGTATGGAAAGCCCAGATCCTGGATGGCGTGCATCAGTTCCGGAGCGAGTTTGAAATCGTGGAAGCGGGTCTTGCCTTCCTGGGGTTCGACGACGAAGTCTTCGAGTTTCCAGGGAATGACCGGTGCCTTGGGCTTCGGTTCGCGGCGCGGTCTGGCCGGTTTCGCTGCTTCGGCGCGGGCCGGTTCGGCGGCGATAGCGGGTTGCGGCTCGGGCTCGGGTGTCGCTACCGGTGCCGGACGTTCAACCTTGGGCGCATCGCTGCGAGGGCCGGGGGCGTGCGACGGCGCACTGGGAACTGGCGCGAGCTGCTCAGCCTCGCTTTTACCGAACATTTTCTTGAGTGCTTCGAGCACGGTCATCTCATCAATTGGTTAAGGAATGTACGCCGGCCAGTGTAATGCAAGAAACGGGCGCGGCGTAGTGGGATGATCAAAGCGGTCCGGCAAGCGGCCGAATCAGCGCAGGCGCTCGTTCAGCCAGACGCCGATGTCGCGAATTTCTTCGGGTAACACTTCGTGCTCCATTGGGTATTCCTGCCATGTCACGGTGACACCATGCTTGTTTAAATGCTCGTAAGCACTGCGGCCCATGGCGTTGAGTACCACGCCATCGCGTTGGCCGTGCAAGCAAAGGGCGGGAATGCGCTGCTGACTGGCTGACAGCTCCATCTCGTCGGTAAAGGTCGGGGCATAGGTGGAGAGGGCAAGTACGCCACCCAAAGGACCTTGCCACTTTATATAAGCGGTGTGCAGAACGACGGCGCCCCCCTGGGAAAACCCGGCGAGAAAAATCCGCGAAGCGTCTATTCCGCTGGCGCGCTCCTTTTCGATCAATTCAATGATGCGATCCGCTGACGCTTCCAACTGGTCACGGTCAATCGCCCGCGCCGGGCTCATGGCCTTTATGTCGTACCAGCTCGGCATCGCGTAACCGCCATTGATGGTGACGGGCAGGGTCGGCGCTTGCGGCAATACGAAGCGGGTCGTCAGCAGGCGTTCCTGCAGCGCTTCGGCCACCGGCAGGAAGTCATAGCGGTCAGCGCCGAGGCCGTGCAGCCAGATAACGCAGGCGTCTGCGGGCTTTACGGGTTCAAGAATCAGGGGCTCGGTCATGGCTGCTCCAAAAATGTGCGGGCGCTCTCAATAAGTGCGTGATTTGCGTGCGCGCCCGGTCGATCAGTTAACAAGATGTCGCAAGGCTACAAGTTTTGCTCTTGACCTGTCGCACAATCGCTTCAGCAAGCGGTGTGGTACGGGCTTTGCTATGGCTCTCAGCGTGCAACCGATCTCGCGTGTGGCGGTAACACTATCAGTGTACGACTTGCGACGGGATTGCAAAGAATCCGGTGATGGATGTTCGCCAATGGCCGCTACGGGCAACGCGAACGTGAAAGGGCTACAGCCCGTTCGGCCGACTGGTGAGAAGTGAGTTGTCCATGATGTGGATTTTCTCCTACTAGACTCATAGCGAAGGTCTTACGTCGGTTGACCCCAAAAAAAGCCAACACGGGTCAACAACGCCTCAAAAGGGTGCGACTGGACTCAAGCTCCGACACAACAAGAGCAAAACTGGAGGTTTGAATGAAGATGTTGAAATCCACTCTGGCGGTCGTGACTGCTGCAGCAGTACTCGGCGTCAGCGGGTTCGCTCAGGCGGGTGCAACCCTGGATGCCGTGCAGAAGAAAGGTTTCGTGCAATGTGGCGTGAGCGACGGTCTGCCGGGTTTCTCGGTGCCGGACGCTTCGGGCAAGATCCTCGGGATCGACGCTGACGTTTGCCGCGCTGTGGCCGCTGCGGTATTCGGCGACGCCAACAAGGTCAAGTTCAGCCAGTTGAACGCCAAGGAGCGCTTCACCGCGCTGCAGTCCGGCGAAATCGACCTGCTCTCGCGCAACACCACCATGACCAGCTCGCGTGACGCCGGCATGGGCCTGAAATTCCCGGGCTTCATCACTTACTACGACGGCGTGGGCTTCCTGGCCAACAACAAGCTGGGCGTGAAAAGTGCCAAGGAACTGGACGGTGCAACCATCTGCATCCAGGCCGGTACCACCACCGAACTGAACGTGTCCGACTACTTCCGTGCCAACGGCCTGAAGTACACCCCGATCACTTTCGACACCTCCGATGAAAGCGCCAAGTCGCTGGAATCCGGTCGTTGCGACGTGCTGACCTCCGACAAGTCGCAGTTGTACGCACAGCGCAGCAAACTGGCTTCGCCAAAAGACTACGTGGTACTGCCGGAAACCATCTCCAAAGAACCGCTGGGCCCGGTCGTGCGTAATGGCGACGACGAGTGGCTGGCGATCGTTCGCTGGGTTGGCTACGCGCTGCTGAACGCTGAAGAAGCCGGCGTGACGTCGAAAAACGTATTGGAAGAAGCCAAATCCACCAAGAACCCGGACGTCGCTCGTCTGCTGGGTGCTGACGGTGAATACGGCAAGGACCTGAAACTGCCGAAGGACTGGGTTGTGAAAATCGTTTCGCAGGTCGGTAACTACGGTGAAATCTTCGAGAAAAACCTCGGCAAGAGCACTCCGCTGGAAATCGACCGTGGCCTGAACGCGCTGTGGACCAACGGCGGCATTCAGTACGCACCACCAGTGCGCTAATGGTTCTATCACCCGGCGGGCCAACCGCCGGGTGATGTTCTGTTCCATTTCTTCCGGGGCACTTCATGCAAAATTCAATCGGCGCACCAAAGCAGAGGTTCAGCCTCAGCGATCCGCGAGTGCGTGCGTGGCTGTTTCAGATCATCACCGTCGTGGCGGTGGTCGCCATGGGCTGGTATCTGTTCGACAACACCCAGACCAACCTGCAGCACCGGGGCATCACTTCCGGTTTCGGCTTTCTGGAGCGCAGTGCCGGGTTCGGCATCGCTCAACACCTGATTTCCTACACCGAAGCGGACAGCTACGCCCGGGTGTTCGTGATCGGTTTGCTCAACACCCTGCTGGTGACCGTCATCGGCGTGATCCTGGCGACCCTGCTGGGCTTCATCATCGGTGTGGCGCGGTTGTCGCCGAACTGGATCATCAGCAAACTGGCGACCGTGTATGTGGAAGTGTTCCGCAACATTCCGCCGCTGCTGCAGATTCTGTTCTGGTACTTCGCGGTGTTCCTGACCATGCCGGGACCGCGTAACAGCCATAACTTCGGCGACACCTTCTTCGTCAGCAGCCGGGGCCTGAACATGCCGGCCGCGCAAATGGCTGACGGCTTCTGGGCGTTCGTCATCAGTGTGGTGCTGGCCATCGTCGCCATCGTGCTGATGTGCCGCTGGGCCAACAAGCGTTTCGAAGACACCGGCGTACCGTTCCACAAGTTCTGGACCGGCGTGGCGATCCTGCTGGTGCTCCCGACCCTGTGCGCACTGATCTTCGGCGCGCCGCTGCACTGGGAAATGCCGCAACTCAAGGGCTTCAACTTCGTCGGTGGCTGGGTGCTGATCCCGGAACTGCTCGCGTTGACCCTGGCGCTGACCGTGTACACCGCCGCGTTCATCGCGGAAATCGTCCGTTCGGGGATCAAGTCGGTCAGCCATGGCCAGACCGAAGCGGCGCGTTCGCTCGGCCTGCGCAACGGCCCGACCCTGCGCAAGGTGATCATTCCGCAAGCCTTGCGAGTGATCATTCCGCCGCTGACCAGCCAATACCTGAACCTGGCGAAGAACTCGTCGCTGGCTGCCGGTATCGGTTATCCGGAAATGGTTTCGCTGTTCGCCGGCACCGTGCTCAACCAGACCGGTCAGGCGATCGAAGTCATTGCCATCACCATGAGCGTGTACCTGGCGATCAGTATCAGCATTTCCCTGCTGATGAACTGGTACAACAAGCGCATTGCGCTGATCGAGCGGTGAGGAAACGCGCATGACAACCCATACTTTCAAACCCGACATGCCACCGCCGGCCAAAGTCTTCGGCCCGATGGCATGGATACGCGCCAACATGTTCTCCAGCTGGCTCAACACCCTGCTGACCCTGTTCGCGTTCTACCTGATCTACCTGGTAGTCCCACCGATCCTCAGTTGGGCGATCCTCGATGCCAACTGGGTCGGCACCACCCGCGCCGACTGCACCAAGGACGGCGCCTGCTGGGTGTTCATTCAGCAGCGTTTCGGCCAGTTCATGTACGGCTACTACCCGGCGGAACTGCGCTGGCGCGTCGACCTGACCGTGTGGCTGGCGGTGATCGGCGTGGCGCCACTGTTTATCAAACGCGTGGCGCACAAAGCCGTGTACGGCCTGAGCTTCCTGGTGATCTACCCGATCGTCGCGTGGTGCCTGCTGCATGGCGGCGTGTTCGGCCTCGACACCGTGGCGACCAGCCAGTGGGGCGGCCTGATGCTGACGCTGGTCATTGCCACGGTCGGTATCGCCGGCGCTTTGCCGCTGGGGATCATTCTGGCGCTGGGCCGTCGCTCGAACATGCCGGCGATTCGCGTGGTCTGCGTGACCTTCATCGAGTTCTGGCGCGGCGTGCCGTTGATCACGGTGCTGTTCATGTCCTCGGTGATGCTGCCGCTGTTCCTGCCCGAAGGCATGAACTTCGACAAGCTGCTGCGGGCGCTGATCGGGGTGATCCTGTTCCAGTCGGCCTACGTTGCCGAAGTGGTGCGCGGCGGTCTGCAAGCGATCCCCAAAGGTCAGTACGAAGCGGCAGCGGCGATGGGCCTCGGTTACTGGCGCGCGATGGGCCTGGTGATTCTGCCGCAAGCCCTGAAGCTGGTGATTCCGGGCATCGTCAACACGTTTATTGCGCTGTTCAAGGACACCAGCCTGGTGATCATCATCGGCCTGTTCGACCTGCTCAACAGCGTCAAACAAGCCGCTGCCGACCCGAAATGGCTGGGCATGGCCACCGAAGGCTACGTGTTCGCCGCCCTGGTGTTCTGGATTTTCTGTTTTGGTATGTCGCGCTATTCCATGCATCTGGAACGCAAGCTCGACACTGGCCACAAGCGTTAGGAGTTCTCGGTAAATGAGCGAAGCAATCAAAAAGCCTGTGGGCCCTGAAGGCATTATTCAGATGCAGGGCGTGAACAAGTGGTACGGCCAGTTCCACGTGCTGAAAGACATCAACCTCAACGTCAAACAGGGCGAGCGTATCGTCCTGTGCGGCCCGTCGGGTTCCGGCAAGTCGACCACCATCCGCTGCCTCAATCGTCTGGAAGAGCACCAGCAGGGGCGCATCGTCGTCGACGGCGTGGAACTGACCAACGACCTCAAGCAGATCGAAGCGATCCGCCGCGAAGTCGGCATGGTGTTCCAGCACTTCAACCTGTTCCCGCACCTGACCATCCTGCAGAACTGCACGCTGGCGCCGATGTGGGTGCGCAAGATGCCCAAGCGCAAGGCCGAGGAAATCGCCATGCATTATCTGGAGCGCGTACGCATTCCGGAGCAGGCGCATAAATTCCCGGGGCAACTGTCCGGCGGTCAGCAACAGCGCGTGGCGATTGCTCGCGCACTGTGCATGAAACCGAAAATCATGCTGTTCGACGAACCGACCTCGGCCCTCGACCCGGAGATGGTCAAAGAGGTGCTGGACACCATGATCGGCCTCGCCGAGGACGGCATGACCATGCTCTGCGTGACCCACGAAATGGGCTTCGCCCGCACCGTGGCCAACCGCGTGATCTTCATGGACAAGGGCGAAATCGTCGAGCAGGCAGCACCGAACGACTTCTTCGACAACCCGCAGAATGACCGCACCAAACTGTTCCTGAGCCAGATCCTGCATTGATCTAATTCAGGCAATGAAATAAACCCGGACCTGTTCCGGGTTTATTTTTGCCCGCGATTTGCCCCTTGTGCCGATTCGGTTGCCTGACTACCATGTCAGGAAATTCATCCTATGATTGGATGAAAGGGCGAATTTCATGACAGACATCTCACCTTTGATCAAGCGATCCCTGGTCGATCAGGCCCTGGATCAGCTGCGCCAGCGCATCACCGATGGCGTGTGGCAGGTCGGCGCACGGCTGCCGACCGAGCCGGAGCTGTGCAGCGAGTTGGGCATCAGCCGCAACACCGTACGCGAAGCCATGCGCGTGCTGGCGTTTTCCGGGTTGATCGAAATCCGTCAGGGCGACGGCAGTTATCTGCGCGCAGTGGTCGATCCGATGGACACGCTCAAGGCGTTGTCCCGTTGCTCGCTGGAGCAGGCGCGCGAAACCCGGCACATCCTCGAGGTCGAGGCGATTGGCCTGGCCGCGTTGCGCCGCACCGATGAAGATCTGGTGGCGCTGCGCGAAGCGCTCGGCACCAGCGGCAGCCACTACCACGGCGATCTCGACACTTACATTTCCTGCGATCTGGTGTTCCACCGCCGTCTGGTGGACGCCGCGCACAACCCCACCCTCAGCGAGTTGTATCGCTATTTCTCCAGCATCGTCGGCGCGCAATTGCGCCAGACGCTGAACATCGTCCCGCGCCGTCAGGAAGTGTTCGACCTGCACATCGAGTTGCTCGATGCCGTCGAACAACGCGACCCGGAACGGGCCAAAGCCATATCGAGGCAGTTGATCAATGAACCTTGAAACCGAGAACAACCTCTCAACCCCCAAGCGCACGGCAGAACTCGAAGAACTGCTGATCGACGCCGAGGCCGACGACGAACAAGTGCAGCAAAGCCATCCGCTGGTACGCCGCCCGTGGCTGTTGCTGCTGGGGCTGATTCTGGTGGCGCTGAATCTGCGCCCGGCGCTGTCGAGCATGGCGCCGCTGCTCAGCGAAGTGTCGAAAAGCCTTGGCCTGTCTGCTGCGCAGGCCGGTTTGCTGACCACGTTGCCGGTGCTCTGCCTGGGCCTGTTCGCACCGCTGGCGCCGATACTGGCGCGGCGTTTCGGCGCTGAACGGGTGGTGCTGGGGATTCTGCTGACCCTGGCCGCCGGCATCATTGTGCGCAGTAACTTCGGTGAGATCGGCCTGTTCGCCGGCAGTGTTCTCGGTGGCGCGAGCATCGGCATTATCGGCGTGCTGCTGCCGGGTATCGTCAAACGCGACTTCGCTAAACACGCCGGAACCATGACCGGCGTCTACACCATGGCCCTGTGCCTCGGTGCGGCAATGGCCGCGGGTTCGACCGTGCCGTTGAGCGAGTACTTCGACAACAGCTGGGCGCTGGGCCTGGGTTTCTGGGTGATCCCGGCGCTGGTGGCGGCGCTGTTCTGGCTGCCGCAAGTCGGGCAGAAACACGGCGCGCACCACGTCGCCTATCGGGTGCGTGGGCTGTTGCGCGATCCGCTGGCCTGGCAAGTGACCTTGTACATGGGCCTGCAATCGTCGCTGGCGTACATCGTGTTCGGCTGGTTGCCGTCGATCCTGATCGGCCGCGGGCTGACCCCGACCCAGGCCGGGCTGGTGCTGTCCGGCTCGGTGATCATCCAGCTCGCCAGTTCGCTGGCGGCGCCGTGGCTGGCGACCCGTGGCAAGGATCAGCGGCTGGCGATCGTGGTGGTGATGGCGCTGACCCTCGGTGGTCTGTTCGGTTGCCTGTATGCGCCGATTGAAGGCCTGTGGGGCTGGGCGATTCTGCTGGGCCTGGGGCAGGGCGGTACGTTCAGCCTGGCGCTGACTTTGATCGTGCTGCGCTCACGGGATTCGCACGTCGCGGCGAACCTGTCGAGCATGTCCCAGGGCTTCGGTTATACGCTGGCTTCGATGGGACCGTTCGCGGTCGGCGTGGTGCATGACTGGACCGGCGGCTGGAATGCGGTGGGCTGGATTTTCGGCATCATCGGCACCGGGGCGATCATTGCCGGGCTGGGTGCCGGCCGCTCGCTGTACGTGCAAGTGCAAGGCGAAAAAATCTGACGCGTAGCCCTTTTTTGGGGCCAGTGATATCCCATGTGGGAGCGAGCCTGCTCGCGAAGACGGTGGTTCAGGCACAGATCATGTTGAATGTGCCTGCCTCTTCGCGAGCAAGCTCGCTCCCACAGTTTTTGCGGTGCTTTAAATCTTGCGTGGTATTCGCTGCGCGAATGCCGATAGTGTTTCTGCGATTTGCAGCTTATCGTGCTGGCAATCTGTCCATTTCCTGGAGTTTGCCCATGAGCGAAGCCCACGCCGCCCTGATCACCCGCTTCTACCAGGCCTTCCAGCGCCTCGACGCCGAGGCCATGGCCGCCTGCTACACCGACGATGTGGTGTTCAGCGATCCGGCCTTCGGTGAACTGCGTGGGCGCGATGCCGGCGACATGTGGCGCATGCTCACCACCCGCGCCAAGGACTTCTCCCTGACTTTCGACAATGTCCGCGCCGATGAACGCAGCGGCGGCGCGCACTGGGTGGCGACTTACCTGTTCAGCCAGACCGGCAACGTGGTGATCAACGATATACAGGCGCGCTTCGTCTTTCGTGACGGCAAGATCTGCGAGCACCACGACCACTTCGACCTGTGGCGCTGGTCGCGTCAGGCCTTGGGTTTCAAAGGCTTGCTGCTGGGCTGGACGCCGCTGGTGCGCAACGCCGTCCGTGCGCAGGCGCTGAAAGGGCTGAAGGCATTTCAGGCCGGTCGCTGATAAGATCGCGGCCTGTTTCCTACACGTCCAGATCCCGAAGTGACCAGCCTCAGCGAAAAAACACTTGATGTCGTCGAGCCAGTGAGCAAGTCCTGGTTCGTCTACCTCGTGCGCGCGGCCAACGGTTCGCTGTATTGCGGGATCAGCGACGACCCGGTGCGCCGCTTCGCCAAGCATCAGAGCGGCAAGGGCGCGCGCTTCTTCCTGTCCAGCCCGGCGATGGCGCTGGTCTACACCGAACGTTGCCGCGACAAGAGCGATGCGTTGCGTCAGGAACGCTTGATCAAGAAGCTGCGCAAGAGCGCCAAGGAATGCCTGGTCGCGTCTTATCAATCTGACTGATCGGTTCCCATCAGCCAGATCTGTAGGCTGCTATCCAAATGCACGCTAAGCTGCTGACTCACTTTTTGTGCGGCGGAGCCGAGCATGTCCGAGTTGATTCTGCATCATTACCCGACCTCCCCATTTGCCGAGAAGGCTCGTCTGCTGTTGGGCTTCAAAGGCTTGTCCTGGTGCTCGGTGCACATCTCGCCGGTGATGCCCAAGCCGGATCTGACCGCGCTGACTGGCGGCTACCGCAAGACCCCGGTGTTGCAGATCGGTGCCGATATCTATTGCGACACGTCGTTGATCGCCCGTCGTCTGGAGCAGGAAAAAGCCCTGCCGGCGTTCTTCCCTGAAGGTCAGGAAATGACCAGTGCCAGCTTCGCGGCGTGGGCCGATTCGGTGGTGTTCCAGCACGCGGTCAGTCTGGTGTTCCAGCCGGAATCGGTCGCCGTGCGTTTCGGCAAGTTGCCGCCGGAAGCGATCAAGGCCTTTATCGCTGACCGTGCCGGGCTATTCAGTGGCGGCAGCGCCACGCGGCTGTCGGCCGAGCAGGCCAAGCATCAGTGGCCAACGCTCATGGCGCGGCTGGAGCAGCAGTTGCAGCGTGAGCAGGGCGACTTCCTGTTCGGTGAGCCGTCGATTGCCGACTTCGCTCTGGCGCATCCGCTGTGGTTCCTCAAGGCGACGCACGTCACTGCGCCGTTGGTGGACGAGTATCCGGCAGTCGCTGCGTGGCTGGGGCGCGTGTTGGGCTTTGGCCATGGTGCGGCGAGTGAGATGACGGCTGAGGAAGCGCTGGAAGTGGCGCGCAGGTCGACGCCAGCGGCGTTGCCGGATGAGCAGTTTGTCGATCCGAACGGTTTCAAGGCCGGGCAGCAGGTGGCGATTGCCGCCACAGACTACGGGGTTGATCCGGTGGTGGGTGAGTTGCTGTTTGCTGGCCGCGAAGAGCTGATCCTGCGCCGCGAAGACCCGCGTGGCGGCGTGGTGCATGTGCACTTCCCGCGCTTTGGTTTCCGCATCGAAGCCCGCTGATCTCGCAAGTCAGACACAAAACCTGTGGGAGCGGGCTTGCTCGCGAATGCGGTGAATCAGTCGCGATCATTATTGACTGGCACACCGCTTTCGCGAGCAAGCCCGCTCCCACAGTTGTTATTTCAGGGCAGCGAGGATCTCGTCCGGGTCGAATCCGCGAATCAACGTGCCATTCACATCAATCAGCGGAATCCCGCGTCCACCCAGCGCTTCATACGCCTTGCGCGCCTCGGCGTCCTTCTCGATGTCGAACTCCTGGAACGCAATCCCTTTGCTGTCGAGAAAACGCTTGGTCTGCTTGCAGTAGCCGCACCAGTCGGTGGAATACAGCACGACGCTGGCGTTGGCACGAACCTGCTCCGAGACCATCTGCGACGGGTTGAACACCCGCTCGATCTTGCCCCAGTTCTGATAGACCACGACCACCAGCAGGACCAGTGCGACCTTCTTCAGCACATTACCGAGCATCAGTTGCGGCGCTTGAGCTGATCAGTGAGCGAGGTCGGCAGGCCCTTGATGATCAGGGTGCCGGCCTCTTCGTCGTACTCGATCTTCGAACCCAGCAGGTGCGCTTCAAAGCTGATCGACAGGCCTTCGGCGCGGCCGGTGAAGCGGCGGAACTGGTTAAGGGTGCGTTTGTCCGCCGGAATCTCCGGCGACAGACCGTAGTCCTTGTTGCGGATGTGGTCGTAAAAGGCTTTCGGGCGTTCTTCATCGATCAGCTCCGACAGCTCTTCGAGGCCCATCGGCTCGCCGAGCTTGGCCTGGCTGCTGGCGTAATCGACCAGGGTCTTGGTTTTTTCGCGGGCGGAGTCTTCCGGCAAGTCTTCGCTCTCGACGAAGTCGCTGAAGGCTTTGAGCAGGGTGCGCGTCTCACCCGGGCCGTCGACGCCTTCCTGGCAGCCGATGAAGTCGCGGAAGTATTCCGAAACCTTCTTGCCGTTCTTGCCCTTGATGAACGAGATGTACTGCTTGGACTGCTTGTTGTTCTGCCACTCGGACACGTTGATCCGCGCCGCCAGGTGCAACTGGCCGAGGTCGAGGTGACGCGACGGGGTCACGTCCAGCTCATCGGTCACGGCCACGCCTTCACTGTGGTGCAGCAGGGCGATCGCCAGGTAGTCGGTCATGCCTTGCTGATAGTGGGCGAACAGCACGTGGCCGCCGACCGACAGGTTCGACTCTTCCATCAACTTCTGCAGATGCTCGACCGCGACTTTGCTGAACGCGGCGAAGTCCTTGCCACCGTCCATGTATTCCTTCAGCCAGCCGCTGAACGGGAACGCGCCGGATTCCGGATGGAACAGGCCCCAGGCTTTGCCCTGTTTGGCGTTGTAGCTCTCGTTGAGGTCGGCGAGCATGTTCTCGATGGCCGCGGACTCAGCCAGTTCAGAGTCACGGGCGTGCAGAACTGCGGGCGTGCCGTCGGGTTTTTTGTCGATCAGGTGGACGATGCAATGACGGATCGGCATGGGCTTCTCGGCTGGTGGAAGGGAGGAGGGCAGGCTCCCCCGAAAAAGCGCCCAGTGTACCGCAACCACTGGTTTTGGCGCGGGGTGAAGGGCAAATCCGGGGCGGGTGGCGGTCCTTATGCAGTTTTTTACCGATTTAGAGCAATAAACCTGACCAAATGGGTAGCTAGAGGCGGATATTTCCCCGTCTCTGTGCTAGTTTTGCCCGGTCTTACGCGAAGTCACTGCGTTAAGCGTGCAATCAGCATTTGTCAGGTCGAACCAAACCCTGATTTCGGCATCTATAACCCGACTCGTCGTGGTTATCGCCGAGGGTGCCAGATCCAGAAGATCGGGCTCGATGGCTGACACTGCACTCTGCAATCCATATGAATTTGATAGGGAAGGAACACTACATGGCTCTTACTAAAGACCAACTGATCGCCGACATCGCTGAAGCTATCGACGCGCCGAAAACCACCGCGCGTAACGCTCTGGACCAACTGGGCCAAATCGTTGCCGATCAGCTGGAAAACGGCGGCGAAATCACCTTGCCAGGTATCGGCAAGCTGAAAGTGACCGAGCGTCCTGCCCGCACTGGCCGTAACCCTTCGACTGGCGCTGCCATCGAAATCCCTGCCAAGAAAGTGATCAAGCTGGTTGTGGCCAAAGGCCTGACCGACGCTGTGAACAAGTAAGACGCAGCGATAAAAAAACCGTGCACCGGAGCGATCCGGGCACGGTTTTTTTGTGTCCGTTTTTTACTGACACCATAAATCAAATGTGGGAGCGGGCTTGCTCGCGAAAGCGGAGTGTCAGTCGACATGTTTATTGACTGATCCACCGCTTTCGCGAGCAAGCCCGCTCCCACAAGTAGCTCAGTGTCAGCGAACCCAGCGCTCGCGACGCCAGATCTGCTGCTCCGACTTGGTCTGGAAGGTCCACGCCACAAAGCGGCTCTGCTTCTGCCCTTGCGACATCTCCACCACCTGGCTTTCCAGCACGCCGGCCTTCTTCAGCGCGGTTTCGATGGCGGGCAGGTTCGAGGCTTTCGACACCAGCGTGCTGAACCACAGCACCTTGTGCTGGAAGTTCGCGCTCTCGGCGATCAGTTGCGTCACGAAACGCGCTTCACCGCCCTCACACCACAGCTCGGCGGACTGACCACCGAAGTTCAGCACTGGCAGCTTGCGTTTCGGATCGGCCTTGCCCAGTGCGCGCCATTTGCGCTCGCTGCCCTTGGTCGCTTCCTCCATCGAAGCGTGGAACGGCGGGTTGCACATGGTCAGGTCAAAGCGCTCGCCCGGCTCCAGCAAGCCAATCAGGATGTGCTTGCGGTTTTCCTGCTGGCGCAGCTTGATGACCTTGTTCAGGTCGTTGGACTGGACGATGGCTCGGGCGGCGGCCACGGCCGTCGGGTCGATTTCCGAACCGAGGAAGTGCCAGCGGTATTCGCTGTTGCCGATCAGTGGATAAACGCAGTTGGCGCCCATGCCGATGTCCAGCACATTGACGATCGCGCCGCGCGGGACCTTGCCGTCGTTCATGCTCGCCAGCAAGTCAGCGAGGAAGTGCACGTAATCGGCACGGCCCGGGACCGGTGGACACAGGTAATCCGCGGGAATGTCCCAATGCTCGATGCCGTAGAAGGACTTGAGCAGCGCCCGGTTGAACACACGCACCGCATCGGGGCTGGCGAAGTCGATGCTTTCCTTGCCGTACGGGTTGGTGATCACGAACTTCGCCAGTTCCGGCGTGGTCTTGATCAGCGCCGGGAAGTCATAGCGACCCTGGTGGCGATTGCGCGGGTGCAGGCTGGCCTTTTCACGCGACTCAACGGCTTTGGTCGGGGTCGCGGCATCAGGCTTCTTGCGCGCAGGTTTGGGGGTGCGGGGGGCGTTCATGGGTGTGATCGATTCGGGTATGGCTGAAAGTGGCGGGTATTGTCCCACATCTAAAGGCAACACCGTTCAAACTGTGGGAGCGGGCTTTCTCGCGAAAGCGGTGCGTCATTCAACCAACCGCGGTGCTAAGCCCCCCCACTTT
>NZ_JBYOKU010000038.1:0-57389 GCF_057799175.1 Pseudomonas sp. 14P5.3.2 | reverse complement strand
TCACATAAACCTCTAACCCACTGCAAATCCCCTGTGGGAGCGAGCTTGCTCGCGAAGGCCGAGTGTCAGTCGAGACATGTGGTGGCTGATCCACCGCATTCGCGAGCAAGCTCGCTCCCACAAGGATTCTGTGGTGTCAGTGGCTTTCAGGCAATTCTTCTTCAGATTCGGTCTTCGTCCGCGCAGGTCGCGGCATCAGCGCTTGGATCACGTCATCAATCAAGGCTTTGCCCATCACCGTCAGGTAATGCGCAGACCAGGCATGGCGGTCGGTGTCTTTGATGAAGGCAGCGTCCTCAGCGAAGGATTTGGCGAGGAATAGCAGATCGGAAGCTTGCGACAGTGCATCAATGACGGGGACACCGGAGCGGACGTTGAATAGCGCCAGATCCGAGTTGTAGAGGAAAGAGGTAAAGCCGACGGTTGTGAGGTCCGAAGGTGATGAAGGACTTTGTTTGCTCATTGTTTCGCTCCATAAAACGAGGAGCTGCCGCATTCGTTACCACACGAATGGGTGGCAGCTGTACGCAGGGTGGTAAACCGGGAGAGCAAAGAAACCGGCAGACCCGAAGGTCTCCCACGCACAGCCGCCATGACTCGGAATTGCAGACGTAAAAACACCTGAGTCGTGTTGGGAGCGTTGTTGCACTTTGCTTAGCCGGGTTACCACACCCGATCACTGAATTGGTCAGCGACCTCTGGAGAGTATCCCGTCGAAAAACAGCGCAACAGAGCGGCAAAGTGCCCAAACACGAGATTAGGAGTTTGCCTACAAGGTATGCGGACGTCATCTGATATTGCGACACCGGTAACCGGAATTAAGGTGGCGAGCAATCTCGGGGGCGGTGGATTCTCGAGTTGGCGCCACAGGAGGGGGCCGAATAAAGGGCTTGACGATCGGATATTTTGAATGAGACAAGTGTCCACGTTTTATGGAATGTGGACGAGTGGAGTTTTAAGCTTCATGAAGAGTCAAGACATTTTGCTTTTGTTCAAGATGACCAGCCTTCACGCTCAGGAGGAAAACCTCCTTGGGGTAATGGAGTCGGAGTCAAATTCGAACAGAGTCGAGGAGTTGTTGAAGCCCTACGTGGTCAGTCAAATGACGGCGGGCGGTCGGGTGGGGCAACCATTGGTCACCTACTCCACCGACGGTGAAGATACTATATTCCGCCGACAGGATTTCGATTCGCCCTTGGACGATGAGGCGGGGTGGGAAGGGTGGTCGGAGCCGGTAGCTGTTCCGCCACTGGCGAGCTGGAGTGAAGGTTACTCGTTGCGTGCGTTGTCTGCTTCACTTGGGCTAAGCAAGAGCGAAGTTTCAAATTCCATCGCCAGGTGTCGTGTGTCCGGGCTGCTCACCAATGACTATGACACCGGACTTCCAAAAGTTAACCGGCGGCAGTTGCTAAACATCACCGAGCACGCTCTGAAATACTTTTTCCCTGTAAAGCCCGGGGCAATGGTTCGCGGCATCCCGACGGGTTTTGCAGCACCGGCACTGTCCAAAAGCATCAAAAGTGCTGGCGGACTGATTCCGGTTTGGCCAGATGCACTTGGAGCGGAGCGTGGACAGGCGATAGAGCCGCTCTACAAGACAGTGCCGGAAGCGGTGAAGCGGGACAGGACCCTTTACCACTATCTTGCGCTTGCTGATGCAATCCGCCTTGGAGGTCCGCGAGAGTGTGGTGTTGCGGTCGACATTCTAAAAGCAGGGATGGGACTGAAATAACATGTCATCCAACGCTGATCACAACTACGAGCTTATAGAGTTTGTTGCTGAGGGTTTGGGAGAGGCGTTTCTCGCGGAGGTTGCCTTTGTCGGAGGTTGCACCACAGCCATGCTGGTAACTGATGCTGTTGTGCTGGACGACATTCGCTTCACCGATGATGTTGACCTGGTGATCGAGCTAGCAGGCATTGGCGCCTGGCAGCAGCTTACCGAACGGTTGGCGGCCAGGAATTTCAAGATTACTGGCGAGGATGAAGTGAACTGTCGTTTCCGCTTCAACGACATCGTCGTTGACGTGATGCCTTCTGATCCCGAGGTTCTCGGATATGCCAACCGCTGGTTTGTAGAGGGGCTGGCGCGGGCCAATAAATTTACGTTGCCCAGTGGTACCGTCATCCAGATATTCAAACCGACCTATTTTCTCGCGACAAAACTGGAAGCCTTCAGTGGTCGTGGCGGTGGCGATCCATACCATAAAGACGTCGAAGACATCATTATCTTGATTGATGGACGTCCAGAGCTTTTAGAAGAGGTTCGGCAGGCGGAATCCGAGCTCAAAGAATTCATCACGAATGGAGTTCGAGCACTCAGGGTTCTCAGTGGCATTGACTATGTGATTGAAAGCTCGGGCTCGGTACAGGCCAATCCGGGAAGAGGGCAAATCATTCATGGGCGCATGAAAGAACTGGGCAGCGCATGAAATACCACGTCAGATCGGTAGCAGGGCGAGCCAGGAGAACCAACCATGACTTTGCTGGAGCGCTCTGTGATGGAGAAAACGGCGTATTTGTTATCACGGACGGTACATCGAGGGTTGGCAGTGGCCAGTTGGCTGAGTCCTTTGTGAAAGATGTTTTAGAGGTCTGGTCAAAACACTTTGATCACGGCCTCGATATTCCTGAGTGCGAAGCTGTTGAACAGGTACTGCTTTCTATACTGGCCGACCTCCACCCCGTTTTGTTTGCAAGTCACACAGGCGCCACTTGTTATGTGGTGGGTGTCGCTGCTCATGGGAAACTCACGCTTGCGTATGAGGGTGATTGTTCGTGCGGTGTTGTGACGCCAGCAGGAGCGATCGAATGGATTACGTCGCCCCACTGTAAGGCTAACTGGAGGCGCGACCGTTCCCACTCCGAGCTGGCGCAAGATCCGGCTCGAAACCGGGTGACTCGATGCTTGAAGGCGAGTCGCGCACCGAACCCTGACTTTGTGTTTCATTCATTGACCCTAAGAGAACGACTGGTATTTGCAACCGATGGCTTTTGGGCGGAGCTAACCGAGTTACAGCAAAGCTACTTGCTAGCAGCGCCGGATGGCAGCTGTATCGATGTAGAAGATGACATCACGTGGATAGATGTTCAGCTTTAGTCTCGGTATCGATAGAAGTTTCGACTGGCAGGAAGTGCTGCAAGTTTGCGTAAAAAAGCCCCCGCAACCGTGAGGTTGCGGGGGCTTTTCGTTGGAGCGCTTCAGATCACTCTGTCGGCTGATCCTTGCTCTGACGCTTCTCGATCAGGTCCACCAGACGCTTGGCCAGCGCCGGGTAGTTCTCGTCGAAGTGGTGGCCGCCGGGCAGTTTCACCGCTTCGCCGACTGCCGTCTTGTCGGTGCAGCCGCTTTCGTCGGTTTCTTCGGCGCCGTAGATGCACACTACTTTGGCCGCTGGCAGCTTGGCCATTTCCGGGCCGGTGGCGGCTTCTTTGCCGGCGTTGCCGAGCCAGCCTTCGACTTCGATTTCGAAGCTGCCGGTACGGGCGAAGGCCAGCAGGATGATGGCGTCGACGCGTTGCTGCTCGGTGTCCGGCAGGCGGTTGTAGATCGCCGGCAGGACGTCGGCACCGAACGAATAACCGGTCAGGATGAAGCGCTTGGTGCCCCATTTCTGACGGTAGTGCTGCATCAGTTCGGTCAGGTCCAGGGCGCTTTGCTCCGGGCTCTTGTGCTGCCAGTAGTAGCGCAGGGTGTCGATGCCGACCACCGGGTAGCCAATCTTGGCCATCTCGCCGGCCACATCGCGGTCGAGGTCGCGCCAGCCGCCATCACCGGAAAGGAACAGGGTCACGGTGTCCTTGGCCTGACCGGCCGGCACTTCAACCACCGGAATCGCCAGACCGCCGTTGGCCTTGTCGCCGCCGACGAGGATCTTGCGCAGCTCGTTGTTCAGCACTTGCGGCAGATTGATGTCGTAGTCGCTGATGCTGGTTTCGGCGTTCGGTTGATCGCGCACGAAACCGGCGCTGGTGTCGTCCGGGTTGTCGTTCCATGCCACCAGCCAATGGCCGTGGGCCGCAGATTTCGGCAGCAGGTGGGTGCAGCCGGGTTTTTCCAGGGCCAGGTCAACCGAGATGGCCTGGGCCTTGTCGTCCTTCTGCTCGGACAACCAGCGCCAGGCCAGTACGGCGCCCGGGCCGATACCGCTGACCAGCGTGGCCGGGCCATTCAGTTCGCGCAGGCCGGTTTGCAGCGCGCGGCTCTGTTGCAGGCAGTCCTTGGGCAGAATCACCTGAACGATTTGCGCCGAGGCGCTGCGGCTCAGGGTGCTCAGTTGGTTGTCGGTCAGCTTCTGGTCGTCATTGACCGCTACCAGAACCTGAGCCTTGGGCTGGGTGCCGGGAACGACGCGGGTCATGACCGTGCCGTCGGCGGCAGTCAGCGGTTGCAGAGTCGGTTGCGGTGCCGGGCGTTTGAGGTACCAGTAACCGCCGCCGGCAATCACGGCCAGCACGATCAGTGCGGCCAGGATGTACTTCAGGGAGCGTTGAATCATCAGCGTTTCACCAATCCAGTCAAGCCGCCCGCGATCAGGGCAGCAGTATCGGCCAGCGCCACCAGCGGATCGAGTCCGGCGGGCACTGCCATATAACGGGGTTCCCAGTCAGGCTGGAACTTGTCTTTGAAGCGGCGCAAGCCTTGGAAGTTGTACAGCTGCTCACCACGGCGGAAGACCATCGAGCCCAGACGCTGGGTCAGCGGTGCACCACGCCGGGGTTGCAACCCCGACAACGGCACCATGCCCAGGCTGAAGCGCGCGTATCCGTGACTCTTATAGTGTTGAATCAAACCGACCATCAGGAATTCCATGGTCAGCTTGGGGGCGTCCGGGTGCGAGCGCATCAGATCGAGACTGGCCAGGTCATGGCTGTAAGTCTCGAGCAGGTTGGCGAACGCCACCGGGCGGCCTTCGAAGCGAATCACCGCAATGCGGAAATGCTTCAGGTAATCGTCGCTGAACCGACCGAGGGAGAAACCTTTCTCGCGCACGTTCTTGCCGGTCAGCCACGCATCGGAAATCACTTTCAACTCGTCCATCGGCGCCTGGCCCGGCTCGTGGATTTCCAGCGACAGGCCGTCGCGGGTCCCACGGTTCCAGGTGTAGCGCAGGTCCTTCATCTCTTTGCCCTTGGCTTCCAGGTCAAAGCGATGCAGATCGACCCGGGCTTCTTCGCCGAGCTTGATCGCGGTCAGGCCGATGTCCATGTAGTACGGCAGGTTCTCGGCACGTACCTGATAGAACACCGGACGGGTGTGATGGATGTCGCACAGGTCGCGGAACTGCCAGATCATTTCGGCACGCTGCTGGCCGGGGCCGATCGGGTCGTACAGCGCCACGAGGCTGCGGCCACGGCGGGCGTACATCAGGAACGCCTCGTCGTTGGGGTGAAACAGCAGTGCCTTGTCACCGGTCAGTGCCAGGCCGCCATCGGGTTGCGACGAGGCCATGAGGATCTTCGAGGCGCGTTCCAGTTCATCCGGTGTCGGGAGGTGAATCACCGGGCGCGCGGTGCGCAGCAGCCAGGTCAGGGCGATCACCAGCAACAGTACGGCAGCACCGAGCAGCGAGCGCAGGCCACGCGGCGCGTCAGCGTCGAGGGTGAACTGCCACCACAGTTGATGGCTGTAAGGCACGTCCTGATAGGCGAACAGCAGCAGCCAGGTCGAAGCCCCCAGCACGCAGAGGCTGGCCACCAGATACAGCGGCGAGAACGGTAGCTCGGTCAGGCGGCTCGGACGATAGAAGGAACGGCGGAACACCCCCAGCAACGCAGCGGTGAGTGTCATCAGCGTGGCTTCTTCCCAGTCGAAGCCTTTGAGCAGCGAGAGCAGGGCGCCGACCAGCAACAGAATGGTGGTCAGCATCCACGCGGCAGACAGCCGACGACGCAGGCCCTGGGCGAGCAACAGGCACAGCACGCCGATCAGACTGGCGCCGAAGTGCGAGGCGTCGACCAGACGATGCGGGATCAGAAAGCCGATGTGTTCGAGACGGGTGTCGATCTCCGGGGTAGCGCCGGAAAACAGCAACACCACGCCAGACAGGAACACCAGCACCGCCAGAATGGGCGCCGCCAGACCGGACGCTGCGCGCATGGTCTGGGTCTGAAACAGGCGCTGGCCTTCGTTGATCAGCAAGAACAGGCAGGCCACCAGCAGCGGCAGCACGACATAGATCAGGCGGTAGAGCAGCAGGGCGGCGGCCAGTGGCGCGGCACCAAGTGTGTCGGCGAACGCGGCGAGCAGGATAGCCTCGAAGACCCCGACACCCCCGGGCACATGGCTGAGCACGCCGGCGGCCAGGGCCAGCAGGTACACCAGCAGGAAGGCGCCGAATGGCGGGGCTTCCGGCAGCAGCAGGTAAAGCACGGTGGCTGCTGCGGCGACGTCGAGGGCGGTGATGATCAGTTGCAGGAAGGTCAGTCGGCGGCCCGGCAGGCGCAGCGTCCGGCGCCCGGCCCTGACCAGCAGGTTATCGCGGTACGGTTGCTCCGGCAGGCGCCGGCGGTAGATGCCGATCGCCAGAATCGCGCCCAGACCCAGCACCACCATGGCAATCGTGCCGAGCAGGCCCTCTGACAGGCCCAAGGCGGCGGAAGCGGAAGGCAGGTCGCTGAGGGTTGCGAGAGCCGCCAGCGGTGGCAGGGCGCAGCCCAGCGACAGGCTGGCGAACAGCGTCATGTGGGCGACTTCTGATGCCCCCAAGCCATGGCGTGCATATAAACGGTAGCGCACCGAGCCGCCGGACAGCAGCGACAGGCCGATGGCGTTGCCAATTGCAAACGCAGTGAAGCCGCCCAGCGCCAGCGTGCGCGGTGGCAGCGTCACGCCGGCATAGCGGCTCGCTGACCATTCATAGCCCAGCAATATAATGAAGCCGATCACCGTCGCACCCAATGCCCCGAGCAGAGCAGGTTTCGGCACGGCCAGGATCGAGTCATGGAGCGCGTAGAGATCGAGTTCGCTCAGCAGATGGCGACAGGCAATCAGCGCAATGGCAAACAACAGCAACGTGACCGCCAGACCGATAGGCTGGCGGTATTTGCTCAAACGATCCAGCAAGCGCAGGCGCTCGGGCTTGATCGGATGGTCTGCTGTGACGGTGTCTTGTGGATCAGACGAGTTGGCGCGCATCAATCACCTCTTGGATTGTGCGCGACAGGATGGAGGTATCCAGCCAAGTTACCAATCCCTGTAGAAAAAAATAATCACAAAATACTACGCCTCTCATCGGGTATCGGCGAGGGCGGGTCATGGATTGCAGACGTCTTGCCTGCGACTCAAGCATAGTCGCAACTCGGCGGGTCTGACGATCCTGAGTGTTTCACTGCAGCGTGACAGATCATTGTTGCGAAAGGACTTTTTCCACAGATACAAAAAAGGCCACTCTTTCGAGCAGCCTTTTTTGATGTTTGGTTGCGGGAGCCGGATTTGAACCGACGACCTTCGGGTTATGAGCCCGACGAGCTACCAGACTGCTCCATCCCGCGTCTGTGTGGCGGCATTCTACAGGCGAACGGCGAGGTGTCAACCGCTAATCCCGTAATGGGTCAAATAAGTGTGAATTTGCGTCAAACGGTCGCAGGGGCGCGGTAAGTTTCGGAAATGCAACGAATTCCTGTTCGCCCGGATGTGCGTGATGTGGAGGCCGGTCTGAAAAACAGACAGGCACAAAAAAGGCCACTCTTTCGAGTAGCCTTTTTTGATGTTTGGTTGCGGGAGCCGGATTTGAACCGACGACCTTCGGGTTATGAGCCCGACGAGCTACCAGACTGCTCCATCCCGCGTCTGTGTGTCGGCATTCTACAGAGGAACGCCGGTCTGTCAACCTTGAATCCAGATAAATCTGTTCTTGTTCAATCGGTTAGCGCTTTTTACAAGGCAGGCGAAGGGCACGCAGGGCAGGTGGGGCAAGGCTTTCAGCTCTATCGGCAGGAGATTTTCGATTGAGAAAATAAATTCATGGTCGTTTTCCTACAGCCTGAAAAGAACATTCAGACTACTGGTGCTATATACAGGTGTCAGTGAGATACTGCGGATCCGGCTCGCCATGTTTCCTTTTCTGTCATGACTCAACGAAAAATCATCCACGTCGACTGCGACTGTTTCTACGCCGCCATCGAGATGCGCGACGACCCGAACCTGGCAGGCAAGCCGCTGGCGGTGGGCGGGTCGGCGGATCGGCGCGGGGTGATTGCTACCTGTAACTATGAAGCACGGGCGTATGGCGTACGTTCGGCGATGTCATCCGGACATGCCTTGAAGCTGTGCCCCGACCTGACCATCGTCAAGCCGCGCATGGACGCCTATCGCGAAGCTTCCAAGGAAATTCATACGATCTTTCGCGATTACACCGACCTGATCGAACCGCTGTCGCTGGACGAGGCCTACCTCGACGTCTCCGACAGCGCGCATTTTGGCGGCAGCGCCACGCGAATTGCCCAGGACATTCGTCGCCGGGTCTCTAATCAGTTGCACATCACCGTGTCTGCGGGCGTGGCGCCGAACAAGTTTCTGGCGAAAATCGCCAGTGACTGGAAGAAGCCCAACGGGTTGTTCGTCATTACCCCGGATCAGGTCGAGGATTTTGTCAGTGGTCTGCCGGTGAGCAAGTTGCACGGCGTCGGCAAAGTTACCGCCGACAAGCTGGGCAAGCTCGGCATCGTCGACTGCCTGCAACTGCGTGAGTGGGACAAGTTGGCGCTGGTGCGCGAATTCGGAAGTTTCGGTGAGCGACTATGGAGTCTGGCCCGTGGGATCGATGACCGGTTGGTGCACAACGACAGTCGCCGTCAGTCAATCAGCGTGGAAAACACCTACGACGTTGATCTGCCCGATCTGCGCAGTTGCCTGGACAAATTGCCGGAGCTGCTGGAAACCCTGAAAACCCGCATGGAGCGGATCGACAGCAGCTATCGCCCGGGCAAGCCGTTCGTCAAAGTGAAGTTCCATGACTTTACTCAGACCACACTGGAGCAAGCCGGGGCAGGGCGCGATCTGGGCAGTTATCAGTTGATGCTGACGCAGGCGTTCAACCGGGGCGGGAAACCGGTGCGGTTGTTGGGGGTGGGGGTCAGGCTGGAGGATTTGCGGGGTGGGTTTGAGCAGATGGAGTTGTTTGAGCGCTAATTGCTGCGGTGTTGCTGATGCCGCTTTCGCGAGCAAGCCCGCTCCCACATTTGACTGCATTCCATCTGAAGGAACTCGATCAACTGTGGGAGCGGGCTTGCTCGCGAAGCTTTTCAGGCTTAATTCGGTCCTGGATCCGCCACCAGACGCCCGGCATCCTTGGTCAGCGACTTGAGAAACTCGGCCTGTAACTCAGGATCGTTGCGCGTCAGTTCGATCAGGCTTTGCTCCAGCTCGCTGGCTTCCTCTTCCAGACCCAGCTCCGACAGACGCTTGACCCGGTGGACCCACTGGCTCACTTCGTCGTCTTCCAGATCGTCGTAAATCAAACCATGGGCTTCGAGCAACTTGCTGCGCAAATGGCTGCTGATGGCCAGGGATGAATCGCTGTGCACGTCATCCTTGCCGTCTTCAACGCTGATCTGCAGCTTGCCGATATGATTCAGGTCATTTTCGGCGAACGGACTGTCCAGCAGGTTCAGGCGCAGCACACCGTTGCGGTCGGTGGTCATGTCGAATGTCTGCTTGCCAGCCTTGACCTGCACCGGACGCTCGCTCCACGGCAGGCTCGAATACTCCATGCGCTTGTCGCGCTGGACTTCATCGATACTGGCCAGGTTCTGTTGCGCGCGACCATGGGATTGCATGTTCATGGCCGGGTTGAGCCCGTCCAGACCGTAGCTCAACCAGTCCCTGGTCATGCTGTCCGGCAGGTTGCCGAGTGCGAAGACGTTGACCACGTTGGCGCCGACACCCCCCACCAGCGCAACCGCACCCAGCGGAATCTCGTAGATTTTCCGCCAGGGCTGGTAAGGCGTATAGCGATCGTAATGCCGCGTGACCTCGAACTCGGTGACCTCGAAGGTCTTCTGTTCGCTGATCTTCACGCGGCGTTGCGGCAGTTCGAGCACCTTGGGCTCACCGACGTCGATCTGCAGGCTGTGATCGAGCAATTTACGCTCGACCCGCTCTTCGTGCTCGCTGCGCTGTGACATGTGATTGGCGCAGCCGCTGACCAGCAGGGCGCCGCATAAGGCGGCGCCACCGAGGCCCAGGGTGTTTCGCTTGAACATGAGGTCTCTATCTGGATTCAGCGGCGGATACGGGCCTGAAGGAAGGACAGCACATCGGCAACCGGCAGCGCTTGCGCTTCGGCCTCGGTGCGGCTCTTGTATTCCAGGTTGCCTTCGGCGAGACCGCGGTCGCTGACCACGATCCGGTGTGGAATGCCGATCAGCTCCATGTCCGCGAACTTGATGCCCGGGCTGGTTTTCTTGTCGCGATCGTCCAGCAGCACTTCGAAACCGGCCGCAGTCAGTTCTGCGTACAGCTTGTCAGTGGCTTCGCGCACCTGCTCGGTTTCATAACGCAGCGGTACCAGGGCGATCTGGAACGGCGCCAGGGTGTCGCTCCAGATGATGCCTTTGTCGTCGTTGTTCTGCTCGATGGCAGCAGCCACCACGCGGGATACGCCGATACCGTAGCAACCCATTTCCAGGGTGACCGGCTTGCCGTTCTCGCCCAGCACTTCGCACTTCATCGCCTTGCTGTACTTGTTGCCCAGCTGGAAGATGTGCCCGACTTCGATGCCGCGCTTGATTTCCAGGGTGCCTTTGCCATCCGGGCTTGGGTCGCCGGCGACGACGTTACGCAGGTCGGCGACGGTCGGAACCGGCAGATCGCGCTCCCAGTTCACGCCGAAGTAGTGCTTGTCGTCGATGTTCGCGCCGATACCGAAGTCGCTCATCAGTTCGACCGAGCGGTCGATGATGATCGGCAGTGGCAGGTTCAGCGGGCCGAGCGAACCGGCGCCGGCGCCAATGGCGTCACGCAGTTCGGCATCGGAAGCCATCACCAGCGGGCTGGCAACGCCCGGCTGCTGGGCGGCCTTGATTTCGTTGAGCTCGTGGTCGCCACGGATGACCAGGGCAATCAGCTTGCCTGGCTCTTCGGCGTGGACGATCAGGGTCTTGATGGTCTTTTCAATCGGCAGATTGAATTTTTCCACCAGGGCGGCAATGGTCTTGGTATCTGGGGTGTCGACCAGGCGCAGCTCTTCGGTCGGTGCTGGACGCGAGGTTTCGCGTGGCACGGCTTCGGCTTTTTCGATGTTCGCGGCGTAGTCGGAACCGTTGCTGAAGACGATATCGTCTTCGCCGGACTCGGCCAGCACGTGGAATTCATGGGAGCCAGCGCCACCGATCGAGCCGTTGTCGGCTTCAACCGGACGGAATTTCAGGCCCAGACGGGTGAACACGTTGCAGTACGCCTGATGCATGCGGTCGTAGGTGACCTGCAGCGAAGCCTGATCGGCGTGGAACGAGTAGGCGTCCTTCATGATGAATTCGCGGCCGCGCATCAAACCGAAGCGTGGGCGGATTTCGTCACGGAATTTGGTCTGGATCTGGTACAGGTTGATCGGCAGCTGCTTGTAGCTGCTCAACTCGTTACGCATCAGATCGGTGATCACTTCTTCGTGGGTCGGGCCCGCGCAGAAGTCACGACCGTGGCGGTCTTTGATGCGCAGCAGCTCAGGGCCGTATTCTTCCCAGCGCCCCGATTCCTGCCACAACTCGGCCGGTTGGGTGCTCGGCATCAACACTTCAAGAGAACCGGCAGCGTTCATTTCTTCGCGAACGATGGCTTCAACCTTGCGCATTACCCGCAAGCCCATCGGCAGCCAGGTGTACAGGCCCGAAGCGAGTTTGCGGATCATGCCGGCGCGCAGCATCAGCTGATGGCTGACGACGACCGCATCGGAAGGCGTTTCTTTCTGTGTGGCGAGCAAAAATTGACTGGTGCGCATGGTTGGCCGTTGTCGGTTGCTATGACTGGAAATGACGGAGCAGTGTACCGGCGAGATTTGCCGACGTACAGGATTGCGCTCGGCGGTGAGGCTCAACAGCGGGAATCCTCCCGCCGTATCTGAATTGTCCTACGACTCTTCGACCACGCTGGTTGGCACAGGCTCGGGCGTTGGTGTCGGACCTTCGCGGCGGTTTTCCTGAAACCAGTGCAGGGCGATCAGCACCAGGGTCGGCACGCCGAGCAGCGCCGTGATCATGAAGAAGTTGTGGTAGCCGAACTTCTCGACCATTACCCCGGAATAACCGCCGATCAGGCGCGGCAGCAGGAGCATGATCGAGCTGAGCAGGGCGTACTGGGTGGCCGAGAACTTCAGGTTGGTCAGACTCGACAGGTAGGCGACGAAGGCTGAGGTCGCCATCCCCGAGCTGAAGTTGTCGAGGGAGATGGTCACCACCAGCATCTGCAGGTTCGGGCCCATGTCAGCCAGCATCACGAACAGCAGGTTGGTTGCCGCCGAAGCTGCGCCGCCAATGAACAGGATCGGCAGGATGCCGAAGCGCACGATCAGCAGACCGCCCATCCCGGCGCCGAGGAGGGTCATGATCAGGCCGAAGATCTTGCTGACGCTGGCGATCTGATCCTTGGTGAAGCCCTGGTCGATATAGAACACGTTGGCCATCACGCCCATCACCGTGTCGGACATCCGGTAAGTGGCGATCAGCCCGAGCAACAGCAACGCCTGCCAGCGGTAGCGCAGGATGAAGTCGTTGACCGGGGTCAGCACCGGCGCCAGGCCGCGACGGCCCATGGTCGACAGGCACAGGCCGGTGAGCAGGGTGTAGAGGATGGCGCGCAGGAAGGCGCGGTCTTCGAGCAACAGGTCGAGCG
This sequence comes from Pseudomonas sp. 14P5.3.2, assembly GCF_057799175.1. Classification (NCBI taxonomy): domain Bacteria; kingdom Pseudomonadati; phylum Pseudomonadota; class Gammaproteobacteria; order Pseudomonadales; family Pseudomonadaceae; genus Pseudomonas; species Pseudomonas sp. 14P5.3.2. The sequence goes on along the minus strand of NZ_JBYOKU010000038.1, from coordinate 44,560 downwards.
GGCTCATATTGCCGAACAGCACGCCGGCGAAATCGGTGTTGTAGAGCTGGGTGAACATCGCCGGAACCGACACCAGCACCACGATCAGCACGAATACCGAGGCCAGTTGATGCCCGAAACTGTAGCGGCCGGCCTGCAACTGCGTGCGCAGTGGCACTGGCGGTTCGCGCATCAGCAGCGAGGTCAGCAGTGCAGGGATCATCAATACCCCGAACAGGGCGTAGGTGCCGGTCCAGGCCGAGTGTTGATAGTTGAAACCGGTGGAGCCGAAGCCTTCGGCAAAGAACAGCGCGCCCGCTGTGGCGAGCAGGGCGGCGACGCGATAGCCGGACATGTAACTGGCAGCCAGCGCGGCCTGGCGGCTGTCGTCGGCGATTTCCAGGCGATAGGCGTCGACCGCGATGTCTTGGGTGGCGGAGGCGAAGGCGACGATGACGGCAATGGCGATCAGCCAGGACAGGTGTTTCTGCGGATCACAGAAGCCCATGCCGATCAGGCCCAGAATCACCAGCGTCTGCGAGAGCACCAGCCACGAACGGCGGCGGCCAAGCTTGCCCAATAAAGGCAGGCGCCATTGGTCGAGCAGCGGTGACCACACCCATTTGAAGGCGTAGGCCAGGCCGATCAGGCTGGCGTAGCCGATGGTTTCACGGGCAACACCGGCTTCACGCAGCCAGACGGAAAGCGTCGAAAATACCAGCATGTACGGCAGGCCGGCAGCAAAACCGAGCAACAACAGCACGAGCGTCGAAGGACTGGCATAGGCGGCGAGCGCGGCGCGCCAGGTTTTACGGGGCATGGGCTGAAGTCTGCCTCAAGATTGCGAAAACAAAGCGCGCACTCTAACCGCTGTGCTCTATCGGACGCCAGCCATGGCGCTGAATATCCACACGATTGTTCAGGACGGTGACGCCTTCAGAACGCAATCGTGCCCGCTGTTCGTCCCCCGAGGGGCTGCCCGGCGGCAGGCTGATCCGACCGCCGGCGCCCAGTACCCGGTGCCACGGCAGCCTGGTATCGGCCGGTAGCTGGCTCAGGGTCCGGCCGACCCAGCGGGCGGCGCGCCCCAACCCCGCGAGTTCAGCCAACTGACCATAGCTGACCACTTTGCCCTCAGGTACTTGAGCAAGTGTCGAATACAGCGCCGTGCGTCGGATTTGCGCCGGACTTTCGTCGGGATGGGGTGGCTCTTTCACCTGCGCCGTTCCTGAACAAGAGGTGGTGGATGGGGTCAAGGGTAATCCGTCGGCGCGCAGATGAGAAATGAACTCAATGGAAATCGCCCGGTCAGTCCTTGTCAGGGTCTTATTCCTACGGATAATGCCGACCTTTTCTCGCAAACTTGAGCCCTCGATCCGCTTATGCTGTCCAGAACCTTGCTGTGCCTTGCTGTCTTCAGTGCCTCCACGCCGCTGCTTGCCGATACCGTCTGGTTAAAGAACGGTGACAAGTTGAGCGGTAAGATTTCCTTGTTCGACGGCGGCAAATTGCTGATCCAGACCCAGTATGCGGGGGCGGTCAGCATCGACTGGAAAGAGGTCAAGACCCTGCAAAGCGATCAGGAGCTGCTGGTCAAGCAGGACGCCTACAGCGGTGAAAAAGCCAAGTCGCTGACCGCCGCCGATGACGGCAAGGTCACCTTGGCCAACGGTGAGGCGCCGAAAACCGTGGAGCTGGCGAGTATCCAACAGATTCTCAAGCCGAAACCGGTGGTCGAGGATCTGGTGTGGAAGGGTAATGTTGGCTTGGCTCTGGATTATCAGCGTGCGGAAAAGGATACCGACGACTACGACATTGACTTCAAGACCACCGCGCGTCATGGCCGCTGGCGGCACACTGCCGAGGGCGAATACAACCGCGAAGTGCAGGACGAGCAGGTCACCACCAATAACTGGCGCGCCGAATACGCACTTGACCGCTTCCTCACCGACAAGTGGTTCTGGCAGGGTCGCCTGAACTACAAGCGTGACTATATTGAGGAGCTGTCGCGTCAGCGCGTCGTTGGTACGGGTCCGGGCTACCAGTTCTGGGACGACGAACTGGGCGCGTTCTCGCTCGGTTCGTTGCTCAACCGCACCGATTACGAATATAGCGATGGCGGCAAGGACAACTTCTATTCGGTCGCCATGAAGTGGGATTACAACCGCTACCTGATCGGCAAGAAAGTCGAGTTCTTCACCAATGGCGAACTGGGCAAGCCACTCTCTGACGTAGCCAACTACGCGCTGGATGCCGAGATGGGGCTGCGCTACAAGGTCACCGACTGGGCGTCGCTCAACCTCAAGGCTGAACGCGACATCATCAGTGGTACCAAGGACGCGGATTTGAACAAGACCCGCTACACCGCAGGGTTTGGCGTGGCCTGGTAAAGCACAAGCAAAAGATCGCAGCCTGCGGCAGCGCCTACAAGGGGATGGTGTTCATCCTGTAGAAGCTGCCGCAGGCTGCGATCTTTTTTGTGCGTGGAAAAACACACGCCCACAAAAAAGCCCCGCTTTGAGGGCGGGGCTCTTTTCTAAAGAAGCTACAAGTTAGATAACTTGTACTTCTTCAGCTTGCATGCCTTTCTGACCGCGGGTAGCGATGAAAGAAACCTGTTGGCCTTCTTTCAGGCTTTTGAAGCCGTCGGATTGGATAGCTTTGAAGTGAACGAACAGGTCGTCACCGGATTGTGGAGTGATGAAGCCGAAGCCTTTTTCATCGTTGAACCACTTAACGGTACCGGTTTGGCGATTAGACATGGTGTAACTCCTTGAACAAAGATAACTGCGACTCAGGAAGAACCCTGGCCGAGACTGAGTGCAAAGAGCAGGAAAAATTCTTGTAGATGGTTGGATCGAAATTCAACATATCGTGTAGAGATTCTCAGTGACACAAGCAACACAGTGGCGCCACCTTAACCCTTTTTCCGGAACGTGCCAATGTTTCTTGCGAAGGTTTCTCTGTTTTAGGGATCGGCGGTGTGACAGTTCGTCGCCAGAACCCGTATTTCCAGCGTGTTCGGCGAGAATTTCAGTGTGGACTTTGAACACGGCGGCGCGCCCGGTAAGATGCCGGACAGATTTTTTCCACCTCGCTATTCAGGACACCCGCCATGAGCATCAAATCGGACAAGTGGATTCGCCGCATGGCGCAGGAACACGGCATGATCGAGCCTTTCGTCGAGCGCCAGGTGCGCGGCAGCGACGACAGCCGTGTGATTTCCTACGGTGTGTCGAGCTACGGCTACGATGTGCGCTGCACCAACCATTTCAAGGTGTTCACCAACATCAATTCGGCGATCGTCGATCCGAAGAACTTCGACGCCGGCAGCTTCGTCGACATTCACAGCGACGTCTGCATCATTCCGCCGAACTCCTTCGCCCTGGCCAGCACCGTCGAATACTTCCGCATTCCGCGCAACGTATTGACCATCTGCCTGGGTAAAAGCACCTACGCGCGCTGCGGCATCATCGTCAACGTCACTCCGCTCGAGCCTGAGTGGGAAGGTCACGTGACGCTGGAATTCTCCAACACCACCAACCTGCCGGCGAAAATCTACGCCAACGAAGGCGTGGCGCAGATGCTGTTCCTCGAATCCGACGAGCAGTGCGAAGTTTCGTACAAGGATCGCGGCGGTAAATATCAGGGCCAGCGTGGCGTGACTCTGCCGCGTACCTGATCCATCCGGCAGTTCGCGGGAATTCTTTGGCGGGCAGACACTCTATGGGGTGTACTGCCCGTTTTTGCTTCTGGCAAAGCGGGCCTTCGCCGAGGAGGGTTCCATGAAGATCGATCCGCATATCACCGCCGAACTGGCAAGGCTTGAGCCCAATCAGGTTGGCGTATTGGCCTGGTCTCTGCTGGCACACCCGCTGAACATGGCCGGCGGGATTCCCGGCCAGCCTGATCCCGACACCCCCAACGAACAACCGACCGAACCGGGCGAGCCAACGCTGCCGGACGAGCCGCCACCCGCGCCAGTGGCCTGAGCCACTGCCCCATGAATGGCCAGTCAGCTGAGGTTTGCCCAAGACCTCAGCTGACTGGCCATATTTCGTCATCACCGACGACAAAAATCCTGCACGCGTCATCCTTCTCCACCGCAAAGCCGCCGGTAAACGCGCCAAACGCCGGCAGCAGACTCAAACGTTCGCCCAGCCGGAAACACGCCAGCCGTAAACGCTGTCGCCCCTTGCCATTGAGCCGATAGACCGGATGCACGTGCCCGGCCAGCACATGGCGTTCGGGATGCGGGTCGGGTTCGTGCTGCAAGGCAAACGGCCCGAGCAGCAGCGGCTCCGGCACTACCCTGATGTTCAACGATTGGGGCGGATCGCCGGCGCGTTTGTCGTGATTGCCACGAATCAGCGTCATCGGCAGATCCACGTGACGTGCGCGCCATTCGGCCAAGGCATTCAGGGTGCCCGCTGCATGCGAGCCGGGGCCGTGCAGAAAGTCACCGAGGAAAATCAGCTGCCGGCAGGGCAGTCTCGCCAGCAAGCGGTCGAGCACGTCGATGTTGGCCGCCGTGGTGCCCTGCGGCACTGGCTGGCCGAGGCTGCGGTAGGCCGCAGCCTTGCCGAAATGCACATCGGCGATCAGCAGCGCTTGCTGCGCCGGCCAGTACAGGGCCTTTTCCGGCAGCAACCAGAGTTCTTCACCGGCCAGGCGCACGGGATAAGCTGCGCTCATGAGGTTTTACCCTTGTCCGCGGATTTTTCCAGATCGCCGACCATGCGCCGGATACGGTCGGCGAGTTTTTCCGAACTCATGCTTTCGCGCATGCGCTCGACCAGTAATGGAAAGCCCAGCGGTGTAGGACGTTTAATCAGGTGCATGTCCAGTTTCATCCGGTTGATCCGCTCCAGTGTCTGTTCCAGACGACGAATATCCAGTTCTTCGCGTAGGACTTCTTCCCCGGCCTGAGCCAGCAGCAGGTTGTCGGCGTCGTATTGCTTGAACACTTCGAAGAACAATCCGCTGGAGGCCTGCACCTGACGGGTGCTTTTCGGCGCGCCGGGATAACCGGCGAACACCAGCCCGGCGATCCGCGCGATTTCACGGAAACGCCGCAACGCCAGCTCCCCGGCATTGAGGCTGGCCAGCACGTCGCGCAACAGATGATCGGGGCTGAGCAGCGCCGCATCGAGTTGCCCGGACCAATCGACCGGCGTGGCGCTGAGCAACTCCAGCCCGTAATCATTCACTGCAATCGAAAACGTCAGCGGCTGGCGCTGACTCACGCGCCACGCCAACAGGCTGGCGAGCCCCAGATGCACCTGACGCCCGGCAAACGGGTAGAGGAAAAGGTGCCAGCCCTCGCGGGATTTCAGCACTTCGGCCAACAGGCTGTCGGAGGTAGGCAGGCCCGACCAGCGCGCCTGGGTTTGCAGCAACGGTTGCAGCGCCTGCATTTCCGGACCGGCAAACTCCCCGCGCGCTGCCGCCGTGAAGCGGCTGACCACGGCGGCGGCCAGTTCGTTGGAAAGCGGCATCCGCCCGCCATTCCAGCGCGGCACGGCGGCTTTTTTCGCGGTGCTGCGTTTGACGTACGCGGTCATGTTTTCCACGCGTACCAATTCCAGCAAACGCCCGGCGAACAGAAAGCCGTCACCCGGTTTCAGGCGCGCGATAAAGCCTTCCTCGACACTGCCCAACTGCTTGCCGCCACCGCCCTTGCTCCAGAATTTCAGATGGATGCTCGCGTCGCTGACGATGGTGCCGATGCTCATGCGATGACGGCGCGCCAACCGCGCATCGGGTACACGCCAGACGCCGTGTTCGTCCGGCTCGACCCGGCGGTAATCCGGATAGGCTGTCAGAGAAAGCCCGCCGTGCCGTACGAAAGCCAGCGCCCAGGCCCAATCCGCCAGCGTCAGGTCACGATAAGCCCAGGCGCCACGGACTTCTTCGTACAGCTCTTGGGGAATGAAGCCACCGCCCAGCGCCATGCTGACCAGATGCTGCACCAGCACATCCAGCGGTTTATGCGGCGACAGACGCGGTTCGATGTGTCGTTGCTCCACCGCGTCGCCTGCGGCAGCGGCTTCGATCAGTTCCAGGCTGTGGGTCGGCACCAGCGTCACTCGCGAGGTGCGCCCCGGCGCGTGACCGGAGCGCCCGGCGCGTTGCATCAGTCGCGCCACGCCTTTGGCCGAACCGATTTGCAGCACCCGTTCCACCGGTAAAAAGTCCACGCCCAGATCCAAGCTCGAGGTGCAGACCACGGCTTTCAGCTTGCCGTCCTTCAACGCTTGCTCGACCCAGTCGCGGGTCTCGCGGGACAGTGAGCTGTGGTGCAGCGCGATCAACCCGGCCCAGTCCGGACGCGCTTCGAGCAACGCCTGATACCAGATCTCCGACTGCGCGCGGGTGTTGGTGAATACCAGGCTGCTGGCGCAGGCGTCGAGTTCGGCAACAACCTGCGGCAGCATCTTCAGGCCGATGTGCCCGGCCCAGGGAAAGCGCTCGATGGCGGGTGGGATCAAGGTGTCGACCGTGAGTGATTTTTCGCTCTGGCCATGCACGCTGATGCCACAGCCCTGTGGGATCAGCACCTGTTCGGCGTGGGCTTGATTACCGAGGGTGGCGGACACGCCCCAGACGATCAGCTCGGGTTGCCAATGGCGCAGGCGGGCGAGGGCCAGTTGCAGCTGTACGCCGCGTTTGTTGCCGAGCAGCTCGTGCCATTCATCGACGACGATCATCCGCAGGCTCGACAAGGCAGTCTTGGCGTCCGCACGGGCGAGCAGCAGGGTCAGGCTTTCCGGGGTGGTGATCAGCGTGGTCGGCAGGCGCCGGCCCTGACGCGCGCGTTCGGCGCTGCTGGTGTCGCCGGTGCGCAGGCCGATGCTCCACGGGATCTGCAAATCGCTGACCGGCGCTTGCAACGCGCGGGCGGTGTCGGCCGCGAGGGCGCGCATCGGCGTGATCCACAGCACGGTCAGCGGTTCGCTCTGGGGTTTGCGTTTGCTGGTTGTGGCTGCGGGCGCGGCCAAACGGGCGAAGCGGTTGAGCGCAGCGAACCACACCGCATATGTTTTACCGGCGCCGGTACTGGCGTGGAGCAGGCCTGACTGACCTTTTTTAACGGCGGCCCAGACGTTTTTCTGAAAGGCGAACGGCTTCCAGCCGCGTGCGCTGAACCAGAGTTTTGCGAAGTCGGTGGAGGTGGACATACCGGCGGCTTGCGCTCTGAAGGTGTTCCTTCAGTGACCGCGCCGTTGAGGGACAAGTTTAATTTTGTGCGAGCACACACCCCTGTGGGAGCGGGCTTGCTCGCGAAAGCGGTGTGCCAGTTAGAACAGTTTTGACTGACACATCGCTTTCGCGAGCAAGCCCGCTCCCACAGGGGAACTGTGGATGGGGTTACTTGAGGTTACCGCTGAGGAACTGCTTCAGCCGTTCACTCTTCGGATTGCCCAGCACATCTTCCGGTGCGCCTTCTTCTTCCACCAGCCCTTGATGCAGAAACAGCACCTGACTCGATACCTTGCGTGCAAAACTCATTTCGTGGGTGACCATGATCATCGTCCGGCCTTCTTCAGCCAGACCCTGAATCACCCGTAACACCTCACCCACCAGCTCCGGGTCGAGCGCCGAGGTCGGTTCGTCGAACAGCATCACTTCCGGTTCCATCGCCAGCGCCCGGGCTATCGCCACCCGCTGTTGCTGGCCGCCGGAGAGAAACGCCGGGTACTGATCGGCCACCCGTGCCGGCAGGCCGACCTTGTCCAGGTAACGGCGAGCGCGGTCTTCGGCTTCCTGCTTGCTGCAACCCAGCACCCGGCGCGGGGCCATGGTGATGTTTTCCAGCACGGTCATGTGGCTCCACAGGTTGAAGTGCTGGAACACCATCGCCAGGCGCGTGCGCAGGCGTTGCAACTCGTTCGGGTCGGCGACGTGCATGCCGTGGCGGTCGGTGACCATGCGGATCGCCTGGCCATCGAGGCTCATGGCGCCATCGTTGGGTTGTTCGAGGAAGTTGATGCAGCGCAAAAAGGTGCTTTTGCCCGAGCCGCTGGCGCCGATCAGGCTGATCACGTCGCCGGTTTTGGCCTTGAGCGAAACGCCTTTGAGTACCTGATGGTCGCCATAGCTTTTGTGCAGACCTTCAACAGTCAATTTGTACATGGGACAGACATCCTCAAGGCGAAAGTAGGTAGCCGCTGCGATAGGCTTCGGCGCCCGCCACGTGGGCGATGACCATTCCGGCAGTGGCCATGCGCCGCAGCGAGCGGGCGTACATCACGCCGGCAGCGGTACAGCAAATAGAGGTCACCCGATCAGTGATCGGGTCGATGATTTCGGCAATCTGTTGCCCGGCGTCGAGGTATTGCCCGGCCTCTGCGGTGTACACCAGCAGGCCGCCAACGGGCGTCACCACCGGTTCGACACCCGCCAGTGGCGTGGCGGCGAAGGGCAGCGGCGGCAACGCTGCCGGTTCGCCGACAATCGCGCCGAATTGCACCAGATAGTCGAGCAATGCCTGGCAGTCGCGGCTGGCCATCGGGTGATTGACGTCACCCTGGCCGCGCAATTCGACGGTCACCGAAAAGCTGCCCAGCGGAATCGCGAAGTGCTCGCCAAAGCGTTCCTGCAGTTGCCACCACAGCAGGGTGAAGCATTCGTCGAACGACTGGCCGCCGGAATCGGTGGCCAGCAGACTGGCCTGGGCTTCGATGTAACGCGCCAGCGGCTCGACCTGCGGCCACGCCTCGGGCGTGGTGTAGAGGTGAACCACCGATTCGAAATCGCAGTGCAGGTCCAGCACCATGTCGGCATCGCACGCCAGCCGTTGCAGGGTCAGGCGCTGGGATTGCAGTTGCGTGGCGGCGGTCTGGCGGGCGAGGGCGTTGCGCAGGCTGGTGCGGATCAACTCAAGGTTGCGCTGCGGGTCGTCGCCCAGCTTGCCCTCGATGTCGTTGCCGATTTCTTCGCTGAGGTCGACGAACCAGCGATTGAAATTCTGCCCGCTCTCCAGTTCGTAGCGGCCCAGCGGCACGTCCATCAGCACTTGTTCAAGGCCGACCGGATTGGCTACCGGCACCAGCACGATCTGGCTGCGCAGGCGCCCGGCGGCTTCCAGCTCCGCCAAGCGCTGCTTGAGATGCCAGGCGACGAGCATGCCGGGCATTTCATCGGCATGCAGCGAGGACTGGATGTAGATCTTGCCTTGGGCCTGCTCCGGGCCGAAGTGGAAGCTGTGGATCTGTCGTGCGGTCCCCGGCACCGGGGCCAACAGGTCATGGATCTGGTGTCGCATTACAGGTTTTCCTAGTGGGTCGGCCCGAGGAACGCCAGCCATCGGCGTTCGGCGAGGCGGAACAGGCCGACCAGCGCAAAGGTAATGGTCAGGTAGATCAGCGCGGCGATGCCGAACGACTGGAAGGTCAGGTAGGTCGCCGAGTTGGCGTCCCGCGCAACTTTCAGGATGTCGGGGATGGTCGCGGTGAAGGCCACGGTGGTCGAGTGCAGCATCAGGATCACTTCGTTGCTGTAATACGGCAACGAGCGACGCAGCGCCGACGGCATGATCACGTAGGCGTACAGCTTCCAGCCGGTCAGACCGTAGGCCTTGGCCGCTTCGACTTCGCCATGGTTCATGCTGCGGATCGCCCCGGCGAAAATCTCCGTGGTGTAGGCGCAGGTGTTCAGGGCGAACGCGAGGATCGTGCAGTTCATCGCATCGCGAAAGAAACTGTCGAGCAACGGCTGCGCGCGCACGGCGGCCAGGCTGTAGATCCCGGTGTAGCAGATCAGCAACTGGATGTAGAGCGGCGTGCCCCGGAACAGGTAGGTGTAGAACTGCACCGGCCAGCGCACATAGAAGTGCGAGGACACCCGGGCAATCGACAGCGGGATCGACACCAGAAAGCCAATGAAGATCGAGGCGCTGAGTAGCCACATCGTCATCGCCAGACCGGTGATGTTGTTGCCGTCGGTATAAAGGAAGGGTTTCCAGTATTCCTGCAGGAGTTCGATCATCGTACGGCCTCCCGGGCACCGGCGGCGTAGCGACGCTCGAGCCAGCGCAGGATGACGTTCGAAGCACTGGTGATCAGCAGATAGATCAAGGCGGCGAGTACCAGGAAGTAGAACAGTTGATAGGTGCTTTTACCGGCGTCCTGCGCGGCTTTGACCAGATCCGCCAGACCGATGATCGACACCAGCGCGGTGGCCTTGAGCATCACCATCCAGTTGTTGCCGATGCCTGGCAGGGCGAAGCGCATCATTTGCGGGAACACCACGAAGCGAAAGCGCTGGCCACGCTTGAGGCCGTAGGCGGTGGCCGCTTCGACCTGACCGCGTGGTACGGCGAGGATCGCCCCACGGAAGGTTTCGGTGAAATACGCGCCATAGATGAAGCCCAGGGTGATCACCCCGGCGGTGAAGGAGTCGATTTCGATGTAGTCCCACTCCATGACGTCGGTCAGGGCGGTCAGCCAGGTTTGCAGGCTGTAGAAGATCAACAGCATCAGCACCAGATCCGGCACCCCGCGAATCAGCGTGGTGTAGAGCTGGGCAGGCAGGCGCAGCAGTTTCGATTTCGACAGTTTGGCACTGGCGCCCAGGAGGCCGAGCAACACGGCCACCAGCAGCGACAACGCCGACAATTTGATGGTCATCCAGGTGCCTTCCAACAGCAACGGGCCGAAACCCTTGAGGCTGAAGGCGGAGAGCCCCAGATTTTGTAAGAGGTTTTCGAACATAAATCAGCAACCTGAGCGGATGGAAAAGGCGCCCATCGAACGATGGGCGCCAGGGCATTATTTACCGCTGTACAGATTCAGATCGCCAAAGTGTTTCTTTTGAATCTCGGCGTATTTGCCGTCATCGTGTAACGCTTTGATACCTTTATCTAAAAGCGCCTTCAGCTCTTTGTTACCTTTCTTAATACCGACAGCGGTTTTGGCTGGCAGCAATTCGCTGTCGACCGGCTTGCTGACTTCATAGTTGGCGCCATCCGGCGACTTCAAAAAGCCCAGTTCGGCTTGCAGCATGTCCTGGATCGAGGCGTCGAGACGGCCGTTTTTCAGGTCGGCGTAAACCTGATCCTGGTTGGCGTAAGCCTGGATTTTCACCCCGGCCTTCTCCAGCACAGCCTTGGCGTAGGCTTCCTGGATGGTGCCTTGCTCGTAACCGACCGACTTACCCTTGAGGGAAGCGACGTCATCGCTCAGGCCGGAACCCTTCTTGAACACGTAGGAAGTCGGGCCGGAGAACAGCTCGCTGGAGAAATCGATCGCCTTTTCACGGGCCGGGGTCACGGTCATCGACGAGATCACACCGTCGAATTTGTTGGCGTTGAGGCCCGGAATCATGCCGTCGAAGTCGCTTTCAACCCATTTGCACTTGACCTTCAGCTCGGCGCAGATCGCGTTGCCCAGGTCGATGTCGAAGCCCACCAGGCTGCCGTCGGCCGCTTTCGACTCGAACGGTGCGTAGGAAGGATCAACGCCAAAACGCAGCTCTTTGTATTCCTTGGCCAGCGCGGAGCCGGCAGCCATGCACAACGCCAGTGCAGAAAGGGTCAGCAATGCTTTTTTCATTATTCAATCCCTAAGAACCAATATGAGCGCTTGTGGCGCAGAATTATTGTTACTGCAACGCGTACGACCTATAGAAAGTAGCAATTTCCGAACCAGAGTCCCGAACAAGTGTTTTAAAAGGTTGGGGGAGGGAGGAGGGAGAAGGATTGGTGCACAAGAATGGGCGGCTGTTGAAGGCTGCACCAACTTGGGTCGTTAAGGGGTGGAATGAGCCGTTGTGGCGAGGGAGCTTGCTCCCGCTGGAGGGCGAAGCACTCCCCTGGATTTTTCAGACAGGCCGTCTTTTTGCGACTGCTGCGCAGTCGAGCGGGAGCAAGCTCCCTCGCCACAGGGCGTTCATCCAGTTAAATGTGATCGGTGTCCCCGGAAACCGGGTCAGGCCAGCAAATCCTGCAGCGTCGCCAGGCTGTCGGCCTCATCCACCGTCTTGTCCTGCCGCCAGCGCAGCATTCGCGGAAAGCGCACGGCGATCCCGCTCTTGTGCCGTCGCGACAGGGCGATGCCTTCGAAACCCAGTTCGAACACCAGACTCGGCTTGACGCTGCTGACCGGGCCGAATTTTTCCACGGTGGTCTTGCGCACGATGCTGTCGACCTGGCGCATTTCCTCGTCGGTCAGCCCCGAATAGGCCTTGGCGAACGGCACCAGCGCCCGTTGGCTGGATTCTGGCGGGCCGTCCCACACGGCGAAGGTGTAATCGCTGTACAGACTGGCGCGCCGGCCATGTCCGCGCTGGGCGTAGATCAACACCGCATCGACGCTGAACGGGTCAACCTTCCACTTCCACCACACGCCCATGTCCTTGGTCCGGCCCACGCCATACAGGGCGTCGCGGGCCTTGAGCATCATGCCCTCGACCCCCAGTCGGCGTGAGGCTTCACGCTGACGGGCGAGGTCGAACCAGTCGCTGCCGGTCAGAATCGGCGAGGGCAGTAACACCGGGTTGTTACCGTGGGCGATGACTTGTTCCAGTTGCGCCCGCCGTTCGGCCTGCGGACGGTTGCGCCAGTCCTCGCCCCGCCATTCCAGCAAGTCGTAGGCGAGCACCACCACCGGCACTTCTTCGAGGATTTTTTTGTCGAGGGTTTTGCGCCCGATGCGTTGCTGCAGCAGGGCGAACGGTTGCACCGCCGGCGGTGCGCTCGATTGCGGATCGAAGGCGTCTTCGGTGCTCGGATGAGTGCTTTTCCAGACCACGATTTCCCCGTCGATCACCGTGCCGTCGGGTAACGCGTGAACCAGTGTGTCGAACTCGGGGAAACGCTCGGTCACCAGTTCTTCACCCCGCGACCAGACCCACAGCCGACCCTCGCGCTTGACCACCTGCGCGCGGATGCCATCCCACTTCCATTCCACCTGCCAGTGGCTCGCCGGCCCGAGCAGCCCTTCAAATTCCTCGACCGGTTGCGACAAGGCATGCGCGAGGAAGAACGGGTAGGGCTGGCCGCCACGCTGGGCGTGTTCGTCGGCGGACTCCGGCGCGATCAGTTTCAGGTAGCTGGCCGCGTTCGGCCGGTTCGACAGGTCGGTGTAACCCACCAGCCGCTGCGCCACGCGTTTGCTGTCGAGGCCGGCCATTGACGCCAGAGCGCGAGTGACCAGCAATTTCGATACGCCGACGCGGAAGCTGCCGGTGATCAGCTTGATGCACAGCATCAGGCTCGGCCGATCCAGTTGCGCCCACAGGGCGGGCAGTTGGCGGGCGAGGTATTCCGGGGTTTCACCGCGCAGAGGCAGCAGCTTGTCTTCGATCCATTCGGCGAGGCCCGCCGCGGAGCTGTGCGAATTTTCCGGCAGCACCAGGGAAATGGTTTCCGCCAGATCGCCGACGGACTGATAACTTTCCTCGAACAGCCACGGTTGCAGCCCAGATACCTCCACCGCCAGTTCGCGCAGGATGCGCACCGGCACCAATTGCCGTGGGCGCCCGCCGGACAAAAAGTACACCGCCCACGCCGCGTCCTGCGGTGCAGCCTGGGCGAAGTAACTTTGCATCGCCGCCAGTTTGGCGTTGCTGGACGTGGTGGCGTCGAGTTCGGCGTACAACTCGGCGAAGGCTTTCATGCTTGCACCTCGGCGATGGCAGGTTCGGCGTCGATGTTTTCCTCTTCGTCGTCGCCGTACTCGGTGTTGAAACCCTGCGCGTCCAGGCCTTGTTCACGCAGATGGCGCACCAGCACGCCGATCGAACCGTGGGTCACCATCACGCGCTCGGCGCCGGTCTGCTCGATGGCCCAGAGCAGGCCCGGCCAGTCGGCGTGGTCCGACAGCACAAAGCCGCGATCCACCCCACGACGCCGCCGAGTACCGCGCAGACGCATCCAGCCGCTGGCGAAGGCATCACTGAAATCACCGAAACGGCGCATCCAGGTGCTGCCACCGGCCGAGGGCGGGGCGATGACCAGCGCCTGACGCATGATCGGGTCGGACTTTTTGATGTCGCCAGCGTAGATCGTCGGCGGCAGATACACGCCGGCCTCGCGGTAGACCCGGTTCAGCGGCTCGACCGCGCCGTGGCTGAGGATCGGGCCGAGGCTGGCGTCGATCCCGTGCAGAATCCGCTGGGCTTTGCCGAACGAATAACAGAGCAGCACGCTGGCCTTGCCCGCCGCGATGTTCGCCTGCCACCACTGATTGATCTCGCTGAACACCTGCGCCTGCGGCTGCCAGCGGTAGATCGGCAGGCCGAACGTCGATTCGGTGATGAAGGTGTGGCAGCGCACCGGTTCGAACGGCGCACAGGTGCCATCGGGTTCGATCTTGTAATCCCCCGACGCGACCCAGACTTCGCCGCCGTATTCCAGGCGCACCTGGGCTGAACCGAGCACATGCCCGGCGGGATGGAAACTCAAGGTCACCCCGTGGTGGGTCAGCCGCTGGCCGTAGGCGAGGGTTTGCAGGTTGATGTCCTGACCCAGACGCGCACGCAAAATCCCTTCGCTGGCGCTGCTGGCAAGGTAGTGCTGATTGCCGTTACGGGCGTGATCGCCGTGGGCATGGGTGATCACCGAGCGCTCGACCGGGCGCCACGGGTCAATGTAGAAGTCCCCGGCCGGGCAATACAAACCTTCGGGGCGGGCGATAACAAGGTCCATGTCGTTACCAGAATGGAGGGCTTGTTAGCTAAGAGGTTGGCGGGAGTCCGGAAGTTCTATCGATTATTTCCCAGGCGATGCAAAACCAATGTAGGAGCGGGCTTGCTCGCGAATGCAGTGTGTCAGGCAATACAAAATCGCCTGACACGACGCCTTCGCGAGCAAGCCCGCTCCCACAGGGAGGGATTGTGTTTATTTGCCCGGAGTCAGGGTCAAGCGCGTCTTGCCATACACCCGGTCAAAGTTCTGCGGCTGCATCGGCAAGCCGATGTACTGGCCCTTGAGCCACGCATCGATGCCGTTGAGGTAGTTCGGGCTCGCCGGGTTGCCGGACTGGCCGGTGCCGTTCTGGCCCATCAGCGGCTCGCTCTGGCTGAAGTCGACGATGAAACGCATCGACGGCGCCCGCGTGGTGTTGAAGTCCTTGCCCCAGGCAAACGCCGCGGTATTGAGCGTGGTGTGATCGCCGCCGGCTGCCAGCGGCCCGCGAACGGTCTGGCCGTTGGCGTTTTTCCACGTGTAGCCATGCAGTTTGCCCCACTGCCAGGCCTTGTGATCGCCACCCAACTGACTGTCTCCAGCGTTGATCGCGGCCGCCAGACTGCGCGCCAGAATCTGTGCCTTGTCTTCTTTTTGCGGTGTGCGGATGTCATCCCAGAACGGGCTGTCTTCACGCCCCAGCAGGTGATCGGCCTGCGCCGAATAGGACAAGTCGCCATTGGCGATAAAGGCTTTCCACGCCGGGCTGGACTCGGGGCCAAGTTCGTCGAGGAAGATCTGCTTCATGCTTTCTTGCAGAAACAACTCGTAGATCGCCGCATCCGCCGACGTCGGGCTGAGCTTGCCGTCGAACGCCATCAATCGGGTCAAGGCCTCGCGAGCCTTGCTGCGATCGGCTTCCGGCAGGGCGTCAATCGCCTGTTTCAGCGGCTGCTTCATGCCCGGCGCTTCGAACATTTTTTTCAGCTTGGCGGCAAACGTCGTGGTCTGGTCGTACTGCATGGCGATCACGCTGCGACCGTCCTGTTTGCCGCTGCCGGCCAGTTCCGCCAGACGTTCGCCGCGCTCCGGCGCCGCCCAGGAGTTGGACAGTTGCATGCCGTAGCCATGGGGAATGACGCGCTGGTTGGCGGTGCCGAGCCAGCCTTGGGTCGGGTCCTGATCGTACGGGTGCAGCATCGGGTCGGCGTAACCGTCCCAGTCGTAGCGACCTTCCCAGCCCGGCGATGGCAGCAGGCCTTCGCCTTCGCGACGGTTGGGGAAACGCCCGGTGACTTGCCAGCCGATGTTGCTGGCGTCGGCGAACACCATGTTCAGGGCGATGGCGCGGATCTCGCGACTGGCGTCCGAGGCGCGTTCAACGTTCTGCGCGCGGGTCAGGTCAAAAAACGCGTCCAGCGATTTGTCGTCGGTGAAGCTCGGTGTTTGCAGGGCCAGGCCAAAACCATTGCCTTGTGCGGCCTGGGCACTATTGAGCAGCGCGCCGTGGCGGGTTTCGTACACCGCTTCGCGAATCGGCCGCTGGCCTTTGACGAAATAGGTTTCGTTGCGCACGCCCAGCGGTTGCCACTTGCCGTTGACCTCATAGGTCAGGCTGTTGCCCTGACGGCGGATCTTTTCCAGGAACAGGTCCTGGTTGTCACCGAGCACGCTGGTGGCGCTCCACGCGACTTTGCCGTTGAAACCGCCGAGGATCATCGGCAGACCGGCGACGGTGACACCGGCAGCCTGATATTTCGGCGCGCGGATCTGCACGAAGCTCCACAGCGACGGTGCCGCCAGTGGGCCATGGCTGTCGCTGGCCAGAATGCTCTTGCCGCTGCGGCTGCGTTGCGGGGCGATCGCCCAGTTGTTCGACGTGCTGGCGCCCAGCAGATTCATCGCTGCCAATTGCTGGCTGGCATTGCTCAGCTCGGTGAGACCGGGGATCTGCCCGTTGAGCTTGAGGCCTTGCAGCTTGTCGGCCTCGGCCAGTGGCAGATTTTCATCGGGTGCGGACGGGGTCAGCCAGGCGAGTTTGTCGCTGGTCACGGTTTGCGCCAGCACCAGGGATGAGATCTCTTCCGGCAGGTTGGCCGACTGGCTGAAGTTCAGCAGCGCGAAGATCAGCGCCGAATCTTCCGGTTTCCAGTATTCCGGCTTGTAGCCACTGGAGGCGAGGTCGCCCGGCAACTTGTCGGCGTAGCGGAACAGGTAGGCGTTGACGCCCCGTGCATAGACTTCAAAGAAGCGCTGGAGCCGTGGCGACGAAGCCTTGTAAAGCTCGGCGGCGCTTTTCTTCAGGTTGACCGCACGCATGTAGCGGTCGGCGTCGAGCATCGACGGCCCGGACATTTCCGCCAGACGTCCCTGAGCCAGCAGGCGCAGGGTGACCATCTGGTTGATGCGGTCGCTGGCATGAACATAGCCGAGACTGAACAGTGCGTCGTGGAAACTGTTGCTCTCGATCAACGGCATGCCTTGGGCATTGCGTCGCACCGAAACGTTCTGCGCCAGGCCCTTGAGCGGTTGCACGCCGGAGGTGGGCGGGAGGGTGTCCTGAGCGTTCCAGGTCTGGCAACCGGACAGGCTCAAGACACCGGTCACTGCTGCGGCAACGCCGAACCGGGGAAGAAAATGTGTAAGGGCTGGCGAGGCCATGGCAAAGCTCCTGCGGGGGTGTAGAGGCTGGGGGCGCAATAAAGCCGCTACGTTAGTGAGCAGGAGGTGGCCGCGCAAGCGGGGGCAGGGGTTATTTGTGTATTTCTGTCGAATGGAAAAGATCGCAGCCTGCGGCAACGCCTGCATTGGATTGAGTACACCCTGCAGGAACTGCCGAAGGCTGCGATCTTTTGCGCTTCAATCAGGCTTTCGGCGGGTTGATCTGCTGCACCAAGGCATACGCCTGCACCGTCGCCGGACGCTCCTTGATCCGGTTGAACCAGCGCAACACGTGTGGGAAGTCTTCAAGGTTCTGGCTCTGCCACTTGTGCGAGACGATCCACGGGTAGATCGCCATGTCGGCGATGCTGTATTCGCTGCCGGCGACGAATTCGTGATCGGCCAGTTGCTTGTTCAACACGCCGTAGAGGCGCGCGGTTTCGTCGATGTAGCGTTTGATCGCGTAAGGAATTTTTTCCGCGGCGAACTGGCTGAAGTGATGATTCTGCCCGGCCATCGGCCCCAGGCCGCCCATCTGCCAAAACAACCATTGCAACGCGGTTTGCCGGCCGCGCAGGTCTTTGGGCAGGAATTTGCCGGTCTTCTCCGCCAGATACAGCAGGATCGCTCCGGACTCGAACAGCGACAGCGGCTCACCGCCATCGGCCGGTTCGTGGTCGACGATCGCCGGAATCCGATTGTTCGGCGCGATCTTCAGAAAGTGTGGCTGAAACTGCTCGCCCTGGCTGATGTTAATCGGATGCACCTTGTAAGGCAGGCCAGCCTCCTCGAGGAACAGCGAAATTTTGTGGCCGTTGGGGGTGGTCCAGTAATACAGATCGATCATTGCAAACTCCAGATCAACAATTGGCTTGGTTGCGTAGAGCAAACGCCGGCAGCAGGTGGTCCCGTGTGTTCGATAGCTTGCTTAATAATTGCAGGTGATGCTGAACTGCGGAAAATTCAATGACCCCCGTGAGAAAAATCGCCATGGAGCTGAAGGCCAACGCGGCACTGATCATCATCGACCAGCAACAAGGCATTCTGGAGTCGCGCCTGGGGCGGCGGAATAATCCGCAGGCCGAAGAACGCATGCTCGACTTGCTGGGGGCATGGCGCAGCCGCGGGCGACCGGTGATTCATGTGCAGCATCTGTCGCATTCGCCGGATTCGGTGTTCTGGCCCGAACAACCGGGGGTGGAGTTTCAGCCACGGTTTGCGCCGCAGCAAGGCGAGTGGCTGATCCAGAAACGTGTGCCGGATGCGTTTTGCGCCACAGGGCTGGAATCTCAATTGCGTGAGGCGGGGATCGGGCAATTGATCATTGTTGGCGTGGCCACCAACAATTCGGTGGAATCCACGGCGCGCACGGCGGGCAATCTGGGATTTGAGGCGTGGGTGGCGGAGGATGCGTGTTTCACCTTCGACAAGGCCGATTACTTCGGCACACCGCGCTCAGCCGAAGAGGTGCACGGGATGTCGCTGGGGAATTTGCAGGGGGAGTATGCGACGGTGGTCAGTGCGAAGCAGATTCTGGCGGCTGTCTGAACAGTTTGGGGTGAATGTGCCGGCCCTTTCGCGAGCAAGCCCGCTCCCACAGTCGACTGCGTTCAGTCAGCAGGAATGCGGTCGAATGTGGGAGCGGGCTTGCTCGCGAAGGCGGCTTGTCAGGCGAAGAAGGACTTCACCTGAAACATCAAGCGCCGTGGCACTTCTTGAATTTCTTGCCGTTGCCGCACGGGCAAGGGTCGTTGCGGCCGACGTCTTTCAGGGCGTTGCGCACCGGTTCCTGGTGAGCGTGGCCGCAGTTCGGGCCGTGGACATGGCCATGGTCATGATCGTGATGATGGTCATGATCGTGGTTGCAGTCAGGGCCATGGACGTGAGGTTGCTGAGTCATCGGTTGTGCTCCGGAATTAAATCGGCCGGGATTATCACGCCATTGCGCTCCAGGTGCACGTAGTGAGCGATGAATAAACCGGTTTCCATCTCGCCCTGCAGTTGATAAGGCACCTGCTGGTGCGGACTCTTGAGCATTTTCACCACGTCCTTCACTCGTGGCCACAGGTTGGTGCGGATCGGTATCCGGTAGAACGCGCTGCTTTTGGGGGGCACGGTGATCCAGTGTTCATGCTCGCCTTCGGCCAGCAGCAGATCCGCCAGATGAATGCGATATTCCATACCGCGCACGGTCAGGTCGCTGTCGTTGGGGTTGTCGATACGAAAGTGCAGGATGAATTTCTGTTCGAGCAACTTGGCCCGCACCACTTCGACTTTCACCAGGTGCACGGCTGGGTCGACGCTGTCGTCGCTGAACCACGAGGCGCAACCGCCGAGGTTCAGCAACAGCATCAACGTGAAGAACTGGAATGTGCGCCAACGACCGAGCATGGTTGAACTCCCTTTGCAGCCAGTCTAGACGCTAAAAAAATTGCAGGCCTATGCGCCGAAATACCCTGCACAGCACTTCTTGAACTTCTGTCCGCTTGCGCACGGGCAACTGTCATTGCGCCCCAGCTTCAACTGCACGGTCGGGTCGATGAAGTACCAGCGCCCGCTGTTTTGCACGAAAGATGAGCGCTCGCGGTGGCTGTGTTCGCCCTGGCTGTCGTGCCAGCGCGCGGTAAAGGTGACAAAGGCGTGCTCGGGCTGGCCGCCGAACACTTCCGAGCTTTCGACCTCGAGGCCGAGCCAGGTGCTTTGCGCGCTCCAGGCGCTGATCGACTGCCGATCCAGACCCGCCTGCTGGGCGGGCAGGGTGGTTGCCACCAGATAATCGATCAGCCCCAGCACATAGGCGCTGTAGCGCGAACGCATCAGGGCTTCGGCGCACGGCGCGGGATGGCCTTCGTGATAGTGACCGCAGCAGGCCTCCAGCAGGTTGCCGCTGCCGCACGGGCAAATGGCTGTACTCATTGCATTACCACCAGTATTTCCCGAAGTTTTCCGGATTGGCCCAGAACCGCGAGTTGAGCCAGTCGGGGACTTGTTTGTAGTCAAGCAGATCGTAGGTGAACAGGGTCAGTACCTGCTCGTCACGCTGAAAACGTTCGCTGGCTTGCAGCGCCAGTGAATAGAAATCGGTCTCCTGCCAGCCGCTGGCCGGCAGGTCTGCCAGCACAGCGATGCGGCTGGCATTGAGGTTGCGGATCCCGCCCAGCAGATTCAGGCCGTCACGCTTGGGCAGATGCTCCAGGCAATCGACCACCAGCGCCAGATCGAAGCGCCGTGCCGCGAGTTCGGCGGGCAACGCACCGGGTTCGGCGTGGGCGACGCAGCAGTCCGGGTGCGCCTGCTTGAACGCGGCGAGCGCCGGAAATTCGCTGGCGCCGATCAGCAGCAGACGCGCCGGTGCATAGCGATCCAGTAAAGCGGCCAGCGCCTGTTGCGGCGTGCGCGAAGAAATGGCGACGTTCATCGAAGCTCCTCAATCAGATCGCCAAGACTAGCGCGCCAGACGGATCCGGCCTAGACCCCGTTTTGTCGCGTATGGCAAAAGTGCCAAATCCCTGTGAACACGGTCCCAAATGACGCTGGCCTATTGCTGGCGGAGATTAAAACTCCGGTCTTTACTCCGTGAATCGGTTCTAAGCCGATCCCTCAGGAGAAAACCAGATGAGCATAGTTCGGACAGCGTTACCTTTGATTCTGCTAACCAGTGTGTTGACTGGTTGCGCAGGTTTGCAGAAAACCGACTGGCCGACCTGTGCGGCGGTCGGCGGTGTGGTCGGTGCGGGCCTCGGCGCGACGGAAAGTTCGGCGTGGGCCGGCTACGGCGCACTCTTGGTCGGCGGTACGGCAGCCGCCTATTGCTGGGTGCACGGTGATGGCGATGAAGACGGCGATGGTGTGCCGGACAGTCGCGACAAGTGCCCGCACACGCCTAAAGGTGTGCAAGTCGATGCTGACGGCTGCCCTCCACCGGCCCCTGCGCCAGTGGTAGAAGAGGCGGTCATTGTCAGGGAAGAAACCATCGTTATTCGTGATGTGCACTTCCAGTTCGACAAAGCCACCCTGACCGGTGCCGACAAACAGGTTCTGGACAAAGTCGCCACGCGCCTGAAACAAGAGTCGTCCACGGCGCAACTGACCGTGACCGGCCACACCGACAGCGTCGGCAGCGATGCCTACAACAAGAAACTGTCGGATCGTCGCGCGCACTCGGTGGTGGAATACCTGATTTCGCAAGGTGTGCCGCGTGCCAGCTTCGTCTCGGTATCGGGCATGGGTGAAAGCCAACCAGTGGCGGATAACAAAACCGCTGACGGTCGTGCACAGAACCGTCGTACCGAAATCAAAATCGTCCGCTAGCCCCTCTCGCATCCGCGGCTTGTGCAGTCGCGGATGCGGGTCTTTACTCCTGTGTAACCGGTATGGGCCGGTGACACAGGAGCTTTCACAATGACTGTTTTCCCAAGGTCCGTCTTGCCGGTGCTGCTGCTGGGCAGCTTGCTCACCGGTTGCGCCACTCATAGCGATGGCGATGCCCCGCTCAATCAACGTACATGGCCGATCTGCAGCCTCATTGGCGGCTTGGTCGGCGGTGGGCTCGGCGCGATTGAAAGTGGCGGCTGGGCCGGTGGCGGCGCAGCGCTGGGGATTCTGACTGGCGGACTGATCTGTTACGCCCAGGATGGCGATGAAGACGGCGATGGCGTGTTCGACCGTCGTGATCGTTGCCCGGACACACCGCCCAATACGCCGGTCGATCACCGTGGTTGCCCGTTGCCGCAATATCCTGTGACCGAAAAACCTGCGGAGCCTGTAGCGCCGCAAACCGAAGTCATCACCCTCAGCGATGCCGGCAATGTGTTGTTCGATTTCGACAAATCGGATCTGACCCCGGCAGCCAAAGCCCAGCTCGATACGCTGATGGACAAATTGCGCAACGCCGACGTGGTGAGCATCAAGGTTATCGGGCATACCGACAGCAAAGGTTCGGACGCCTATAACCAGGCGCTTTCCGAACGCCGCGCGAGCAGTGTTGCCGCCTACTTGCTGAGCCAGGGTCTGGCGCCGAACAAACTGACCAGTGAGGGACGCGGCGAGAGTGAGCCGGTGGCTGACAATGCGACCGAAGAAGGACGGGCGAAAAACCGTCGGGTCGAGTTGCATATCAATCGCTGAGACTTGTCTGTAGTCCGCAGGCTAGAGCTGCCGGGCGACGATCATCGTCGAACCGGCAGCGATCCGACGACTGACAAAAGTTTTTTCTTTTGCCCCTCTGGCTTATCCCCCGTGTAAGCCGTTACTGTGCGCCCAAAGAATAATTCCGACACGGGGGAGCGTATGAAGGTTTTCTGGGGGCTGGGGCGTTTGCTGACCCTGCTGTTCTGGTGCGTGGTAGTGCTCAATCTGCTGATGCCGTTTGTGCATCCGCTGCATCTGCTGGTCAATCTGGCCGGCGGCTTGTTGCTGGCGCTGCATGTGCTGGAGTTGCTGTTCTCTCGCCTCGAGGGGCGTGCCAACCCGTGGCGTGACCGTCTGCTGATCCTGCTGTTTGGCGTTTTCCACCTGCAAACCATCCCGGCCCCGGCCGCTCCGGAGGCTTCTTCCCATGCGTAAACTTTGCCTGCTCGCTGCATTCATCAGTCCCCTGGCCTGCGCCCAGGTGGTCAGTGTCGAAACCAATTCCCTGATGCGCCTGCCCAACACCGCCAGCACCTTGCAGCTGGAAAAACTCGAAGTCGCCGATTAC
Source organism: Pseudomonas sp. 14P5.3.2 (assembly GCF_057799175.1). Classification (NCBI taxonomy): domain Bacteria; kingdom Pseudomonadati; phylum Pseudomonadota; class Gammaproteobacteria; order Pseudomonadales; family Pseudomonadaceae; genus Pseudomonas; species Pseudomonas sp. 14P5.3.2. The sequence goes on along the minus strand of NZ_JBYOKU010000038.1, from coordinate 21,593 downwards.
GGCACCTTGCTGATTCCTGCCAATGTGACCGAACTGACCGTCGGCGAACTGCGCCTGGGCCATGAAGCACGCATCGCGATCGTCCCGAGTGAACAGGCGCTGGACATGAAAGTCATTCGCGCCGAACTGAGCGAAGGCAGCCTGATCACCGCACGCGGGGCACCGGGGACCTATGAAAAAGCCGCGCGTGCCGGGCGTAATCTGAATCTACAGTTCAAGGCGTTGACCGCACCCAAGCTGTTTGTCGATGCCCGTGGCGGTACCGGCGCACCAGGTTTTGTCGGTCTGGATGGCGGCAACGGTGAAGATCCGGGCTGTACCTGGGGCGAAGCCGGACACGGTTTTGATGGCAGCAATGGCAGCGACGGCCAACCCGGTGCTCCGGGTGCGCTGGTGCGCCTGGAAGTGCCCCGCGAGTTTCCGGCCGAGCTGATCAAAGTCGACGTCGCTGGCGGCGCCGGTGGTCCGGCGGGTGTCGGCGGCAAGGCCGGCCAAGGCGGCAAGTCCAAGGGTTGCCTGGTGTATCGCGCTGATGGCGGCAAGAACGGCAAGGCCGGGGCTGATGGTCAGCCAGGGCCGGTGGGGGCGGCGGGTGCGGTGACCGTGCAACGCCTCTAAATAACAGCACTATTCACAATTGTGGCGAGGGAGCTTGCTCCCGCTGGGTCGCGTAGCGGCCCCATCCCAGATACCGCGCTCCATCAGATTGAACGCGCCAGCTGATTTGGGGCTGCTGCGCAGCCCGGCGGGAGCAAGCTCCCTCGCCACAAATAGTACCTGTCGTCAGCGGGTCAGAACATCGGCCGCGCCGCCGCAATCGCCACCAGCACCAACCCGACAATCAGATTGATCCCCACCACCCGGCGAATCCGCCCCAGCACCGCCGCACCCGCGGGCCAGTCTTTCGCCTCCACCGCTTTGCGCAACTCCGGCAGCATCAGGCCCTGAATCCGGATAAACAGCGCCGTCATCACCACATACAGCCCGATCATCACTTGCACATACTTAGGCGCGGTCTCGAAGCCGATGTGCTGCAAATGCAACATGCCGACGCCGCTGATCGGCAACAGGATCACCGCGACCCAGACCCAGCGGAAAAAACCTTGAAACACTTCCACCCACAGGGTCAGGCGGGCAGGGCCGTCGAGAGCCTTTACAGCCGCCGGGCGCAGGACCATCCAGGCGAAAAACATGCCGCCGACCCAGACCAGGGCGGACAAGACATGCAGCGGATAAACGAGGCTAAAAGGTGTCATTGGGGCACTCCGTTCTGCGCGGGATTAATTAGCGGGGTATGATAGCCGCCATCCGAAACCACTGAAAATTTATCCAGCGTTTTTGCGCCCGACAATCAATGATCAGCACTGAACTCAAAACCACGATCCAGGGCGCCTATTCGCGTTTTCTTGAAGCCAAGAGCCTCAAGCCGCGTTATGGCCAGCGCCTGATGATCGCTGAAATCGCCAAAGTCCTCGGGGATATCGACACCGACGACGAAGGCCGGCGCAGTGGCGACCCCGCAATTGTCGCGGTGGAAGCCGGCACCGGTACCGGCAAGACCGTGGCCTACAGCCTGGCGGCAATCCCCACGGCGAAGCTGGCCGGCAAGCGCCTGGTGATCGCCACCGCGACCGTGGCCCTGCAAGAGCAGATCGTCTACAAGGATTTGCCCGACCTGATGCGCAACAGCGGGCTGAACTTCAGTTTCGCGCTGGCCAAGGGCCGTGGCCGCTACATGTGCCTGTCCAAGCTCGACATGCTGCTGCAGGAAGGCCACGCGCAAACCGCCACCGCCCAGCTGTTCGAAGAAGAAGGCTTCAAGATCGAGGTCGACGAGGCCAGTCAGAAGCTGTTCACCAGCATGATCGAGAAGCTTGCCGGCAATAAGTGGGACGGCGACCGCGACAGCTGGCCCAACGCGCTGGAAGACGCCGACTGGGCGCGCCTGACCACCGATCACAGTCAGTGCACCAACCGTCATTGCCCGAACTTCGGCCAGTGCGCGTTCTACAAGGCGCGCGAAGGCATGGGCAAGGTCGACGTGATCGTCACCAACCACGACATGGTGCTGGCCGACCTGGCCCTCGGCGGCGGTGCGGTGCTGCCCGATCCGCGCGACACCATTTATGTGTTCGACGAAGGCCACCACCTGCCGGACAAGGCCATCGGCCACTTCGCCCACTACACGCGCCTGCGTTCCACTGCCGACTGGCTGGAAACCACCGCGAAGAACCTCACCAAACTGCTGGCCCAGCATCCGTTGCCGGGGGATCTCGGCAAGCTGATCGAGCAGGTGCCGGAGCTGGCGCGGGAGATCAAGACCCAGCAGCAGTTCATGTTCACCGCGTGCGAGCAGATCGCCGATTTCAAGCCCGGCGAAGACGTCGAAGGTCGCGAGCGGCCACGCCATCGTTTCGTCGGCGGGGTGATTCCCGAGCACATGCGCGAGATGGGCATCGAGCTGAAGAAGGGCTACTCGCGGCTCAACGATCTGTTCACCCGTCTGACCGACCTGCTCAAGGAAGGCATGGACGGCGAGGTCAACATCGGCATCGCCAGCAATCAGGCCGAGGAGTGGTATCCACTGTTCGGCAGCCTGTTGTCCCGGGCTTCGGGCAACTGGGAACTGTGGACTGCATTTACCGCCGAAGATCCGGAAGACAGCCCGCCGATGGCGCGCTGGCTGACACTGGCCGAAAGCGGTTCGCTGTTCGACATCGAGGTCAACGCCAGCCCGATTCTCGCTGCAGAAACCTTGCGTCGCAGCCTGTGGAACGTGGCTTACGGCTGCCTGGTGACCTCGGCAACCTTGACGGCACTGGGCACCTTCGACCGTTTCCGCATGCGCGCCGGTCTGCCGAAAAAAGCGGTCACTGCCGTGGTGCCGAGCCCGTTTCATCATGCCGACGCCGGCGTGCTGCGGGTGCCGGATCTGAAGGCCGACCCACGCGACGCCGCGGCTCACACCGCCGCGATCATCCGCGAATTGCCTGATCTGGTCGAAGGCTCGCGCGGCACGCTGGTGCTGTTCTCCTCGCGCAAACAGATGCAGGACGTGTTCGATGGCCTCGACCGCGACTGGCGCAAGCAAGTGTTCATTCAAGGCAACCTGTCGAAACAGGAAACCCTGAACAAGCACAAGGCGCGGGTCGATGGCGGTGATTCCAGCGTGCTGTTCGGCCTCGCCAGTTTCGCCGAAGGGGTGGACTTGCCCGGGGCCTACTGCGAGCACGTGGTGATCGCCAAGATCCCGTTCTCGGTGCCGGACGATCCGGTCGAGGCGGCGCTGTCGGAGTGGATCGAGGCCCGTGGCGGCAATCCGTTCATGGAAATTTCGGTGCCCGACGCTTCGCTGAAACTGGTCCAGGCCTGCGGGCGTCTGCTGCGTACCGAAGAAGACCGCGGCACCATCACTTTGCTCGATCGGCGCCTGGTCACCCAGCGCTACGGCAAGGCGATCCTCAATGCGTTGCCGCCATTCCGTCGTGAAATATCCTGAGACAACGGTGGGCAGTTTTGCCCGCCGCGTTGTCTATCTCTCCGCCATCGCTTTTCCATTGGCCTTTTGGTCGTTAGGGAGAACTCCGTTCTTATGATTCGCCGCTCGTTGCCTGCCGTGTTTGCCTTGATCTTCGCCGCCCCGTTGCTGGCGGCGCCTGCCGGTCAGCAGACCCTGTTCAACTTCGTCCGTCCTGCCGACGTGGTGAAAGTCGTCACTGAAAACACTGACCTGCCACAAGCCAACGCCGAGCAAACCCCGGAAGGTGAAGTGCTGCGCCGGGTGACGTTCAACCCGGTAGCCCGGCCGACCCTGCGCCTGACCCCGCAGACCGGCGCCTGGGACTGGTCGCAGTCGGGCATGATGAGCCTGCGTCTGCAGAGCGCAATGAACTGGGCCGTGACGGTTTACGTGCAAATCCAGAGCAACAACGGCCAGACGCTGACCAGCCGCGTCGACTTGCCGGCCGGACCCGCGCAAACCCTGCTGGTGCCGTTGGTGGCGACTTCGCCGCTGAGCCAGGGCATGAAGGCCGGGCCGCCGATGCCGATGACCGTCGATGGCCAGCGGATTCTGCTGGCCAGCAGCAGCGGTGAACTGGACCGCAGTCAGGTGGTGTCGGTGAGCCTGTGGATGGATCAGCCGAAAGCCGCTCAGAGCCTGCTGCTCGAGCGTTTCGGCGTGCAGGACGGCGATGCCGTGACTCAGGCCGTGTATGGCAATCTGGTGGACGCTTACGGGCAGTCGACCCGCAGCAAATGGCCGGAAAAAGTCAGCAGCGATGAACAACTGAAATCCGCCGCCGCCAAGGAACAGCAACAGCTGAAAACCTGGCTGGCCGAGCGCGAAAAGTCTTCGCTGGACAAATTCGGTGGCTGGAACCAAGGCCCGGCGTTCAAGGCCAGCGGCTTTTTCCGCACCGAAAAGCGTGACGGGCGCTGGTATCTGGTGACGCCGGAAGGGCATCCGTTCTATTCGCTGGGGGTCAACACCGTCAGCCCGCAGGTCAACCAGACCTACGTCGCCGGGCGTGAGTGGATGTTCGAATCGCTGCCAAAACCAGACGATCCACTTGCCAGCCATTTCGGCGATGGCGACAACCGTGGCGGCAACGGCGCCGACCAGGGCCGTGGCTACAACGCCGGGCGCTGGTACGATTTCTACGGCGCCAACCTGCAACGCCTGTACGGCGAACCTTGCGCAGCGCAGGCACCCGCCGAACCGGCAGCCGAGCCGACGAGCGCCGCGCCATGCAAAGCCACGGTCGATGAGCAGAAGTGGGCCGCGCACACCCTTGATCGTCTGCAAGCCTGGGGTTTCAACACGGTTGGCAACTGGAGTGCCGATTCGCTGGGCGACGCTGAGCGGGTGCCGTACACCTTGCCGCTGTCGATCGTCGGCGACTACACCAGCATCAGCACCGGCACAGACTGGTGGGGCGGCATGCCTGACCCGTTCGACCCGCGTTTCGCCATGGCTACCGAGCGTGCCGTGGCCATCGCTGCCCGTGATCACCGCGATGATCCATGGTTGATCGGGTACTACGCCGACAACGAACTGGCCTGGGCCGGTCCCGGCGACGATCCGCAGTCGCGCTACGCCCTGGCCTACGGCACGTTGAAAATGACCACCGACGTGCCAGCCAAACGCGCGTTCCTCAAGCAACTGCGCGACAAGTACCGCAACCAGGAAGGTCTGTCGAAAGCGTGGGGCATTGATCTGCCGGCGTGGGAGTTGATGGAAGACCCGGGTTTCGTGCCGCCGATGCCGAATCCGGAGCACCCGGAAATCGAAAACGACTTCAAATACTTCCAGAAGGTGTTCGCCGATACCTACTTCAAGACCATCTCTGACTCGTTGAAATGGCACGCGCCGAATCAGCTGCTGCTCGGCGGCCGTTTTGCCACCAGCACCCCGGAAGCGGTAGCGTCCTGCGCGCAGTATTGCGACGTGTTGAGTTTCAATATGTACACGCTGAAGCCGCAGGACGGGTATGACTTCGCCGCCTTGCGCGCCCTCGACAAACCGGTGCTGATCACCGAATTCAATTTCGGCTCGGCTGACCGTGGGCCGTTCTGGGGCGGCGTAACGCAACTGGCACGGGAAGAAGATCGCGGGCCGGCCTATGCCAACTTCCTCAAACAGGCGTTGAACGAGCCGTCGATCGTCGGCGTGCACTGGTTCCAGTATCTGGATCAACCGGCGACCGGACGCCTGCTCGACGGCGAGAACGGGCACTTCGGTCTGGTGGGGATTACCGATCTGCCGTATCAGGGCTTTGTCGAGGCGGTGCGCAAGAGCAACCTGCAGGCGCTTGATCAGTTGGGCAAAGAAGCCGAAAAAGCCGCTGCGCCGGCGCATGAAGCTGAAGGCGGCAGACGGGGCGAGGCCGGCAAAGGGCCTGGCGCCGGGCATGCGGGCGGGCACTCAGGGAATGGGCACTAAGCCTCGGAACGAGCTATCGTTCTTCGCGAGCGGGCTCGCTCCCACACTGGATTTGTGGTGTTCATGAATCTGCTGTGCGAGCGGGCCTTTTGGCGATGGCATCAGTCGTATGCCACAACATCAACCGTCTAGCCTGCGGCTGTTCCCAAATCCCTCAAGGACTGGAACAATGCCGACCAATTGTAGCGTGTTTTTGCGGGGGAGTTGCGGGTGCAGATTCAGGGACATTACGAGCTTCAATTCGAAGCGGTGCGCGAGGCATTCGCGGCACTGTTCGACGATCCCCAGGAACGCGGCGCAGCGTTGTGCATCAAGGTCGGCGGAGAAACCGTCCTCGACCTCTGGTCCGGTACCGCCGACAAGGACGGCACCGAGGCCTGGCACAGCGACACCATCGCCAACCTGTTCTCTTGCACCAAGACTTTCACCGCCGTTGCGGCGCTGCAACTGGTGGCCGAAGGCAAACTGCAACTGGATGTTCCGGTTGCCCGCTACTGGCCGGAGTTCGCGGCGGCCGGCAAGGAATCGGTCACCCTGCGCCAGTTGCTCAGCCATCGGGCCGGTCTGCCGGCCCTGCGTGAACTGCTCGCCCCCGAAGCCCTTTATGACTGGCAAACCATGGTCGATGCCCTGGCGGCCGAAGCACCGTGGTGGACGCCGGGTGAGGGGCACGGTTATGCCGCGATCACTTACGGCTGGCTGATCGGCGAGTTGTTGCGCCGCGCAGACGGTCGCGGGCCGGGGGAATCGATCGTCGCCCGCGTGGCCAAGCCATTGGGCTTGGATTTTCATGTCGGTCTGGCTGACGAGGAGTTTTATCGCGTGGCGCACATCGCCCGGGGCAAGGGCAACGTCGGCGATGCCGCGGCCCAGCGCCTGTTGCAAGTGACCATGCGTGAACCCACGGCCATGACTACTCGTGCATTCACCAATCCGCCCTCGGTGCTCACCAGTACCAACAAGCCTGAATGGCGACGCATGCAACAACCGGCGGCCAATGGCCACGGCAATGCGCGCAGCCTGGCGGGTTTTTACGCCGGATTGCTCGACGGCAGCCTGCTTGACGGCGAAATGCTCAACGAGCTGACCCGCGAGCATAGCCTCGGCGAAGACAAGACCCTGCTGACCCTAACCCGTTTCGGTCTGGGCTGCATGCTTGATCAACCCGACGTGGCGAACGCGACTTATGGTCTGGGCCCACGGGCGTTTGGCCATCCGGGCGCCGGGGGTTCCATCGGATTTGCAGACCCGGAGCACGATGTTGCTTTTGGTTTTGTGACAAATACCCTAGGGCCGTACGTCTTGATGGACCCTCGGGCGCAGAAACTGGCGCGGGTACTTGCCACTTGTCTGTAATGCTTTACTTCAGGCTCCAGGAATGGAGCCTGTTTTGGTTTTTCGATGCAAAACGTCTATTTATCCGGGCAAAAGAGCTCTGATTCAATTACTTCATCTTGGGGATTTTCAATGTCATATAAAAACACTCTTGCCCTGGCCGCCCTGTGTGTTGCGATTACCGGATGTGCGCAGACCCCTAAAAATGATGCGGACGGCGGCAATTGGTGGTCGTTCGGCTCTTCCGATAAAGCAGCGGCCAAAGATCCAGTATCGGCGCCAGCTCCAGCTCCAGCGACAGCATCTGCATCTGCAAAGGCACCGGCTCCAGCGGCAGCCCCAGCCCCAGCCCCGTTGAAGCCTGCCGCCACCGCACCCGTGGCCAAGGCTGAAAGCAGCAGCCCTTGGTACTGGCCGTTCGGCGGTTCGGACAACTCGGCTGCCAAGGCTGATGTGAAACCCGACGTCAAAGCTGAAGTGAAGCCTGAGGCGAAACCCGACGCCAAGCCGGCTGTAGTCGCCAACGCCAACGCTGACACAGGCACCAAGTGGTGGTGGCCGTTCGGCAAGCAGCAGAGCACTGCCAAAGATCAGGTTGCCGCTAAAGTCGTGCCGATGCCGGATCCGAAAGTCACTCAAGCCTGGCTTGACGATTATGAGCCGCGTCTGCGTGCCGCCATCAAAGGCAGCAACCTGCAGTTCGAACGTCGTGAGAACGTGCTGGTGCTGATCGCACCGGTTGAAGGCTCGTTCAACCCGAAACGTCCGGCCATGCTGCTCCCGGTTACCCTGAGCCCGTTCACCAACGTCGCCAAAATCCTCGAAGCCGATCCGAAAACGGCGATTCTGGTACTCGGTCACAGCGACAGCTCGGGCGTCGCGGCGGATAACACCAAGCTCAGCCTGGAACGCGCCCAATCGGTGGCCGCGATCTTCCGCCTCAGCGGCCTGCAACGTGACCGCCTGATGCTGCGTGGCATGGGGGCCGACGCTCCGCGCGCGGCTAACGACAGTGTTGAAGGCCGTGCCTTGAACCGTCGTATCGAGCTGCTGGTTACACCGCAGAACACCATGGTTGCGCTGTTGAGCAAGTACAACATGCCAGCTCCGGCACCGGTGACTCTGGTTGCCGCGCAGGACGTCAAGCCAGTCGACAAGCCGGTAACGCCAGCGCCTGCTGCGAAGAAAGCCGCGGCATCGGCGACTAAAAAGGCTCCAGCGAAAAAAGCTGCAGCCAAAGCACCTGCGAAGAAGGCTCCAGCCAAGACTCCGGTGAAGAAAACCGAGCCGGCCAAAGCCGCAGCGACCGACAAGAAGGTCGCTGCCACCGATGCTGCCAAGCAGTGATCCGCTAACGAAAAGGAATGCGCCATGACTCAGGCTCTGGCTGATATGCGTCGTGATTACACCCGGGATGGCCTGACCGAGGCGCAAGCCCCGGGCGAGCCGTTCGCGCTGTTTCACCAGTGGTTTGCCGACGCGGTGAAAACCGAACAGGCGCCGGTGGAGGCCAACGCGATGACCCTGGCCACGGTCGATGCGGACGGGCGTCCGCATTGTCGCATTCTGCTGCTCAAGGGCCTGGACGCGCAGGGCTTCACCTTTTTCACCAACTACGACAGCGCCAAGGGTCAGCATCTGGCGGCGAATCCATTCGCGGCCATGACGTTTTTCTGGCCAACCCTGGAGCGCCAGGTGCGTATTGAGGGGCGGGTGGTGAAGGTCACGCCTGAAGAGTCCGACGCGTATTATCAAGTGCGTCCGCTGGGCAGCCGGCTCGGCGCCTGGGCCTCGCCGCAGAGCCGGGTGATCAACGGCCGTGGCGAGCTAGAGGATTTGCTCAAGGCCACCGAGCAACGCTTCAGCGATACTCAGCCTGACTGCCCGGAACACTGGGGCGGCTATCGCCTGCTGCCTGAGCGCATCGAGTTCTGGCAGGGCCGTCCAAGTCGTCTGCATGATCGCCTGAACTATCGTCGGCAGGGCGCTAACTGGATTCTTGAACGTCTGGCGCCTTAAGCAGTCTACCGAGCGGGATAGCCTGCCGCAGCGGCCTCAAGCCACTTCGGCAGATCCTGCCGTTTGATTTTCTGCGAGCGGGCATGGGCCAGCTGTTCGAGCATGAAGGCGCGTTTGCCGTCATCATTGCCCGCCAGGGATAGTGCAAGATCACGATCCATCCAGCGTTTGATCCGCACGTACAGCCACCCGTGGAAGTACAAACCGGCGACGGTGGTGACGAAAATGATCACGTAATCCATGAAAAATCCTTGGGTCGGCAGGGCGGGTTGGGCGATTTGGCGCTACTGTTGGGTGGGCGGCAGGTGCCTGTACCGGGCCTGAATAAAATCAAGTTTATCCCGGCCGCGTCGTGACAGGCGTCAAGCTGCGGGGTTTAATGAATACATGTTCTTTTGGAGTTGATGCTATGCGTAAGTCTGTTCTGCTGGTTGCTTCCTTTTCCACGATGGCGATGTTGCTGACCGGCTGCCAGTCGAGCCTGACCGGTGACTCCTACTCCCGTGACGAAGCGCGTCGCGTGCAGACGATTCGCATGGGCACCATCGAATCCCTGCGTCCGGTGAAAATCGAAGGCACCAAGACCCCGATCGGCGGTGTCGCCGGTGCAGTGGTCGGTGGTGTCGGCGGCAGCGCCATCGGCGGCGGTCGCGGCAGCGCCGTGGCTGCGGTCATCGGCGCGGTAGCCGGTGGTCTGCTGGGCTCGGCCGCTGAAGAAGGCATGACCCGCACCCAAGGCGTTGAAATCACCGTGCGCGAAGACGACGGCAGCATGCGTGCCTACGTGCAACAGGTTCAGGAAAACGAAGTGTTCCGTGTCGGTGAGCGCGTGCGCATCTCCACCGTCGGTGGCACCAGCCGCGTTTCGCACTAAGCGAGAACGAGCGGTAAAAGAAAACCCCGATCAGGTGACTGGTCGGGGTTTTTTTGTCAAGACTAATCAGTATTACTCACTTCCATAACAGCTCAATTGAAAGTCATATTCCGGGTCGTAAAATGACCGGCCGATTAAAACTTCGAGTTGTGTTATTTGCTCGGGATCGAGATCGTAGCCGTAGATTTCGTCTTCTGGCACGGTCCACTTCATGATTGTTCTGAGCTGGTCGATCTTCCCGTCTGGAACAGGTATTTCGAAAACAGGGAGTGACGTTTTTTTATCATAGGCATCGACAGTATGATTAAGTTTTGGGTAGCGACATGTCATTCGGTGCATACCAGTTGAACTATACGATTTACACCTGATAGCTTTTTCCCGGTCCAGTCTTCCAAAATACTAATCTGTTCCTCGGACAGGTCGTACCCATCGAATTCATCTTCCGGTTGCTTCCAGTTCATGATTACCTTCAGCGCGTCTTCATGATGTTCGGCGATATCAACGCTTAGAAGTAAAACCTCGGTTTTCTGATCAAATACCTCAACTATATGTTTCACTTTTCTACTCTCCTTTTGGGGTCAGCAGGCTTTGTCTGTTCCCCGGTTCTTGGGTCATATTCTCCAAGGTGTTTTCCTTGTTTGGTGTACAACTCAACCTTGCCGTGCTGGGAATCCCATTCATAAATTTTCCCTGATAGATCCTTCCATCGCCTGCGTTTTTTTCCTCCCCCACGAACAGAGGTTTTCATTGGTGCGGATTTGGCCTCAGGAAAGGCTGTAAGGGAATTTGGAGCCGGATGATATTTGATATCCCCAGCAATATTCAGAACGATGTATATCGGCGCTACCCCCGAATCCGCCGGAAACACCAGAATGAAATCCCGATACTCCGGCGGATAAACCGGATTCACCAGAATCCCGTCCGCCGCTTTCGTCGGTGGATAAACCCAGATGTGCGGGGCCTGCGGTGCAGCCTCCAGCGCCGGAATGCCGAGAACGTCCGAGCCATCCACCGCCGGCGTCCAGAGCAGTTCGACCCCTTCACCCAGGTCGGCGACGAACCGGCTGCCGCGCGCGGTGAACTGCACGACATCGACCATTTCCCAGTCGCGATTCCTGCCGGTGTAGAAGCCGTAGCCCCGAAGACTGCCGTCGGCCTGTTGTTCGACGCGCAGGCGCACGCGTGTGCGGGCCTGTTTGAGGCTGCGCAGTTGCTCATCGCTGTACAGCGCGCTGTCGCCGAGGCTGGAAGGCATAAGCAGCGCCACCAGTCCTGCCAGGGTGGCGGCAGCGGTTCCGGCGGCGATAGCGGGTAGCGCCTCGAAGGCGGCGCCGGCCAGGGCGAAACTGCCCAGCCCGGCGGGAATCGCGGTGGCGCCGATTTTCTTCAGGGCAACCCCGCCGGTTTCATCGCTTTCGCGAGCGCCCAGCAGGATCAACTCGCCGTAATCTTTCAGGCTGTCAGTCGGCACCATCCCCGAAGGATTCGAGTAATCGATGATCGCGTCCGGCAATTTGCAGGACTTGGCGAACACGCACCCGGCTCGCACCGGATCAGGCTTTTTCGCCGCAACCTCTCGACTGCGCTCGAAAGCCTCCTGCCGCGCCAGCATGGCGTCGTATGCGTTTTGTCGAGCGTCGCGCTCGGCCAGTTCGGTGGCTGTCATGTAGCGGTAGGTGACGTGATGACCGTCGCCCGCCGGTGGGTTGGGAACCCGGGGAATGTCCTTGTTGCGAGCCACTGAGCGTCCTTTCGTTCATCCATCGACAACCCTTCGAAAGGGCTGTGCGACGTTAACGAAGCAGACAAAGGGTGGCTGTAGGACGCATCTCTAATGGGCTGGGGATTGTTCGCTATTTGTCAGACAAGCCAGGCCTGTGGTGAGGGGATTTATCTCCGGGATTGTTCGCTGGTTTTCAGACGAGCCTGGACTTGTGGCGAGGGAGCTTGCTCCCGCTGGGCTGCGCAGCAGACCCGGAATATTGGGATCGCTTCGCGCTCCAGCGGGAGCAAGCTCCCTCGCCACAACGAGCCCATTCACAGGTCCTATGCAGGTGAATGTGCGTTATGGCGACTCGCCGCCGCCGTCACCGCATACCCGATCAACGCCGCCAGAATCGAACCGGTCAGAATGCCCATCCGGTCCATGCCGGCGTAGTCGCTCACGCCCGGTTCAAAGGCCAGCGAGCCGACAAACAGGCTCATGGTGAAACCGATGCCGCAGAGGATCGCCACGCCCAGCACCTGACCCCAATTGGCACCTTGGGGCAGAGCGGCGATGCCGATTTTCACCGCCAGCCAGGTCAGGCCGAATACACCGACGGTTTTGCCCAGCAGCAAGCCGATGGCGATGCCCATGGGGACGTGATGGGTGAAGCTTTCGACGGTCACCCCACTCAGCGACAGCCCGGCGTTGGCGAAGGCGAACAGCGGCAGAATGCCGTAGGCCACCCACGGATGTAGCGCGTGCTCGAGGGCCATCAGCGGCGAGGGTTCGGCATTTTTCGTGCGCAGCGGGATGCAGAATGCCAGCGTGACCCCGGCCAGTGTCGCGTGAACCCCGCTCTTGAGCACGCACAACCACAGGATCAGACCGATGATCATGTACGGGCCGAGCTTGACCACGCCGAGCCGGTTCATCGCCACCAGCGCTGCGATGCATGCCGCCGCCAGACCCAGCGACAGGCTCGAAAGTTCGCCGGAATAGAAGACCGCGATGATCACGATGGCGCCGAGGTCGTCGATGATCGCCAGCGTCATCAGAAACAGTTTCAGCGACACCGGCACACGCTTGCCCAGCAGCGCCAGTACGCCGAGGGCGAAGGCGATGTCGGTGGCGGTGGGAATCGCCCAGCCGTTCAGGGCGGGCGGGTTGTCGCGGTTAAGAAACCAGTAAATCAATGCCGGTACGACCATGCCGCCGACCGCCGCTGCCCCCGGCAGGACGATCTGCGACGGTTTCGACAGCTGCCCGTCGAGCACTTCGCGCTTCACTTCCAGACCGATCAGCAGGAAAAACAGTGCCATCAGGCCGTCGTTGATCCACAGCAGTAGTGGCTTGGCGATTTTCAGCGCACCGATCTGCGTCACCACCGGGGTGTCGAGAAAACCGGTGTAAAGCCATGACAGCGGTGAGTTGTTGATGATCAGGGCGAGGATGGCGGCGGCAATCAATAGCAAGCCGCTGGCCGCTTCCAGCTGAAAGAAACGGGTAAAGGTTCTGCGCAGCGGCAAGGTCACTCTCCATTTACATGGCAAAAGGTCGGACACGCACTTGCACAGAGCCTAGCAGTTGGCGGATATATTGAGGCTCAGCTGTATCTGTGAGGCCTGTAGGTTTTTTCCTATGCTTGGCGGCTGAGCCTGTGACGAGGCAATTTCTGCCCGAATCAACGAGAGCATGATCATGAGCGACAACCGCCAGTGGGCCCGCGAAGCCATCCGCATTATCGAAGCGGACTTCCAGCGCAGCGCCGACACCCATCTGATCCCCTTGCCGCTACCGGGTTTCCCGGGTATCGAGTTGTATTTCAAGGATGAGTCCAGTCATCCCACCGGCAGCCTCAAGCATCGCCTGGCGCGGTCGTTGTTCCTGTATGCGTTGTGTAACGGCTGGCTCAAGCCCGGCGCGCCGGTGATCGAGGCGTCCAGCGGTTCGACGGCGATTTCCGAGGCGTATTTCGCGCGCATGCTCGGTTTGCCGTTCATTGCGGTGATGCCGGCGACCACCTCGAAAGAGAAGATCGCGCAGATCGCTTTCTACGGTGGCCAGAGCCATCTGGTAAAGGATCCGACGCAGATTTACGCCGAATCCGAACGTCTGGCCCGCGAGCATGGCGGCCACTTCATCGACCAGTTCACCTATGCCGAGCGGGCTACCGACTGGCGGGCGAACAACAACATTGCCGAGTCGATCTTCCAGCAGATGCGTTTCGAGCAACACCCCGAACCGAGCTGGCTGATTTCCAGCCCCGGCACCGGCGGCACCACCGCGACCCTTGGCCGCTACGTGCGTTATCGCCAGCATTGCACCCGGGTGCTGTGCGCCGACGCCGAGCGTTCGGTGTTTTTCGATTACTACCAGACTGGCGACGCGAGTCTGCGCCTGGATTGCGGTTCGCGAATTGAAGGCATTGGCCGGCCACGGGTCGAGGCGTCGTTCCTGCCCAAGGTAATCGATGCGATGGTCAAGGTGCCGGATGCTCTGTCGCTGGCGGCCATGCATTATCTGGCACAGCGTCTGGGACGGCATGTCGGCGGGTCGAGCGGTACCAACCTGATCGGCGCACTGATGGCGGCGCAACAGATGAAAGCGGCGGGGGAGTCGGGGTCGATCGTGGCGATACTGTGCGACGGTGGCGAGCGGTATGCCGACACCTATTACGATCAGGCCTGGCTGAAGGCGCAGGGCTATGAGCTGGAGGGGTTGATGGGGGCAGTGGCGGCGAGCGCCGAGAAAGGTGAGGCGCTGCCGACTTCAGTGCTGCGCGCCAATATCTAAAGCCGAACGCGGAAACCAATGTGGGAGCGGGCTTGCTCGCGAATGCGTCGGGTCAGTCAACATCTTCGTCGACTGACACACTGCATTCGCGAGCAAGCCCGCTCCCACAGGAGGTTGCTGTTACTGCAAAACAGAGGTATCAGGCTTCGAGGCCTAGAATGTCGCGCGCCACCGCTTCCGCGATACGAATCCCGTCAACACCCGCCGACAGAATCCCGCCCGCATAACCCGCGCCTTCACCCGCCGGGAACAGACCTTTGACGTTCATGCTCTGCAGCGACTCGTTACGCGTGATCCGCAGCGGCGACGAGGTGCGAGTCTCGATGCCGGTCAACACCGCATCGTGCAGCGAGTAACCGCGAATCTGCTTCTCGAACGCCGGCAACGCTTCACGAATCGCTTCGATGGCAAAGTCCGGCAGCGCCAGGGCCAGGTCGCCCAGGGCCACGCCCGGTTTGTACGACGGCTCGACTTCGCCCAGTTCGGTCGACGGGGTGCCATTGATGAAGTCGCCGACCAGTTGCGCCGGGGCCTTGTAGTCGCTGCCGCCGAGGATGAACGCGTGGGATTCCAGACGTTCCTGCAACTCGATACCGGCCAGCGGGCCGCCCGGGTAATCGACTTCCGGGGTGATGCCGACGACGATCCCGGAGTTGGCGTTGCGCTCGTTACGCGAGTACTGGCTCATGCCGTTGGTGACCACGCGGTTCGGCTCGGACGTCGCCGCCACTACGGTGCCGCCCGGGCACATGCAGAAGCTGTAGACCGAACGGCCGTTCTTGGCGTGGTGCACCAGTTTGTAGTCGGCAGCACCGAGTTTCGGGTGGCCGGCGTACTTGCCCAACCGCGCACGGTCGATCAGCGACTGCGGGTGTTCGATGCGGAAACCCACCGAGAACGGCTTGGCTTCCATGAACACGCCACGGCTGTGGAGCATGCGGAAGGTGTCACGGGCACTGTGGCCGAGGGCCAGAACCACGTGTTTCGAATGCAGGGTTTCGCCGCTCGCCAACTCGACGCCGACCAGTTGGCCGTCTTCGATCAGCACATCGGTGACGCGCTCCTGGAAGCGCACTTCGCCACCCAGGGCGCGGATCTCTTCACGCATGGTCTCGACCATGCCGGTCAGACGGAATGTACCGATGTGCGGTTTGCTGACGTAGAGGATTTCTTCCGGCGCGCCGGCCTTGACGAACTCGTGCAGGACTTTACGGCCAAGGAACTTCGGATCCTTGATCTGGCTGTACAGCTTGCCGTCGGAGAACGTACCCGCGCCGCCTTCGCCGAACTGCACGTTGGACTCGGGGTTGAGCACGCTTTTACGCCACAGACCCCAGGTGTCCTTGGTGCGCTGACGGACTTCGGTGCCACGTTCGAGGATGATCGGCTTGAAGCCCATCTGAGCCAGCAACAGGCCGGCGAAGATCCCGCACGGGCCAAAACCGACCACGATCGGGCGCTGGCTCAGGTCGCTCGGCGCCTGACCGACGAATTTGTAGCTGACATCCGGCGCCACGTTGACGTTACGGTCGTCGGCGAACTTGCCCAGCACCTTGGCCTCGTCGCGCACGGTGAGGTCGATGGTGTAGATGAAGCACAGTTCGGAGGACTTTTTTCGCGCGTCGTAGCTGCGCTTGAACAAGGTGAAATCGAGCAAGTCATCGCTGGCGATGCCCAGACGCTGCACGATGGCGGCACGCAGGTCTTCTTCGGGATGGTCGATTGGCAGCTTGAGTTCGGTGATTCGTAACATGGCGAGGATCCGGATTCGCGGGGCGCACAACTGCGCCAGGGCGTTTGAAGGCCGCGATTATAAGCCGCAAAGGCCGGATCCGGTGAGGCTAAAACGCTCAGTCGTTACGCGATCCGCCGAAATACCCGCAACCACGCTCGACCTTGCCGTCGATGCGCAGTTCGGCGCTCATGTGCTGCACGCTGCCGTTGCTGCTGTCGACGCAGCGTTGCGGCGCGACCCACAACTCGATGCGCTGGTTGTTGGCTTCGCTGCTGAGGTTGAAGCGGCCATCACCCAGTTGCTCTTCGACATAAGGCACGGCAAGCGCCGGCTGGCCTTCGCGGTCAATGACCATGCCCTTGCCGCTGACTTTGACGTTCCACTCGGGACCGTGGCCGGCGGCACGCAAGATCAACAGTTTGAAATTCGGGTCATCGCACGCGGTGCCGGAGCGCTCGACGCGATACAACTGGCCAAGGTCGAGCCGGTCGCCGGCGATCTTCCCGCGCACATCGGCAAACAGCTTGCCCTGCTGATCGGCGAGGGTCGCGGCCTCTTGCAGCACGCTGGTGCCGCCGATGTCGTTGACCACGTACTGACGCTGTTCGCCACAGGGCTGGAACACCAGTTTGCCGTCGGCCGCCGTCAACTGCCCCTGCATCCGGGTCTGCCCGACGTGGGAAGCACTTTCACGCGGGCCATCGAGCAATTGGCAGGCGGCGAACAACGGCAGCAGGGCAACAACGATCAACGAACGGGCAACACGCATCTTCGGCTCTCCAGACAAGTGCCGCCACGTTACGCAGGCTGACCGTTGATCACAAGGGTTTAGCCCACGTGAAAGGTCTGACCGGTTTGCAGGCCTTCGACACTTTTGGCGTAGGCCAATGCCACATCGGCTGCCGGAACCGGCTTGTAGCCACGGAAGTACGGGGCGTAGCTGCCCATGGCTTCCAGCAGCACGGTCGGGCTGATCGAGTTGACGCGCAAGCCACGCGGCAATTCGATGGCGGCGGCTTTGACGAAACTGTCCAGGGCGCCGTTGACCAGTGCTGCCGAGGCGCCGGAGCGGATCGGGTCGTGGCTGAGCACGCCGGTGGTGAAGGTGAACGAGGCGCCGTCGTTGGCATATTCGCGGCCGATCAGCAGCAGGTTGACCTGGCCCATCAGCTTGTCTTTCAGGCCCAGGGCGAAGCTGTCGGCGTTCATCTCGCCCAGTGGGGCGAAGGTCACGTTGCCGGCGGCGCAGACCAGCGCGTCGAACTTGCCGGTCTGCTCGAACAGCTTGCGAATCGACGCGCTGTCGCTGATGTCTACCTGGAAATCGCCGCTGTTGCGACCGATACGAATGACTTCGTGACGCTGGCTCAGCTCTTTATCCACGGCCGAACCAATGGTGCCGGCGGCACCGATCAACAGAATCTTCATGGGCTGTTCCTCAATGGGTTGAATGAGGTTTCAGTCTAGAGTGGTTTTTTCTGCGGATAAGCGCACTAATAGGCAACCTTTGGTTTTCAAATGGAAACAATCCATGAGCGAAATGGATGATCTGGCGGCGTTTGCGGTGTTGATCGAGGCCGGCAGTTTTACCCTGGCGGCGCAGCAACTGGGTTGCAGCAAGGGCCAGTTGTCCAAACGCATCAGTCAGCTGGAAGCACAGTTTTCCGTGGTGCTGCTGCAACGCACGACGCGCCGTCTGAGCCTGACTGCCGCCGGCGCCGCTTTGCTGCCGCAGGCGCAAGCGCTGGTCGTTCAGGTGGAGCGCGCGCGTCAGGCATTGGCGCGCTTGAAGGACGACATGGCCGGGCCGGTGCGGATGACGGTACCGGTGTCGCTGGGGGAAACGTTTTTCGATGGCCTGCTGCTGGAGTTCTCGCAGAAATACCCCGAGGTGCAGATCGAGCTGGAGCTGAACAACAGTTATCGCGACCTGTCCCGGGATGGCTTTGATCTAGCTATCCGCAGCGAAGTGGCCAATGACGAACGGCTGGTGGCCAGGCCACTGCTGGCGTGGCAGGAAATGACCTGTGCCAGCCCGGCGTATCTTGAGCAGTTCGGCGAACCTCTGAGCCCGCAGGAGCTGGTCGAGCACCGTTGCCTGCTCAACAGTCACTACAGTGGTCGCGAGGAATGGCTGTATCACCAACAGCACGAATTGCTGCGGGTGCGGGTGTCGGGGCCGTTCGCCAGCAACCATTACAACCTGCTGAAGAAAGCCGCACTGGCCGGCGCTGGTATCGCCCGTTTGCCGTCGTATTTGCTGCAAACGGAATTGGCTGACGGACGGTTGCGCTGGCTGCTGCGCGACTTTCAGACGCGGCGGATGCCGATGTATCTGGTGCATCCCTATCAGGGCGGTTTGCCCAAACGCACGCAAGTGCTGGCGGATTATCTGATTGGCTGGTTCAAGCGCAGCGGCGAGGCGCTGGATCGACTTCAGCGCTAACTCATTTCCTGTAGGAGTGAGCCTGCTCGCGATTGCGTAAGCAAACTCAACAAAAATGTTAGCTGGATTACCGCTATCGCGAGCAGGCTCACTCCTACAGTTTGTGGTCAGCTGGCAAAACGTCGTGCGATCAGATGATCGATCGACAATTTCCCCGGCCCGGTCGCCATCAGGTACAGCAACACCGCCGCCCAGGTGCCGTGGGTCGGGTAGGCATCGGGATAGACGAACACCTCGATCACCAGCGTCATGCCCAGCAGCGCCAGCGCTGAAAATCTCGTGGCGAAGCCGATCAATATCAGCACCGGAAAGAAGTGCTCGGCGAACGCCGACATGTGCGCGGCGATTTCCGGTGACAGCAGCGGCACGTGGTATTCGCTCTGAAACAACGGAATCGTCGAGTCCGCCAAATGTGGCCAGCCGAGTTGCAAGGTGCCGTCGATCAAATCGATGGCCAGCCCCTCGACCTTGGTCTGCCCGGACTTCCAGAACACCGCGGCTATCGAGAACCGCGCGATGAAGGCGATCAGGCTGTGCGGGATTTTTTCCATGAGCCCGATGGCACGAGTGATGAGGTTGTTCATGGCGATACCTTGTTGTTCAGGTCGGTGATGGCGTTGTGGCCGATCAGCAGGGCGAGGGTCTGCGGCAGATCGAAGGGCGGGCTGTCTTGCGCAGCTTGCAGCAGCGGTTGGTGGTTGAGCAGGTGGCGGATAAACACGCTGGCGCCGTGATCGAGGGCGAAGACTTCGACCTCGAGTGCGTTGCGCAGCACCAGTGCGTGTTGGCCTTGATGGACGTCGATGCCCGCCAGCGTCGCGTCTCCTTGATGCGCCGCCCAGATCGAAACCACCGCGTAGGCCGAATCGAGCAGGTGCAGCGAGGGATGCAGGGCGATGGTCAGTTCGGCCAGTGTGTGCGGATCGGCCAGTGCAGCGCTGATCTGTTGCGCATTGACCGCCAGCGCATCGGCGGCGTGATAGGCGCGGGTGCGCAGGCGTTCGAGTCGTGCGACGTCGGCTAGATAAGGGACGCCGGCCGCCGGTTCGAAGGCGCCAATGAAGTCCGCCAGACCGTCGCCGTAACGGCTCATCAACGGACTGCGCGGCGGCTGCTGCTGGATGAAAATGCTGGCCATGCCACGGAAAAATTCCTCGCCGACCAACTGCTGCACCACCGGATAACTGTCGGCCAGCGCGTTGATCAACGAACCTTGCACGTTATTGCGATACACCGAGAATCGGCTGGCGGGATCAGCACCGTTAACGCTGCACAGGCCAGCGGGGCAGGGCCGGCGAGTGTCGAGCAGGGCGGCGCTGAAGTCGGCTTGAGTGCTCATGGCTGACTCCCGGCGTGCAGCAATAACGCTTCGGCCTGCTGCGCCTCGGCCAGCAGCACATTGAACGCCGGAACCTGATTGTCCCGTTCGATCAAGGTTGCCATCGGGCCGATTCGTTCGAGTGCCAGCCGGTACAACGCCCAGACCGCGTCATCAATCGGCGCGCCGTGATCATCGATCAGCAAGCGGTCGCCGAGGCTGTCGGCATCTTCGGCGAACCCGGCCAGATGAATCTCGCCGACCGCGTGCAAAGGCAGCGCGTCGAGGTAGGTCAGTGGATCGCGTTGATGATTGACGCACGAGACGTAGACGTTGTTGACGTCGAGCAGCAGACCACAGCCGCTGCGGCGGATCACCTCGGTAATGAACTCCGGCTCATCGATGGTCGAGCGTTCGAAGCCGAGATAGGTCGCTGGATTTTCCAGCAGCATCGGGCGCTTGAGGCTGTTCTGCACCTGGTCGATATGCGCGCAGACGCGGTTCAGGGTCGGCGTGTCATACGCCAGCGGCAGCAGGTCATTGAGGAACACCGGGCCGTGGCTCGACCAGGCCAGGTGTTCGGAAAAGGATTGCGGTTGATAGCGCTCGATCAGCGTTTTCAGGCGTTGCAGGTGTTGAGCATCCAGCGACCCTTCGGCCCCGATGGACAGCCCGACACCGTGCAGCGACAGTGGATACTGCTCGCGGATCAACCCGAGAAAATGATGAAACGGACCGCCGTCGACCATGTAGTTTTCGGCGTGGACTTCAAAGAAACCGATGTCCGGTTGAGTGCCGAGCACTTCAACAAAGTGCCCGGTCTTGAGCCCCAGCCCCGCGCGGGGCGGGAGCCCGCAGAGGGCTGCCCGAGTGCGCGGTGGGACAGTTTCGCGGGTGGTCAACATGAGCGTCACTCGGGCAGGCAATGGTTCAGGACTTGGCTTTGAAGGCTTCCATCTGACCGAAACCGGTCGGCGAGGTCTTGCTCTCGGTGGTGGTGCAGGTGCCTTTTGGCACGAACTTCCACGAGTTGGCCTGGTAGTCCATCTTCGCTGTGCCGGCACAGGTGGTGCCTGCGCCCGCGGCGCAATCGTTGTGACCTTTCATGGCCACGCCGAAGCATTTTTCCATGTTGCTGTTATCGGCGGCATTGGCGCTGGAAACGGCAGTCATGCTCAGGGCGGAACCAAGAGCCAGAACCAGGGCAGCGGCGGACAGGGTGCGAGTGGTAGTCATGATGTTTCTCCAGATTTGAGCTTGGGTTTTACAAGCGAAGTGCGCTTGCTTACCCCACTAGAGAACGCTCATGGCGATGCGTTACAGCGCAGTGCAAAGTTTTTTCGAAAAGATTTTCGAACACGGCAATCCACTGTGGGAGCGGGCTTGCTCGCGACGGCGGTGTGTTGTTAAATCCCCACGGA
>NZ_JBYOKU010000037.1:0-57844 GCF_057799175.1 Pseudomonas sp. 14P5.3.2 | reverse complement strand
GCTCCCACATTTGATATTGCCCGGTATCAAAAATTGGGTTCGACGCCCAAATCCTCGGGCGTCGAAGGGTCTATCAGGCTTGCGTCAGTGTTGCCGCGGCGCGTTCGAAGCGGTCCAGACCGGCGTCGATATCGGCGTCTTCCACCACCAGGCTCGGGGCGAAACGAATCACGTCCGGGCCAGCCTGCAGAATCATCAGGCCTTCTTTTTCAGCGGCGTTGAAGATGTCCTTGGCCTTGCCTTTCCAGGCTTCGCTCAGCACACAACCGATCAACAGACCGAGGCCACGCACCTGAGTGAACAGGCCGTACTTCTCGCCGATCTGCTGCAGGCGGGTCTTGAATTTGTCGTGCTTGGCGTTGACGCCGTTCAGCACCTCAGGGGTGTTGATCACGTCGATCACTGCCTCGGCAACGGCGCACGCCAGCGGGTTGCCGCCGTAGGTGGTGCCGTGGGTGCCGACGACCAGATGCTTGGCCAGCGCTTCGGTGGTCAGCATCGCGGCGATCGGGAAACCACCGCCCAGGCTCTTGGCGCTGGTCAGGATGTCCGGGGTCACGCCGTAATGCTGATAGGCGAACAGGTGGCCGGTACGGCCCATGCCGGTCTGCACTTCGTCGAACACCAGCAGCGCGTTGTTCGCGTCGCACAGTTCGCGGGCACCTTGCAGGTAAGCCAGCTCGGCCGGCAGTACACCGCCCTCGCCCTGGATCGGTTCGAGCACGACCGCACAGGTCTTGTCGGAAACCGCCGCTTTCAGCGCGGCCAGGTCGTTGTAAGGGACGTGGGTGATGCCGGTGATTTTCGGACCGAAACCGTCGGAGTACTTCGACTGGCCACCGACGTTGACGGTGAACAGGGTACGGCCGTGGAAGCTGTTGAGCGCGGCGATGATCTCGTACTTCTCGCTGCCGAAACGGTCGAACGCTACGCGACGGGCCAGCTTGAATGCGGCCTCGTTGGCTTCAGCGCCGGAGTTGCAGAAGAACACGCGCTCGGCGAACGTGGCGTCGATCAGCTTGTGCGCCAGGCGCAGGGCCGGCTCGTTGGTGAACACGTTGGATACGTGCCACAGCTTGTTCGCTTGCTCGGTCAAGGCACCGACCAGCGCCGGATGCGCATGGCCCAATACGTTAACGGCGATGCCGCCGGCGAAGTCGATCAGCTCGCGGCCGGCCTGATCCCAGACGCGGGAACCGGCGCCACGCACCGGAATGAAAGCGGCAGGCGCGTAGTTGGGAACCATTACCTGGTCGAAATCGGCGCGTTGTACCGCAGCGTGCTCAACGGACATCGGAGTCTCCTGATGAGGGCCACCCGCCTGAAACTGGCGAGCGATGGGGGGATTGTAAGGACAGTTTTCAGCCCGGCCTTGCCGCCAAGCGACAACTTCTTATAGCGCAAACCCCGGATTTTCCCGGGTTTACGGCAATGCGACATATAGCGTCGCAAAGGCGCAGTTTAAACTGCACGCCGCCGTTTGCGCAGACGTACTCGGGATCTTACGCAAGAGAGTTTTATGGGGTGCGGTATATATGTACCGCACATCGAATCAATGGCCGGTGTTTGCTATGGACCTTTCCCAGGCAAATGGCCTCACCCCATGATTCACGAAACCACCTCCACCCTCGCGACACTGCCCGACGCACTGCTGCTTCCCCGGCAGGACGCACACTATCAACCGCTGCTCCAAGCCATTCCGACATGGTTGAGCAAGGCTGCAGCACACAAGCGCGAAGCTTTGAAACAGGCCAGTCCTCTACTGCCCGTCAGCCTCGTGCGAGCCTCGCGCAACGACCATGAAAAGCTGCGCGCGCTGAATGCCGCGCACTGGACTGCACACAACCGAGTCGAGCAAAGCCTCGCCCGCCTGCAAGACGCCAAAACCTTCGCCGAACCGTTACTGCGCGCCGAGCTGCAAAAACGCTTTGGCCTGCTGCTGGATGTCAGACAGGTTTTCCTGCGCCTGTACCTGCCAGCTCATGTTCCGTGGCTGCGAATCAAATCGGGCGCCGCGCGCACCTGGACCGTCTCGCTGCTGGACGCCGCGCTGCACAATTTTGAAAGCAGCGAGACCACCGATGACGCTTTCGAACCCGCTTCGGCCTATATCAGCCAGCCTTCACCCGAAGGCCGGTTCCGCATATTGCCGGGCATGCTTGAGTCGATGCCGATCATCGCCTTCACCCGCCTGTGCCGCGAACTGGATATCGGCCGGCGCTACAGCGTGTATCTGCAAGACAACCTGGGCTTGAGCAATCCGCTGGTCGCGGCGGTGCTGCAAGCCAGAGTCTACGCAAGCGAAAAAGCCGCGCTGGTCGCTGCCCTGCAGATGGCCTACATGCAAAAAAACCTCGGTGCCGATGTGCATCGCCTGTTTCTCGGCCTGCTCGATGGCTTGCAGCATTTGCGCCTCAATCGTCAGGCGTGGCAATGCCATGCGCTGACGATGCTGGACGCCAGCCTGACCGGCATCGTGCTGTTCGCGCCGAACCTTGAAGCAGCAAACGCGCCAGCGCGGGTGGTGGTGTACATTCCCGATGACCCGCTGCACCCGGTCAAGGAGTACGCCAGCACCGGCGCCTTCACCGAGGAGCTGGCCCAGCGCCTGCGCGATCCGCAATACCAGGCCTTTTTCAGCCGCTTTATCGAGCATGCCGAGCGCGGTCATTTTTTCGGCCGGTTGAACAACCTCCTCGGCCCTGTTACCTGGCAACCGGTACAAACCGGCGACCCACGCCCCACCTGGCGCGAGACCTCGACTGAACGCCCGCTCCTGCAAGTAGCCGCGACCCCGATTCGCGCTGAGCTGTTCACCTATCTATACCAACGCAAGCTCGACAAAATGCTCAACGATGCCCGAGTCGTCGCCGTTTCGACCGCCACGGTCGATCGCAAAGCGCGCTGGGCACTCTGGGATTCCTTCACCGAAATCGCCCAGACCCTGCTCAATATCGTCGCTTTCGTTGCCCTGCCATTCGTGCCGTTTCTCGGTGAACTGATGCTCGCCTACACCGCCTACCAGATGCTCGACGAGGCGTTCGAAAGTATCGTCGACTGGGCTGAAGCACTGCCACGTGAAGCCCTCGGGCACTTCATGGGCGCCGTGGAATCCGTTGTGCAAGTCGGCACCTTTGCTGCCGGAGGCGTCCTCACGGCCGGCGAGTTTCGCGCGCTGCTGCCGAGCGATGTCGTCAAGTTCATCGACCGCTTCATTCCGGTGAAGGCCGCGAATGGCAAGACCCTCTACTGGAAGCCCGACCTGCGCCCCTACGAATTGCCCGGCGCCTTGCCCAAAGACCTGCAAACCGACGCATTGGGCCTGCAACACCACCAAGGCAAGACCCTGCTGCCCCTGGGACAAAAGCGCTATGCCGTCAGCCGCGCCGCCGAAACGGGCGCGCATCGCATCGACCATCCGACGCGTCCCGAGGCCTACAAACCGGCCCTGCGGCACAACGCCGCCGGCGCCTGGCAAACCGAACTCGACCAGCCACTGGGCTGGGACCGCGCCACCGTGCTGAGCCGCAGCAGCCCGTTGATGCAGCGTCTTCCCGCAGAGCTGCAAGAACGTCTGCTGAACATCAGCGGCTGCGAAGAAAACGCCTTGCGCCAGATGCATGTCGAGCTAGGTCAGTTGCCACCGCTGCTGGTCGACACGCTCGAACGCTGGCAGATCGACCAGGACCTTCAATTGTTCATCGAACAGGTCGGCAGCCACCGTGCCGAGGACTACCTCAAGGCCGATCCCGCCAGCCAACTGCAACTGCTGTTTGACCACGGCCACTGGCCCGCCGACTGCGGCCTGAAACTGATTGATCGCCAGGGGCGAACCCTGTGGCGCAGTCCCGTCGCCGATGTGCCATTCATCCAGATTGAAGGAACACGGCTGGACGATGGCGACCTGCTGAAAACCTGGCTGCAACGTCTGACCCCTGCACAAAGAAACACACTGCTGGGCGAAGCCCCGCAGGCACCGGCCCCCACGCCAGAGGCCGGTGCCACGCGCCTGCGCCACACCGTTGCCGAACTGGCGCAACAGCAGCGCCAACGCCTGTTCGAAGATCGCTATCGCCAACTGCAACGGGGTGCCGGCGCGCTGACCCAGGCATTGATGGATGCCGAACCCGGCCTGCCCAGGCATCTGGCCCAGGCGATCGTCGAAACCGCGAGTGACGCCGAGTGCCAGCAACTGCAGCGCTCGACGCTATCCCCGCGCCTGGTCGAACTGACTCAGGAGGCTGGCCTGCAAGTGCGCGCAAGCCGAGCCCTGGAGGGCCTGACGCTGAAAGCCGCAGCGCACAATCTCGACACGGATCGCCTGATCCTGCACACACTGCCTCGCCTGCCGGGCTGGTCGGATTCGTTGCGCCTTGAGGTCAGGCATTACAGCCGCGACGGGCGCCTGCTCGACAGCATTGGCCCGAAGAGCGCTACCATTCGCAGGACACTGGTGCTGACTGAACAGGGTGACTATCAGCCCTTCGATGAGACCGACCAACCACTTCGCACCTCCGGCTCACTGTCCTCCAGCCTGCTGCAAGCCTTGCCAGACACCGAGCGCTCGGCGCTGAACATCGGCACTGGCGAAATGACCGAGTTCGAACAGCTGATTCGCCAACACTTGCTGCCCCGGGAAACGCTACTGGCACTGCTCGCACAAAACCCGAACCGCAAACCCGCCTACGACCCGACGATCATGCGCTTGCGCGGAGGCGCCACCGGCCATCGGCGCATGCCCACCGACACGCCGACCTTGCAAGCACACGCGCACTGGCTGCTGCCGCACTTGCTTCCGGAAGAGCTGGAAGAATTTGTCGCCCGCCTGCAACGCCACCCGAGTGGTCCGCGCAGCGAGCTGTACCGGTTGATCACCGAGCGTCAGCGCCTGGTCGCAGTCCTTGATCCGTGGGTCGATGCGGTGCCCCAAGTGCACCCGGAAACCGGGGTCCAGCTCAACACCGAGCAGTACGCCATCCAGCGCCAGCGCCGACGGCAAATGCGCGTCGACCTCATCGACTGCTGGAAGCAACAGGTGGTGCTGCCGGAAGACACCGAACACACGATCGACCTGCGCCTGTCCCATCCGATTCTCGGCGAGCTGCCGCAAGTGGAGGTCAATTTCAGTCACGTGGATTACCTGACGATCGAAGGTGTCGCCGGCACTCGGGGGGTACACGGGTTCCTCAACAACTTCTCCGGCCTGCGGCGCCTGGTGTTGCGCAGCATGCCTCTGGGCGAACTGCCGCAAGCCATCAACCGTTCACCGCAACTGCGCGAACTGGTGCTCAGCGAGTGCGGCATTACCCTGACGCCCGAAACTCAAGCAACACTGGCAGCCCAGACAAATCTGAAAATCCTCGACCTGTTCCACAACCCGCTGGGCCTTGCGCCCAACGTCGAGAGAATGGCCAGGCTGAGTTACATCGACGTCTCGGAAACCGGCATTTCGACGCTGCCGGCCGGCCTGTTGTCGCGCCAGCAATTGCGCACCGCATTGCTCAATGACAACGCGATCGAAGCGTTACCCCCGGCACTTTTCGAACTGCCCAACAACATTCCGGAGGGCTTCGACCTCGGGGGTAACCCGATCGGTGCCGCAGACCGCGAACGGATCAAACATCACTTCAATCAAACCCGTCAGGACTTCGGCGTACTGGCCGAGTCCGCCGACCTGCAGCGCGTGCAAGCGCTGTACACCCAGATGGATCAGGAACAGGCCAGCGAGCTCTTCTACCTGCTGCCCGGCACGCTGGCTGAGGGCCGAGTCGAGCTGACGCGCCGCGAGTCCGAGTTTCGCAACATGAGCGACAGCCTCGCCGACTGGAGCACCGAACACCCCTTGCTGCATCCGATCAGTGGCGAACCCTTTACCCTCGAAGAGGTACTGAACGAGCAGGAAGCGCGCCTCGAATTCAAGAACCGCATCGAACAGAGCTGGCGCCGGGAAACCGAACAGGATGATTTTGATCAGGACAGCCAACCGCTCTACGACCTGAACCTGTCCATGACCATCACCGGTGATCTGCCCGCGCTCAACGCCGACTTTTCCCACCTCACGCATCTCTACATGAGGAGCCGACCGGGACACACCTCTGGCACTGCGGAGTTTCTGCAAACCTTTCCCAACCTGAAGGCGCTGACGCTCTACCAGTTTCGGCTCGAACAGATTCCTGCGGCGATATTCCGGATGGCCGACCTCAGCTACCTGTCGCTCTCGGAATGCCACATCACCCTGACCCGTGAAACGGCTCTGGAGCTGGCGCAAATGGAGCGCCTGGATCATCTGGATCTGAGCGACAACCCACTGGGAGAAATTCCGGATGTCAGCCAGATGAGCGACCTGTCGACTCTGCTGCTGGACAACACCGGCATTACCGGCCTGCCCCGTGGCTTGCTGCAGCTCGAACATCTGGATGTCGTCGCGCTGGATGGCAACGCTATAAGCGATATCCCCAGCGACATCCTCGAACTGCCCGAGGAGCGCGCAGACAAAATCAACCTGCGGGACAACCCGCTCTCTGAAATCAGCATTCAACGGCTGATCGCCTACTTCAGAAAATACCGCATCGACTTTGGCGTGGAGGCTGTCATCGACCGGGCGGAAATGGAGGTGTCGACGTCCGAAGAATCCGAAGCCGACGAGTGATGTTCAGCGCAATTGGCCGGGACGCGTCAACCGCGCTCCGGCGGCACCGACGACAGTTCGAACGGACTGCTGCTGCGCCGCTGGTTGCGATCTTCCCGCGGCGTGGCGCCGAAGAAGTTGCGATAGGCGCTGGAGAAATGCGGCCCCGAGGAGAAACCGCAGGACAGGCCGATCTGGATGATCGACTTGCTGGTCTGCATCAACATCTGCCGGGCCTTGTTCAGGCGCAGTTCCAGGTAGTACTGGCTCGGCACGCGGTTGAGGTATTGCTTGAAGATCCGCTCCAGCTGTCGACGGGACACGCACACGTGCTGGGCGATTTCGTCGGTGGTCAGCGGCTCTTCGATATTGGCTTCCATCAGCAACACGGCTTGCGTGAGCTTCGGATGGCTGGAACCGAGGCGGTTCTGCAATGGGATGCGCTGACGCTCGCCGCCCTCGCGGATGCGCTCGACCACCAGTTCTTCGGAGACCGCACCGGCCAGTTCCGCACCGTGATCGCGGGCCAGCACTGCCAGCAGCAGGTCGAGTACCGACATGCCGCCGCACGCGGTCAGGCGATCGCGATCCCAGTCGAACAGGTGACTGGTGGCGATGACTTTCGGGAAGCGCTCGGCGAAATCGTCCTGCCAGCGCCAGTGCACGGCCGCGCGATAACCGTCGAGCAGACCGAGTTGCGCCAACGGATACACGCCTGCCGACAGACCACCGATCACGCAACCGGCACGCACCAGTTGCTTGAGCGCGCTGCTGAGTGCCGGGGCCAGGGTGGTCGGCGGCTCGTCGGCGAGCAGGAACAGCTTCTGGAAGTTTTCCAGCTTGCCGGTCCAGGCCTCGCCGGGCAGTTGCCAGGCGCCTTCGGCCGTGGCTTCGGTGCTGGCTTCAGCCTGCAGGAACGACAGCTCGTAAACCACCTCCGGATGCACCCGCTGAGCAACACGCAAGGCCTCCTCCGCCAGCGCCAGCGTCAGAGCTTTAGTGCTGGGCCAAATCAGGAAACCAATTCGATGGGCAGTCATGGGCGGGCAATCCGAAACGAAAAACGGTGATGAAGGCATGGGCCAATGCTAGCCCGTAATCGAAACTGTCGCAGATCCATTGTGGGAGCGGGCTTGCTCGCGAATGCGGTAGATCAGACACCAATGATGTCGACTGAAACACCGCTTTCGCGAGCAAGCCCGCTCCCACAGAGGGCCGAGCAAGTCTTCAGGTCGCGAAGCATGACCTAATTTGGTGCATAACGGGAGCGATTACTTGAGGCTACCCGACAGGAATTGTTGCAAGCGCTCGGATTGCGGATTGACCAGCACTTCGCGCGGGTTGCCGCTCTCCTCCACCACACCTTTGTGCAGGAACACCAACTGGTTCGACACTTCACGGGCGAAGCCCATTTCGTGCGTGACCACGACCATGGTGCGGCCTTCCTGAGCGAGGGCTTGCATCACTTTGAGTACGTCGCCAACCAGCTCCGGGTCGAGGGCCGAAGTCGGTTCGTCGAACAGCATCACTTCCGGTTCCATCGCCAGCGCACGGGCGATCGCCACACGTTGCTGCTCGCCACCGGACATGTGCCCCGGGAACGCGTCTTTACGATGGGCCACGCCAACCTTGTTCAGGTAGTGCTCGGCCTTCTCGCGCGCTTCAGCCTTGGAAACACCGAGTACGTGGACCGGCGCTTCCATGATGTTTTCCAGCGCGGTCATGTGCGACCACAAGTTGAAATGCTGGAACACCATCGACAGGCGCGAACGCATGCGCTGCAGCTGTTTCGGATCAGCGGCCTTCAGCGCGCCGTCCTTGTTGGCGACCAGCTTCAGCTCTTCGTTGTTGAGCAGGATCTTGCCCGCGTGCGGCTGCTCAAGCAGGTTGATGCAGCGCAGGAAAGTACTTTTGCCGGAGCCACTGGAGCCGATGATGCTGATCACATCGCCGGCTGCCGCTTTCAGGGACACGCCCTTGAGCACTTCGTGACTGCCATAGCGTTTATGCAGGTCTTGGACTTCAAGTTTGTACATGCGGTCGGTTCTCACAAAAACAGTCAGTCAGTCGTTGAGCAAGCGCCCGTGACGCAGCGCTTCGCGCCCCGCCACCTTGGCCAGCCAGAAACCGGGTTGGGCATAGCGCAGCCGTTCAATGGCAAACAGCACCCCGGACGTACCAGCACACACCGTGCTGACCCGATCGGACACAGGGTCGATCACTTCGAAAATCTCATCCCCGGCTTCAACCCACTCGCCGGGTTTACGCAGAAAACTCACCACACCGGGGTGCGGTGCCAACAGTAATTCAGTGCCTTCGAACGGCATGCCTTCGCACGCTTCGTTGGCCGGTTTCGGCCACTCGCCCGTAATCAGGCCCTGCTCGGCAAGGAACGCCAGAATGCCTTCGGCCCAGGCCACCGCATCCGCGCGGTCGGTATTGGCCTGACCGCCGAGTTCGACGGTAGTCGCCAGGCACGCCAGCGGAATCTGCGCGTCCGGGAACTGCCGCGACAGACGCAACCACGGCAACGAGCACGCTTCATCGAAGGAGCTGCCGCCGGAATCTTCCGCCAGCAAACCGACCTTCACATTCAGGTGCGCCGCCAAGGAGCGCCACTGCGGCCAGTGCTGCGGCAGCGCATACATGTGCAGCGCGGCTTCAGCGTCGCAATGCAAGTCGAGCACCACGTCGGCGGTGCAGGCGTGGCTGAGCAAAACGCGCTGCATGCCTTGCAACTGGCTGCTCGCTTCGGGCAGTGCCGCCAGATGATCAGCCATGGCCTGACGGATCAGGCGAATGTTGGCGTGCGGATCGTCACCGAGACGGTCGGCCAGCGCCGCCGCAACCGGCGCGCTCAGCTCGACGAAATCACGGTTGAAATTCTTGCCGCTGCCCGCCTCGAAACGCCCCTGATGATTGCCTTGCAGCAACTGGCCGAGGCCCAGCGGGTTGGCGACCGGCACCAGCTCGATCACGCCGTTGAGCAGGCCTTGGGCTTCGAGCTCGCCGAGGCGCTTTTTCAGCTCCCAGGCGGTGCGCATGCCCGGCAGTTCGTCAGCGTGCAGGCTCGCTTGAATGTAAGCCTTGCGCTCGCCCTGACCGAAGCGGAAGACCGAGATCTTGCGCTCGCTGCCCAAGTGGCTCCACGGCAATACGTGGTCGATGCGTTCCATATCAGTGCTTCCGCGGGGCCAGGTAGCTCAACCAGCGGCGCTCGGCCAGCTTGAACAGCTTCACCAGAATGAAGGTCAGGCACAGGTAGAACACGCCGGCGGTGATGTACGCCTCGAACGGCAGGTAGTACTGCGCGTTGACGGTACGGGCCGCGCCGGTGATGTCGATCAGGGTCACGATGGACGCCAGACTGGTGGTCTGCAGCATCATGATCACTTCGTTGCTGTACTGCGGCAGCGCCCGGCGCAGGGCCGATGGCAACAGAATGCGCTTGTACAGTTTGAAGCGCGACATGCCCATGGCCTTGGCGGCTTCGATCTCGCCGTTAGGCGTGGCCTTGAGGCTGCCGGCAATGATCTCGGCGGTGTAGGCGCTGGTGTTGATCGCGAACGCCAGGCACGCACAGAACGTCGCGCTGGACAGCCACGGCCACAAGAAGCTTTCACGTACTGCTTCGAACTGCGCCAGACCGTAGTAGATCAGGAACAGCTGCACCAGCATCGGCGTGCCGCGGATCACGTAGGTGTAGAGCCACGCGGCGCCATTGACGATCGGGTTCTTGGAGACGCGCATCAGGCCCAGCGGCAGTGCCGCCAACAGACCGAACAACAGCGACAGCGCGAGCAGTTTGAGGGTGGTCAGCAGGCCGCCGAGGTACAGCGGCATGGCCTCCCAAATGACGTTGTAGTCGAAGATCATAGATCAGCCGCCCTTACGCCTACCGAGTAGCGCTTCTCAAGGTGACGCAGCGCCAGCAACGAGACACTGGTGATCACCAGGTACATCGCCGCCACTGCGAGGAAGAAGGTGAAAGGCTCGCGGGTGGCATCCGCCGCCTGCTTGGCCTTGAACATCATGTCTTGCAGACCGACTACCGAAATCAGCGCGGTGGCCTTGGTCAGCACCAGCCAGTTGTTGGTGAAACCAGGGATCGCCAGACGAATCATCTGCGGCACCATCACCCGGAAGAACACCTGAAAACTGCTCATGCCGTAGGCCATGCCGGCTTCGGCCTGGCCCTTGGGGATCGCCATGAACGCGCCACGGAACGTCTCCGACAGGTACGCACCGAAGATGAAACCGAGGGTGCCGATACCGGCGGCCAGCGGGTTCAGGTCGATGTAGTCGTCATAACCGAGCATCGGCGCGACGCGGTTGAGCAAGTCCTGACCGCCGTAAAAGATCAGCAGGATCAGCACCAGGTCGGGAATCCCGCGGATCACCGTGGAATACAGATCGCCCAGCCACGCCAGCCAACGAATCGGCGACAGGCGCAACGCGACGCCGATCAGCCCGAGAACGATGGCCAGGGCCATGGACGACAAGGCGAGCTGAAGCGTCAGCCATGCGCCATCGAGGATGACAGCCCCGTAGCCTTTCAACATGATTCAGGTCCTCGAAAGTTGGGATGAAAAAATGGCGCAAACCGCAGAGATCCTGTTGCTTGCGCCATTTCTGACTTGTCGCAGAGACGTGTTACTTGCCGTAGATATCGAAGGCGAAGTATTTGTCCTGGATGGCTTTGTATTTACCGTTTTCACGGATGGCCGCGATGGCCGCGTTGATCTTGTCTTTCAGCGCGTCGCCCTTGCGCACAGCAATGCCCACGCCGTCGCCGAAGTATTTGACGTCAGTGAACTGCGGGCCAACGAAGGCGAAACCTTTGCCGGAATCAGTGTTCAGGAAGCCGTCCTGCAGCAGAGTGGCGTCAGCCACGGTACCGTCGAGGCGACCAGCGGCCACGTCGAGGTAGATTTCGTTCTGCGAGCCGTATGGCTTGATCTCGGCACCCAGCGGGGCCAGGACTTCGCGAGCGAAACGCTCGTGGATCGAACCACGTTGCACACCGATGTTCTTGCCCTTGAGCTCAGACAGGTTGTCGCTGACAACGGTGCCTTGCTTCATGACCAGACGGGCCGGGGTGTTGTAGTACTTGTTGGTGAAGTCCACGGATTTCTTGCGGTCTTCAGTGATCGACATGGACGACAGGATCGCGTCGATCTTGCGCACTTTCAGTGCCGGGATCAGACCGTCGAACTCTTGCTCGACCCACACACACTTGACCTGCATCTGCTCGCACAGGGCGTTGCCGATGTCGTAGTCGAAACCGACGATGCTGCCATCCGGCGCTTTGGAAGCGAACGGAGGGTAAGCCGCTTCGATACCGATCTTCAGAGGTTTTTCATCAGCGAAGGAATTCAGCGACAGCACGGACAGTGCCAGGGCGCCAAGCAGCACAAGTTTCTTCATCTTGGGACTCCATCGGTAAAGGGCAAAAACGGCAGAGTGAGCGACAGCCCAATATGCGAATGGGTGAATCGGGAAAGCGGCGCAGCATCGGTGGGAAATTTCCCATTGAAACCATCGGGGGTTTCAACGTCAGCCACGATGAGCGAGTGATCGGCATTCTAACGACAGGCCCGAAGCCGATATTTCTTCAATGCGACAACTAATTACAGATGCACAGAGAAACCCGCTTGAGCGCATTGACAGCCTTGCAAATTCATGCAAGAGCGAAAGACAGTGAACCGATCTATGCTGCAAATTGCGGGCCTATTATTCGCAAACCCTTCTAATCCGGCAAGCGCAGCGTTGTGTCTTATTTTTCACCGGGGGTTTTAAGGCTCTAAAACGGGGCATTGCGTTTCCCTTCGCCCCGCTGCGGGGCGGGCGGTTACACATTTGGTTACTCGGACGGGGATGGGTAACAGCGGGAAGGGGCTTACGCAGGAAATCGATAATTATTGGTTGGGTGGGTTTGGATTACGACAGCGAAGTACACCGCCGCCTGACAGATCGCCTTCGCGAGCAAGCCCGCTCCCACAGTGGGCCTGCATTCTTCCAGACAAAACACATCAACTGTGGGAGCGAGCTTGCTCGCGATGAGGCCAGCACAGCCACCACAAACCCTCAAGACACAAAAAAGCCCCAGCTGGATTGCATTCTTCCAGACAGAACACACATCAACCTGTGGGAGCGGGCTTGCTCGCGATGAGGCCGGCACAGCCACCACAAACCCTCAAGACACAAAAAAGCCCCAGCTGGATTGCATTCTTCCAGACAGAACACACATCAACCTGTGGGAGCGGGCTTGCTCGCGAAGAGGCCAGCACAGCCACCACACCACCCCAGACACAAAAAAGCCCCGCCCGGCATCACCGGACAGGGCTTCTACAGAGCTAACGCCTACGCCACATTCATCGTCTTGTGCGTATCAATCAAATGCTGCACCACACCCGGATCCGCCAGGGTCGAGATGTCCCCCAACCCATCGTACTCAGCCGTAGCAATCTTGCGCAGAATCCGCCGCATGATCTTGCCCGAACGGGTCTTCGGCAACCCCGGCGCCCACTGGATCACGTCCGGCGAAGCAATCGGGCCGATCTCTTTGCGCACCCAGTTCTTCAGCTCCAGACGCAGTTGCTCACTCGGCTCTTCACCATTCTTCAAGGTGACGTAGACATAAATGCCCTGCCCCTTGATGTCGTGCGGCACACCGACCACCGCCGCTTCGGCGACTTTCGGGTGCGCAACCATGGCGCTTTCGATCTCGGCGGTGCCCATGCGGTGGCCGGAGACGTTGAGCACGTCGTCCACACGCCCGGTGATCCAGTAATAACCATCAGCGTCACGCCGCGCACCGTCACCGGTGAAGTACATGCCACGGAAGGTCTTGAAGTAGGTGTCGACAAAGCGGTCATGATCGCCATACAGCGTACGCGCCTGACCCGGCCACGAATCGAGAATCACCAGATTGCCCTCGGCCTCGCCCTCGATGATGTTGCCGAGGTTGTCGACCAGCGCCGGTACCACGCCGAAAAACGGACGTGCCGCCGACCCCGGCTTCAGCGCATGCGCCCCCGGCAGCGGGCTCATCATGTTGCCGCCGGTTTCGGTCTGCCACCAGGTATCGACGATCGGGCAACGCGACTTGCCGACATTCTTGTAGTACCAGTCCCAGGCTTCCGGATTGATCGGCTCGCCCACCGAACCGAGCAGACGCAGACTGCTGCCATCCGCGCCTTCAACGGCGGCGGTGCCCGAAGCCATCATCGCGCGGATCGCGGTCGGTGCGGTGTAGAGGATGTTGACCTTGTGCTTGTCGACGATCTTCGCCACCCGGGTGATGTCCGGATAGTTCGGCACGCCTTCGAACAGCACGGTGGTCGCGCCATTGGCCAACGGGCCGTAGACGATGTAGCTGTGACCGGTGACCCAGCCGACGTCGGCGGTGCACCAGTAGATTTCGCCCGGACGGTAGTCGAACACGCGCTCGTGGGTCATCGCCGCGTACAGCAGATAACCGCCGGTGGTGTGCTGCACGCCCTTCGGTTTGCCGGTCGAGCCGGAGGTATAAAGGATGAACAGCGCTTCTTCGGCACCCATCTCTTTCGGCGCGCAGACAGTGCCCGCCACTTTCATCAGGTCTTCGTACCAGATGTCGCGATGCTGGTTCCACTTGATGTCGCCACCGGTGCGCTTGCACACGATGACTTTCTGGATGCTGCTGGTTTCCGGGTTGGTCAGCGCATCGTCGACGTTGGCTTTCAGCGAGATCTTCTTGCCGGCACGGATGCCTTCGTCAGCAGTGATCACCACTTTCGATTTGCAGTCGATGATCCGTCCCGCCAAGGCTTCCGGCGAGAAACCACCGAACACCACCGAATGAATCGCGCCGATCCGGGTACAGGCCAGCATGGCGACCACGGCTTCGGGGATCATCGGCATATAAATAGTCACCACGTCGCCGCGATGCACGTCCTGACCACGCAGGGCGTTGGCCAGTTTGCAGACTTGTTCATGGAGTTCGCGATAAGTGATGTTGCGGCTTTCGGAAGGGGCATCGCCTTCCCAGATGATTGCGATCTGATCGCCGCGCTCGGCCAGATGACGGTCAAGGCAGTTGTAGGAAACGTTCAGGGTGCCGTCGGCGAACCATTTGATGTCGACATGGTGATCGTCAAAGGACGTCTGCTTCACCGTGGTGAAAGGCTTGATCCAGTCGAGGCGCTTGGCTTGCTCGCGCCAGAAACCGTCAGGGTTGACGACCGACTGCTGGTACATGGCTTTGTAGGTCGCCTCGTCAGTCAGCGTATTGGCCAGAACCTCGGGACGAACGGGATACAGAGAAGCCGCACTCATCTTTCCTACCTCGGTGTAATAGTTGTTTTTGTATGACCCCGTTGTAGCCGGGCCGGGTCCATAGAACCATTCGACGATGGTAGTAACAAGCCCTGCGCCCTCAAGACCCCCACCCCTGTAGGAGCTGCCGAAGGCTGCGATCTTTTGATCTTGCCCTTTAAAAACAGGATCAAAAGATCGCAGCCTTCGGCAGCTCCTACAGGGGATTTTTGGTGTTTTGCGGCGATTGTTACCAAAACCGCGAAAAGTGTTTATCAAAACCCCACCTGTTTACCCCCACCCCACCTCCCTAAAATCCGCATCGCCGACAAGGCAAACCGATTAACAACGTTACAGCCCCCACGAAGGCCGTTAATCAACTTATCCAAGTGATGAAGTTCCACACGCAACCCTAAAAAGGTTGCGTGACCCCACTCGACCTCAAAAAGGTAAATCTGAAATGAAAGCTTTATTGGTTCTGGCCCTCAGCAGTCTGTGCGCAACCGCCATGGCAGACGAGGTCCCGACTGATGTCGCACAGCAACAACCGGCTATCGAGGAATACACTTACTCGACTCACCTGGACATCGCCAACGTAGTTTCCATGAGCGAAGTTCCAAACGTCTGCGAAGTTGTTCCGATGAAAATGGAATACGACGACTCCAAGGGTCAGCGTCACATCCTGCGCTACAGCGTCATGGGTAACGGCTGCACCAATTGATGAGTGAGACTGCACCGAATCGGACCGCTCAGCGCCTCATTTGAGGGTCGATTCCAGCCCGGCTTCGGTCGGGCTCAGTTGTGTCTGGAGTCGTCAAAAATGCTTGCAAAACACTAGATGTAGTGAAAAACCGGTTTTTTTGTTCGTTTTTTGAGCAAATCCACAATCGCGAGATTTTTACGAAAAAAAATCTATCCCCGGCAAAGCCCTGTAAACCCGCACTCTCATCGAAAAACCAGCCTCCTCGACCGCTCCATGCGCGGATTCGCCTCAGCACAGCCGTGTTTTTTTCCCTATAATGCCGCCCTAATCGGGTCAGCAATATTCCCTTACAGGGAACAAAAGCCATTCTGAAGCCCCGCAGCAGCGTCAACGCTGATCTGCGCCCGTCAGAGGCTCTCGGAAACCCGTACAAAATTCTGTTTTATTGCCTGCCTTAGCTGCTGCAAAAAACGATTCCTTAAGATCCAACGCGGTCTGTACGACCGTGTGAACAACCAACCAATCAGGTTTCACACGGGGCGACAGGCCCTCACGCAGGAGACGACACGTCATGCTGAGCTGGGACGAATTCGACAAAGAAGACAGTGAAGTAGCAACCGTGAAAGGCGCCAACGCCGGCCACGCTACTGAAGCCAACATGGACCGCCTCGACAGCGCCGGCGGTGCCGCAGCGCTGGAAGCCCGCGCCGTGACCGCCGACGACTCGGCCGCCGTGGCCCGCGCCAAGGCTGCACTGGATTCCCTCGACGTCGCCGAAGGCCTCGCCGAACTCGAAGGCGCCTCCGCCCGTGTCGCCGTTGACGAAAAGCGCATGATCAACTGCCGCGCCGACCTCAACCAACTCGTACCTTTCAAGTACGACTGGGCCTGGCAGAAGTACCTGGACGGCTGCGCAAACCACTGGATGCCGCAAGAAGTCAACATGACCGCCGACATCGCCCTCTGGAAAAACCCGGAAGGCCTGACCGACGACGAGCGCCGCATCGTGATGCGCAACCTCGGCTTCTTCTCCACCGCCGACTCCCTGGTTGCCAACAACCTGGTGCTGGCCGTGTACCGCCTGATCACCAACCCGGAATGCCGCCAGTACATCCTGCGCCAGGCCTTCGAAGAGGCGATCCACACCCACGCCTACCAGTACTGCATCGAATCGCTGGCCATGGATGAAGGCGAGATTTTCAACATGTACCACGAGATCCCGTCGGTCGCCAAAAAGGCAGCCTGGGGCCTGAAGTACACCCGCTCGATCTCCGATCCGAAGTTCGAAACCGGCACCCCGGACACCGACAAAGAACTGCTGCGCAACCTGATCGCCTACTACTGCGTACTGGAAGGCATTTTCTTCTACTGCGGCTTCACCCAGATCCTCTCCATGGGCCGCCGCAACAAAATGACCGGCGTCGCCGAGCAGTTCCAATACATCCTGCGCGACGAATCCATGCACCTGAACTTCGGTATCGACGTGATCAACCAGATCAAAATCGAAAACCCACACCTGTGGGATGCCGAAATGAAGGAAGAAGCGACCCAGATGATCCTGCAGGGTACGCAGCTGGAGATCGAATACGCGCGCGACACCATGCCTCGCGGCGTACTGGGTATGAACGCGGCGATGATGGAGGACTACCTGAAGTTCATCGCCAACCGTCGTTTGTCGCAGATTGGTTTGAAAGAAGAGTACCCAGGGACGACTAACCCGTTCCCTTGGATGAGCGAGATTATGGACTTGAAGAAAGAGAAGAATTTCTTTGAGACGAGAGTGATTGAGTATCAGACTGGTGGTGCGTTGAGCTGGGATTAAGTTTTTATATAACGAAGGACGTGAGCTATCTCACGTCCCCAGTTAAATAGACCCAAGGAAAATCGGTATTGGACTGGAAAAATCACCCACTCGTAATTGCCTGTGTTAGTTGCGCATCCACATGTGTTTTCTTTATCAGTGTCATCGTCCCCATCTATGAAAAGAAAAACATAAATACTATTGGCGAACTAGAGGCAAAAATCGAGCTCCTAAAAACTACAAACAATAACAACGACAAAGAAATCAGCACCCTCAAAAAAAGCAAGCAATCACTTTCAAATGAAATAGCTCAAAAGAACGAAAAAATCCTTAAACTTCAAGAAGAAGAAAGATTTTCGCCTGACACTCCTTTCCCCAAAGGTTTTAGGGAAATTGGAGTTTTTCAAGATTTTGAAAAAGTAAAAGAAGTGTATAAAGACTCAGCAAAACCTAAGAAAGGTGGCTGGATACATGTAGACATTATTGACCAGCTTTTTTCTTCCGCCACTTATTATCAGCTGGAATGTAAAAAACACAGCTTAGTTTCCCACGTACTCTTTCAATTAAACGACCCCATTTCAGAAGCAATTAAGGCCTCAACGCCCATACCAACCACCGAAGAACTCAGTAATCTCAGGCAAAGCAAAATCGAAACGCTGGTTAAGATTTTTCGGGAGAAATATGGGCAAGAGGTTACAAAAACAGAAGATAACCGATACATTTTCAAAGTAAAAGACTTTTGGCTAGCTGAAATCAGCGAAAGTGGGTTAGTTATCGCTCCAACAGTTACAACCGAAAAAATTGACCAAATATGCACAGAGTTAAAGTCCAAATCTGAAAAAAAACCGTAAAACCTAAAGCTTCCGCAACTAAACAACGGACATTTTACAAAAAACCACCCCATCCCTAACGCAATCAAAAGCTTAGAGCAAATAGTTTCGCCCCCCCAATTCGCGCAAACACAACTTGATATTTCAAGCCTTGACCAGAAGGTTTTTGATCCATATCCTCTTTTGCTCCGGCGCCTAAGAAACGCCTCAAGTAGCGGCCTGACCGCTCCCGAAAGATGCGGCTTTTTTGTGCCTATGGATTTCTCGTGGGCGTGAAAAAACCTTTGCTATGTCGGGAGTGGGCTAATACAAGACCCGTAAGGGGAATATGTCCGGCCTTCTACTTGGGGTTTCTTAACTCCCGGCGCCTTAGCCCTAAGAAAGCTATCAAGTAGAGGTAATGGATATGCCTAAGACTTTTCCCTTCTCATTGAAGGAAATCACCTACAGCTTCACTGCTGAAATTCTGCTTCCGCATCAGGAGGTAGATCATGTCTGATTCACACAATCCCACACTCTTCACCCGCCACAACCTCTCTCTCCACGCCCTTCTCCTTGAAAATCAACCATGGTTCTGCGCCCGCGATATCGGCCGTTTGATGGGTATCCATTTGAGCGAACGCATGGTCAACAAACTGGACAAGGATCAGCGTCGTGTTTTGTGGATCGAGTATTTCCGGCAACCCGAAAAGCAACTAATGCTCAGCGAATCCGGTGTGTACGCTCTATTGGTGTATCACTACGTGCCCGGGAATCGGTTGTTGCGTGAGTGGCTGACTCATCAGGTGGTGCCAGCCTTGCGCGATGCAGAACACTTGGGACATTCAGATCGGCCGATGTTGAGTTTGTTGGATTGGCCGGAGATGTCGTTGAGTCTGTTGCATTGGCAGAACGAGTGTTGGATTCGGCTGCGAGACATGCCCTATCTGTTGAGCGATCAGACACCACGAAAAGCGTTGGCCACGAAGCCTTGGTGGCGAAGGGTAGCTCAGGCGTTTCAGTCGTCGAAGCATTCGATGGGGTAAACGATGCGCTTGTAGGATTACATGCGAGATCCGTCGCTATTTTTTGTAGGAATTTTCGTAGACAGCAGTAATGGCCACTCAGTATCGTCCGAGGGTTTTCAACCCTCGGCGATTTTATGGATACGGAAAAGGAAAATAGTGGCTGGACGGATGAGGAGCTTGGAGCTTCGGTTGATGGCTATCTCGATATTCAGGCTCGCTACCCAAATGATCAAAAATTTAATAAGTCCTTGGAGCACAAGCGTCTGCAGAACGGCGTACTCGCCGGGCGAAACACCAAGTCAATTGACTATCGACTGCAGAACATTACCGCTCTGTTCGAAGATCTTGGGCTGAAAACGATCTCTAGCTACAAACCAAAGGTGAATCTCGGTTCAGGGATTACTGCGCGCCTGATCAAAATCCTAGAATCGAAAGGCCTCATTACGCTGGATTCCGGTACACCTTCCACGCAAGAAGAATCATCACTTCGAAATGTACAACGAGCGAAACAACGTGATTTCGTAAGTGAGCCAGAGGGTGTGCAGATACCTCAGCAAATCGTCAGGACAACCAAAACCTACGCCCGCATATCCAAAGTCAAAGATTGGATTCTGTTCAACGCCAAGGGTATCTGTGAGGGATGTGGACAACCAGGTCCGTTTGAAATGAATGGAGAACCTTACCTTGAGGTTCACCACGTTAAGCATTTGTCGGACAACGGGACGGACTTCAAGACCAACACCGTAGCGCTGTGCCCAAACTGTCATCGACGCTGCCACCATTCTGACGACAGAGAGGCTTTCACTGCTTGGCTGTATGACAACGTTGGAAGACTCGAAAAGGAATAATCGCGGTTTATCTGACTACCCGTATTGGCTGATCTTGGGGCTGCTTCGCAGCCCAGCGGGAGCAAGCTCCCTCGCCACAGGGGTGATGTGCTGCCCGCAGTGGCGGGGTGAGGATTGAAATCTGGTTGATGCCTGGAATCGCCAGCAGGCTCACTCCCACAGATTCCGCATCATCCTGAAAACAATCAGTGCAACCCGCCGCGCCTCCCGCTATTAATACCCCTCCCCCACTCAAGGATCCGAGCCCCACCATGAAATTCGATCTCGCCTACTGCCTCAGCCTCGACGACAAGTTGTCGATCTATGACGTTCGCGATCTCAATTTCGATGAGACGGTGGCGTTCGACTCCGCGAAGGAGCAATTCCAGTGCCCCAACGATGCCTGTCGTTCGGCGTTTGATGCCTCCAACGAGTTGGGCACGTTCAACGCCAAGAACGTGAATTACGTGCGCACGCCGCACTTCAAGAACTTGCCCGGTACGCAGCATGTAGCGGGTTGTCCGTATGTGAGTTTGAAGGCGTCGGCGTCCGGGGTTGAGACGGCGGATGGCGAAGTGGATGACGGGCGGGAGGAGCATTTTCCGTCGGAGTTGTTGCTGACGCGGCGTGAATATGTGCGCAAGCCTGCTGCGCCGGCGGGGGCGGCGGATGTGTTGCGGGATGATCCGGTGCGGGTGGCGCAGGTGAGTTCCAAGGAGTCGCCGGGGCGTGAGACGGCGCCGGACAAGACCAGTGTGTTTGCGCACCCGGTGGAGTGTTTTGTGTCGAACTTCGCCGACAAGGAGTTGCTCAAGCGTATGCCGTTGAAGATCGGCGAGCACACGGCGCCTTATGGCTCGTTCTTCAAGAAGATCGAGTATCTGACGGACAACAAGGGGCTGATTTACTGGGGCAAGATCAAGGAGATCAAGGATTACACCCAGAGTTTTCGCATCGATTTCGAGCAGAAGGTCTGGTTCAAGCAGGCGGATGAGGCGAAGAAGAAGCCGTATTCGGTGAACGTGTATCTGAGCAAGAAGTTGATCGACAACTACCGCAAGCGCAAGGCGTTTCTGGAAGAGATCAAGCACGCGATCGACAGCGACAAGGAGTTGTTCTGTTTCTTCTATGGCGTGACGCCGGAGTTGAAGCAGGTGCCGAGCAAGAAGAACCCCGAACAGACGTTCGGGGTGTTCAGTGCCAACATTGAGAACCTGGATCACTTTATTGTGCGGGAGGCGCCGGGGTTGGCGTGACGGTTAGCCTTTGGGCAATTGCAGTTTGGCTGCACCACGGTGCTGGTTGACCAGCGTGTACGGCAGCACTGACCAATCGGGGTTGTCGCAGTTACGTTGGTAACGGGCGAAGTAAGCGCCCAGGTAAATCCCC
Source organism: Pseudomonas sp. 14P5.3.2 (assembly GCF_057799175.1). Lineage (NCBI taxonomy): Bacteria > Pseudomonadati > Pseudomonadota > Gammaproteobacteria > Pseudomonadales > Pseudomonadaceae > Pseudomonas > Pseudomonas sp. 14P5.3.2. The sequence goes on along the minus strand of NZ_JBYOKU010000037.1, from coordinate 36,361 downwards.
TTCGGCGTGAAGTGCCAGTTGGAATAGCCCCAGACGCTTTCATCGGTGTAATCGCAATTGCCGTCGTCTTCGGCGGGCTTCTTCATCTCTTCGGGATAGAGCGTGGTGAACTGTTTGACCAGCCACGGCGCCATGACTTTCATCTGATCGTATTCGGTGGCCGCGCTATTCGGTTCACCAATCCACAGCACATCTTTGAGTTTCAACAATTCGCCGGTGTGGACGTCCAGGTTGATTGGCGAACTGCCGAAATCCGGGTGGGCACCGCCGCAGCTGTAACCGGTGGAGATGTCCAGGCTGACCACGTCCGGCGAGAGAAACTCAGGGGCAGCACCTTGATCGAACTCGGCGTATTCCCCGCCATTCATCATGCAGCGGTGATAGTCGATGACTTCAGTCCAGAGCCGTCCGAGCAGGTGGTTATTAATCCGCTGCTGCTCTTCTTTCGTATAGCCAGACTCGACACTGAACAACGATATCTTCGACTCAGGCTCCGTCCACCATTGCAGGTCGTAGCCCATGAAGTTTTCTTTCTTCTCCGGTTTGAGCTTGAGTCCCTGCAAGCGCAAATACTCGTAGGGATCGCTCTTCGGCAAAGTGGCAATAAAGGGCAGCGTAGTTGCGCTCGGCGCAGGAAGTTTGGCTTCGGTCAGTTGCACCGGCAGCTTCTTGCCCTTGGGGTTTTGCCATTCGCCCTGCCAACCATTGGCGGTGGATTTCAACTTCAGGGTTGGCAGCGGTTTGTCGTCGCCATAGCGGTTGTTGCCTTCAACCAGGTTCAACGTGCTGTTCTGCAGCGAGCCGCTGAGTTCCAGGTCGCGGTGATACTTCTCGTAGAAGTAGCGGCCGGTGACTTCGTCCTGCCGCGTGGTGTTGAGCTCCACCACAATCGGCATCTTGCCCAGCGTACCGGTGAACACGCGCCTGCCATCTTCGGCATGGGTGGTGGTGGAAATCAGTGTGAACAGCGCCGCAGCGTATGGCGCCAGGCGCAGCAGTCCCTTGAGCATGGATCGATCCCTGAATGAATGAGGCTGCGAAGTATGCAGAGGATGCGCGCAGGAATCGAGGCTCTACTTGAGCAGCATGCCCAACATCACGATGATCAGCAGTGCGATATACACCCAAGCATGCACCCGATCCGGTATCCGCCCGATCCACGGCGTGGCCAATCGAATCCCGACCAACGACCCCGCCGTCAGCACCGCAAACGCCAGCAAATCCACATACCCGACAAACCATGCGCCCAGATCCATCTTGCTGAAACCGGCCAGTGCCATGTAGGTCAGCGTTCCGGCCACTGCCACCGGCACGCTCAACGGGTTCGCCATGGATGTGGCCTGGGACATGCTCAGTCCGCAGCGGCGCAGGAGCGGCACGGTCATGACGCTTCCTCCTACACCGAGGAACGTGGCGATGGCGCCGATGCCTACACCGCCGGCGGACGTTTCTGTTCTGCTGAGTCGGCGTGGGATGACGCCTTCGCTGCGGGTGAGGAAGCCGCGTCTGAGCAGGCAGTCGATGATGGTCACGCCGAGGTAGGCGATGAAGGCGTAGCGGATGACCTCGCCGCTGACCCACACCGCGGCGATCGCGCCGATGATCGCGCCGAGGGCGATGAAGCCGCCGAGGGGCCACAGGTATTGGCGGATCAGGTTGCCGGCCCGGCGGTGTTTGTCGGTGGCGATCAGGGCGTTGACGATCATCACGCAGGTCGAAGTGGCGACGGCGATGTGCATGGCCGATTGGCCGATGGGGTCGTCGGTGCCGTGGCTGGCGCTGAGCATGCGATAGAGCAACGGCACGACGACGAAGCCGCCGCCGAAGCCGAACAGGACGGCGGTGACGCCGGTCAGGCAGCCGAAGAGAGTCAGCAGTAGGTAGAACATGGCGCGTCTTCCGGTGATGGCGAGCTGTCGACGATAGAGCGACGCGGCTTGGCCTGCTTCAGCAACTCAGCCAATAATGTTTGCGTTTACGCCAATCACCGGGACGCCCTCGATGCGCAATATTTCGATCAGTCAGTTGGATGACACTCCGCGCCCGGTGGTGGCGATCTGTACGGATTATTCCCACGGCCATCTGTTGCCATTTCATACGCATCGACGGGCGCAATTGTTGTACGGCGCGACCGGGGTCATGCAGGTTCGCACCCATGACGGCAACTGGGTGGTGCCGCCGCAACGGGCAGTGTGGATTCCGCCGGGAGTGGCGCATGAGGTGCTGATGCTCGGCGTGAGTACGCGCAGTTTGTACATCGAGCCGGGGGCGGTGGACTTGGGTGGGCGCTGCCAGGTGATCAGCGTTTCGCCGTTGATGCGGCACTTGTTGATGGAAGCCGTGGAAGTGCCGCTGACTTATGACCTCGAAGGACGCGACGGGGTATTGATCGACCTGCTGCTGCATGAACTGGCGCGCAGTGCGCCCCTGCCCTTGCACATTCCGCTGCCGACTGACGGAAAGCTCCTGGCTTTGTGTCAGACCTTTCTGCTTCAGCCGAACGCCCATCAGTCGCCGCAATACTGGGCCGAGCAGTTGCACATAAGCTTGCGCACCTTCAACAGACTGTTTCGGCAGCAGACCGGGTTGAGCTTCAGCCAATGGCGGCAACAGGCCTGCGTGGTGCTGGCGCTGGCGCGGTTGGCCGCCGGTGAGGCGGTGACGCGGATCGCTCTGGATTTCGGTTATGAAAGCCCGGCGGCGTTCTCGACGATGTTCCGGCGCATCCTCGGACAGGCACCGTCCGTCTGGTTGGAGGCGGCGAATTAGGGCAAATCAAAAAATGCGTTTGATCCCGGCCGAAAACAACTGTACAAAAACACAGTACATTTTCAATCAGCACTCTTGAGCCCGGAGCACACCATGGCCTCTCTTGCGATGAACCACATCCTCGAACGCATAGCCCTTTTCCAGTTCACCCCGACGCACTGCGTCCAGGCCCGAGCGATGCTGGGCTGGAGCGTGGAACAGCTGTCGCGCGAGGCGCAGGTTGCGGTGGACGATATTCAGCGGTTTGAAGCGCAGCAGGACGTGGCGGATGCGGCGCGGCTGGCGCTCGCGTATCGGTTTGAGGCGCAGGGGTTGGTGTTCTTTCCGGGGTTTGCGCCGGGTCGCAGTGCGAGTATGGGCGCACCATCGGAAGCAGTGGGGCGTGAGGATTATGCGATGGCTGAATAAGGACGTGGAAATTGAGTGAAATCGAAGAAAGCAAAGGTTGCGTTTATAAGGATCTGGAAGGCGTGGATGCGGGTGACATGCAAAATAAGGCCCGGCATGTCACACGATTAGCTGCACTCATCGAAACAGCTCCCATGAGCAAAGCCGACGTAGCTCAAAGACTTGGTTTGAATCCGGAAAGTCTGGAAGAGATTCTCCGGGGGAAATTCCGCGACATAAACGTTTCCACGTTGGTGAGCTATGGGGACTTGATGTCGGAAAACAATCTCGAAAAATAAGGTTCGCCTCTATAGAGGCGAACCGGTTTTAACTCATCAGGCGTTCTGAACCACGCCCTCACTCTCCCCTTCAACCGCCAACCACCACGCACTCCCGCGCTGCGGCTGCATCAGGTTGAACGCCTCGCCCATTTGCGGCGTGGTGATCGCAACACTGCGTTCCCAGGCCAGTGACAGGATGCGATCAAACGGTTCGTGCCAGGCGTGCATCGCCAGGTCGAAGGTGCCGTTGTGAATCGGAAACAGCCAACGGCCCTTGAGGTCGATGTGGGCTTGCAGGGTTTCTTCGGGTTGCATATGCACGTGCGGCCATTCGACGTTGTAGGCGCCGGTTTCCATCAGGGTCAGGTCGAACGGGCCGTACTGTTCGCCGATGCGTTTGAAACCGTCGAAGTAGCCGCTGTCGCCGCTGAAGAAGATCCGCGTGTCGCCGTCGATCATCACCCACGAGGCCCAGAGGGTGCTGTTGCCGTCGAACAGGCCACGGCCGGAGAAATGCTGCGACGGGGTGGCGACGAAGCGGATACCGGCAATTTCAGTGCCCTGCCACCAGTCGTATTGACGGACTTTGCCGGCGTCGATGCCCCACTTGATCAGGGTATCGCCGACGCCCAGCGGGGTCAGGAAGTAATTGGTTTTAGCCGCCAGTTTCAGTACCGCCTGGTAATCGAGGTGGTCGTAGTGGTTGTGCGACAGGATCACCGCTTCGATCGGCGGCAACTGGTCGATGCTGATCGGCGGCTGGTGAAAGCGTTTCGGGCCGGCCCATTGCACTGGCGAGGCGCGCTCGGCGAAGACCGGATCGGTGATCCAGAATTTGTCGCGCAGCTTCAGCAGCAAGGTCGAGTGTCCGAGGCGGTAGACGCTGTGGTTGGGGGCTGCCAGCAGGTCTTCACGCGTCAGCGCATGCACCGGGATCGCCGCGGCGGGACGGGTATTGCGTGGCTTGTGAAAGATCATGTTCCACATGATCCGCAGCATTTTGCGCAGGCCTTCGCGTTGCACCGGCGCATGGTTACGGAACAGTCCTTGATCCTGGCGAGAGGCTTCAGGCGTGGAAGTTTGATCCGCAGGGAATTCTGGGTTGGCCATGACTGAGAGACTCCAGAAAAACCGCGCAATTCACGGTTTTTCACGGTGGGACGATAAATGGCCAAGGCACGCACGCATCAGCCGAACTGTCTGGTTTTTAGGTTGCGCGGATTAACGCAACATTACACTGGGCGGTGTAGTTTCTAGGTTGCATCAAACCGGATGACAAGTAAACTGCCAAGTGTAATTCCCCCCCCTTCTCTGCCGAAGCGTACTTATGACAGCTCCAAAGCGCCTCACCGACCGCAAACGCGAAGCCATCATTCAGGCGGCGATTGCCGAATTCCGTGCCAACGGGTTCGAGATCACCAGCATGGACAAGATCGCGGCCACCGCCGGGGTGTCGAAGCGCACGGTTTACAACCATTTCCCGAGCAAAGAAGAACTGTTCGCCGAAATTCTCAACCAGCTCTGGGCACGCATCACTGCCGAACAGGCCGTGACCTATCGCCCGGATCAGCCGCTGCGCGAGCAACTGCAGCAGATGTTGTTGGCTAAACTGCAGATGATGGCCGATGACAATTTTCTCGGTCTGGCGCGGGTGGCGATTGCCGCCACCATCCATTCTCCGGAGCGCGCGCAGGATATGGTGGCGCGCATGGGCGAGCGGGAAGAAGGCTTGACGGTGTGGATTCGCGCCGCTCAGGCGGATGGTCGGCTCAAAGCCGTTGATCCGGAATTCGCCGCGCAGCAGGTGCAGGGGCTGTTGAAGTCGTTTGGTTTCTGGCCACAGATTTCCATGGGCCAGGCGCCGCTGGATGCGGCAACACAACAAGCCGTGGCCGAGTCGGCAATGGAGATGTTTCTGGCGCGATACCATCTCTAGACCGCCCCTCTCCTGCGGACACCGCGATTAAATGGCTCGGAAGGACACTGATTATTCCCGCTGGAATAAATGACAATGTCCGACATTTGACCGACGAACGGTCAGCCTGAAAAAGACACTGCAAAGTATTTCAGGATGAATCTGGCGCAGGACATCATGGAAAACCAACGCGGCAAAGGCTTGTCATTCGCCAGACGCATCTACCTGCCCAGGGCCATCGGTCTGGGCGTCGGCTTTTTCAGCGTCGCGGCAGCACTGTATCCGCTGCACATGCCGGCCTGGCTATGGGCGCTGCTGGTGTTCAACGGTTTTATCTGGCCGCATCTGGCCTTTCAGGTTTCGACCCGCTCGAACTTTCCCTACCACGCCGAACGTCGCAATCTGTTGTACGACTCGTTGTGCGGCGGCTTCTGGACCGCGTGTTTTCAGTTCAACCCGCTGACCACCGTGACCATCCTGTCGATGATGACCATGAACAATGTCGCCGCCGGGGGCCGACGTCTGTTCGTATTCGGTGCACTCGCCCAGTTCGCCGGGGTGCTGCTGGGCTGGGCAATTTTCGGTTTCAAGTTCAGCCTGACCATGACGCAGATCCAGGTCTGGGCCTGCCTGCCGATGCTCACCCTTTATCCGCTGGCACTGGGCATGGTGTCTTATCAACTGGCGATCAAACTCGCCCAGCACAAACGAGCGTTGAGCGCCCTGAGCCGCACCGACAGCCTCACCGGGCTGCTCAATCACGGCGCCTGGAAAGATCTGCTGCACAGCAAATTCGAGCGCTGCCAGCAGCAGCACGTCCCGGACATTCTGGCGCTGATCGACATCGATCACTTCAAGACCATCAACGATAACTACGGGCACATCATTGGTGACGCCGTGCTGCGCCATCTGGCCCGTGAACTCAAACTGCTGGCCGAAGGTGAACCGGCGGGCCGGTATGGCGGCGACGAGTTCTGCGTGATCCTGCCCGACCAACCACTGCTCAAGGCCGAGGCGCGGATGGAACAATTGCGCCAGGCCTTGCACCAGTACCGTCATCCCGATGTGCCGGAATTGCGGGTCAGCCTGAGTATCGGCCTGGCGCGGTTTCAGCCTTCCTACACCGATGCGATTGCCTGGCTGGATGACGCCGACAAGGCGCTGTACACCGCCAAACACACGGGGCGCAACACGATCAGCGTGGCGCTGGGTCGACCGAGCTCAAACGACGCCAGCCAATTCAGCCTTTGAAAAAGCTCTACATATGTTGGCGCGCACTTTCTTGTACAAGACTAATTAGTTTGTATAAGATTGGCGCGTCAGCCTGGATGCTGGCACTTTGCAGTTAATGGCAAATGTTCATCCGGCATTTGCTCTGCCAGCGCGGAAACAGGGACACAAACCTCGTCTTTCCCTACTTCCAGGTACTGCTCACATGTTCTTCAATCGCCATCAGTCCGCTCTCAACGACCTTCAACACACCATCACCGAACAGAATGGCCTGCTCGAAGCCATCAACCGCTCCATGGCGGTGATCGAGTTCGACCTCGATGGCGTGGTGTTGAAGGCCAATGACAACTTTCTCAAAACCATGGGTTACCGCGCCGAACAGGTGATCGGCCAGCCTCATCGCTTGTTCTGCACCCCGGAGTTTGGCCGTAGCGCGCAATACACCGAATTGTGGTCGCGCCTGAAAAACGGCCAGTTCCAGTCCGGCACCTTCGAGCGCGTGGACAGCAAGGGGCAGCCGATCTGGCTTGAAGCCAACTACAACCCGATCAAGGATGCGTCGGGGCGCGTGGTCAAAGTGGTCAAGTTCGCCATGAACGTGACGACCAAGGTGCAGCAGGAAAGCGAGGCCAACGCCAAGCTTCAGGCAATCGACCGGGCGATGGCGGTGATCGAATTCAACCTCGACGGCAGTATTCTCACAGCGAACCAGAATTTTCTGACGCGTATGGGTTACACACTCGCCGAACTCAAGGGTAAACATCACCGCTTGTTCTGCCGACCGGAGCTGGTCAACAGCAGCGCTTACGAGGATTTCTGGCGGCGGCTGAACCAGGGTGAGTTGTTTCAGGGTCAGTTCGAGCGCGTCGACAAGCGCGGGCAGACTGTGTGGCTCGAGGCCAACTACAACCCGGTGTACGACGCCTCCGGGCGCCTGTGCAAAGTGGTGAAATTCGCCACGGACGTCACCACCCGCGTCGAGCAACATGAGCAGGATGCCCGCAGCGCCAGCGCGGCTTATCACATCTCCGTGGAAACCCGGAAAGTCGCCGAGCAAGGCACCCAGGTGATCCAGCAAGCGGCCAGTGAAATGCGGGAGATCGCTGACGACATCGCACAGTCGTCGACCTTGATCGCGCAACTCGGCGAACGCTCGGAGCAGATCACGGCGATCGTCAACACGATCCGCGCGATTGCCGACCAGACCAACCTGCTGGCGCTCAATGCCGCCATTGAAGCGGCGCGCGCCGGGGATCAGGGCCGCGGCTTTGCGGTGGTGGCGGATGAGGTGCGGCAACTGGCGGCGCGTACCAGCGGCTCGACGGCGGAGATTTCCAGCATGATCGGTTTGATCCAGAGCGAAACCCGCCAGGCGATCAAAAGCATGGAAGGCACCCGAGGGCGGGCAGCACAAGGCGTTGAACTGGCGGATCAGGCCGGCAGCGTGATTCTGCAGATTCGCGATGGCGCCAGTGAAGCGGTGCAGGCGGTGAGCATGTTTGCCAATGAGCGGGCGCCGGGGTGATCGCGGTGCTGAGGCTTTAGACCGAGTCGCGGCCTTCGCGAGCAAGCCCGCTCCCACAGGGAAATGCGTTCCAGGGTGGGAGCATGTTTGCCAATGAGCGGGCGCCCGGTTGATCGCGGTGCTGAGTCTTTAGACCGAGTCGCGGCCTTCGCGAGCAAGCCCGCTCCCACAGGGAAATGCGTTCCAGGGTGGGAGCGGGCTTGCTCGCGAAGGGGCCGTCAGCCTTGATGCAGGACTATAGTGATCTTCAGTCCCAAATCCTGCCGAGCCCATCATGACCACAGAAAAAACTGACACGCCCGCTGCTGCCCCAGTCGATCACCTGCGTTTCCACCGCACTCACGCCCACTTGAACACGACTTTCGGCAACGACAAGTTCGCCCTGCGCGCCGAGGCGTTCGCGCGATTCTTCGGCACGCCGACGTTTCTGGGCGCGCAAACCCTGATCGTGCTGTTATGGGTTGCACTCAACGTGACGGGCGTCACCACCTTCGACGTTTACCCGTTCATTCTTCTGAACCTCGCGTTCAGCCTGCAATCGGCTTATGCCGCACCGTTGATTCTGCTGGCACAAACCCGTCAGGCCGCGCGCGACAAGGCGCAAGCGGATGCCGATGCACAGCACCGCGAAGCGCTGGCGGAGGCCAACACCGAACGTCAGGCGCAGGCGGCGAAGACCACCGCGCAACTGCTCGAGTTGTTGGAGCAGAACACCCAGCTCACCAAAATGACCAAAAGCCTGACCGAACGCATTGAGGGTTTGACCCGCGAGTTGCACGAACACATTTGCCAGACTCGCCAGCCCTGATCACGCCAGTCGCAGCGCCCGCCCGAGTTCATCGAACAGCGTGACCACCGAGCGCAACGCCCGGCAGTCCGGGCGGGTGAGCAACCACAGCGCGGTGTCATAACCGTGCAGCGGTTCGCTCAAGGCCTGTAGACCCTCGGTCATCAGAAAGTCCGGTAACGCCGCCACGCCCAGCCCGGCACGCACCAGTTCAGTGACCGAAAGCATGCTGTTGCAGCGATAACTCGGGATCACGCCGGGCAACTGTTGGCGCCGCCAGGCGACAGTCGGGTGATCGGGCAAAAACTCGTCCGGAGCAATCCAGGTCAGCGCCGCCAGATCCGTCGCATCAACGTTTTGCAGGTAACGCGCACTGGCGCAGACCCGGTAGGAAACCTTCGCTAATTGCCGTCCGACCAGGTGCTCCGGCGGCGTACGCGTCAGGCGCAGGGCGATGTCGGCATCGCGGCGGCTGAGGTTGGCGAAATCGTTGGTGGTGCTCAGCTCGATGGTCAGCGCCGGATAGTTCGGCATGAACTGCGCCAACGCCGGTAGCAGCAGACCTTGCAGCACCGAATCGGTACAGGTCAGGCGCACCGTGCCGCTGACCACTTCGCCGCCCTGCTCCACGCCGATCCGCGCCGCTTCCAGTGCCTGCTCGGCGCGTTCGGCCTGCTCGGCCAAAGTCTGCGCGAGGGTGGTTGGCAGGTAACCGGCGCGGCTCTTTTCGAACAATTGCTGACCCAGCGCTGACTCCAGACGACGCACCGCGCGAAACACCGTCGACACATCGACCCTGAGCAACTGCGACGCCCGGGCCAGAGAGCCGCCACGCACCAAAGCGAGGATCAGCGCCAGATCCGCGTAGTCGAGCCGATAGTGCGTCGCTGCATTGATCACTTGGGGAAACGCCAATATTGAATGCGTGAACGCCAATCTATAGTGAGCCCCGGTGATCGACAACTGCACACAGAGATTCATCACTCACTCAAATCAAGGAAATCCCATGGACGCCATTTCCATCGCCCTGATCGGCGATCACGACCCCCAAGTCACCGCCCACCAGGCGATCCCCGTTGCCCTCGGCCTGATCGCCGAGCAGAGCGGCCGCGATGTGCAATTCGAATGGCTGCCCACCGAGCAGATCCACGCCGATGCTCCGCTGCAAAACTTCGACGGTTTCTGGTGCGTCCCGGCCAGTCCCTACAAGAGTGAAGCTGGCGCACTCAGGGCCATCCGTTTTGCCCGCGAACAACAGCGCCCTTTCCTCGGCACCTGCGGCGGTTTTCAGCATGCGGTGCTGGAATTTTCCCGCAACGTGCTGGGCTGGGCCGATGCCGAGCATGGTGAAACGTCGCCGGACTCGCAGCGAGCGGTGCTCACGCCATTGACCTGTTCATTGGTGGAAGCGGTGGACAGCATTCATCTGGTCGCCGGCTCGTTGATTGCCAAGGCGTACGAAACGTCGGAGATTCATGAAGGCTATCGCTGTCGCTACGGTGTGAATCCGCAGTTCGAACGAGAATTGCTGACTCATCAGCTACACGCCGTGGGGCACGATTCGGCGGGCGACTTGCGGGCGATCGAATTGAAAGACCATGTGTTTTTTGTCGCCACGCTGTTCCAGCCGGAACGCGCCGCGCTCAAGGGGCAGATCCCGCCACTGGTGCGGGCGTTCGTCGAAGCGTGCGTGGAGCTGCGCCCATGAAGCCGGACGAGACCTGTTTCGCCGTGATTTTCACCTCGACCCGCACCGAGGGTGACAACGGTTACGCCGCGGCGTCCGAGCGCATGATGGAACTGGTCAGCGAGCAACCGGGGTTTCTCGGCATCGATTCGATTCGCGGGGAAGACGGGGTCGGGATCACCATTTCGTACTGGCAGAGCGAGGCGGCGATTCTGGCCTGGCGCGAGCATCCCGAGCACCGGGTAATTCAGGCGCGTGGGCGGGCGCAGTGGTATTCCAAGTTTCAGACGCGGGTGTGTCGGGTGGAGCGGGAGTATCGGTTTGGGCAGTGACGATGGCGGCGTGCTGACTGGCCTCTTCGCGAGCAAGCCAGCTCCCACAGGAATTTGTGAACGCCACAGATCCAATGTGGGAGCGGGCTTGCTCGCGAAGAGGCCGCAACAGCCACTACAAAACTTCAGCCTTTCACCAGACTGCGCACCGCCACAATCTCCGGCACCTCAACCTTGCTCATGTACACCCGCAACGGCTCGGTGATGTTGATCCGGTCATCAATGTTCTGATCCAGCAACAACTGGATCAGCTCGCGTTTCAGGGTCATGGTCGTATCCGAAACCCGCGCCCAGACAAATTCGCTGGTGGGAATGATGCCGTCATCGGCCACGTCCATGCCGAACGAATCTTCGCTGAAACGCACGATGTACTGGCCGGTCTTGCGGTTGAGGCCGACAAAGCCCTTGAGGTCATCGGCGGCCTGACAGATGAGTTGGGAAGTGATGCGCATGGTAAACCTCACGAAAAATCATCGATGGTTTACACGCAGGGCAACAGACTCGGCCCGCCCTCTGCCGGGGCGTCTGCCACGGGCAAGCGTACTGCAAACCGCGCCACAAAAGTGCAGGAAAAATCGCTTTTAATACGTTTATGTCGGTCTGGCGATAGCACGCAATCGATTCAGTTGTTAAAAGGTACGTCTTTGAAAATGCCCTGCGAAAGGAACTCGAACATGCCCGCCACTTTCACCAAAAGCGCTCTCATGCTGAGCCTGATGCTCGGTTTCGGCCAGGCCCACGCCGCCGCCCAGACCAACATCGACGCGCTGGCCGCCGCCCATGGCATCCCGCATCCAGCCGTGATCGCCCACCGTGGCGCATCCTTCGATGCACCGGAGTCCACTGCGGCGTCCTACAAACTGGCCCGCGACCTCGGCGCCGATTACCTGGAAATGGACCTGCAACGCAGCAAGGACGGCGTGTTGTTCGCGCTGCACGACAACAACCTGCAACGCACCACGGATGTCGCCAGCAAGTTCCCTGAGCGCAAAGACAGCCCGGCCAATGCCTTCACCATGGCCGAACTGAAAACCCTCGACGCCGGCAGCTGGTACAACAAGGCCTACCCGGATCGCGCGCGTCCGACCTACGCCGGCCTGAAGATCCTGACCCTCGACGAAATCATCGACATCGCCCAGGCCAACCCGCAGCACAAGCCGGGCCTGTACATCGAAACCAAGGAGCCGCAGCTGTTTCCCGGCATCGAGCATGACCTCAAAGAGAAGCTGCAGGATCGCGGCTGGCTGAGCCCGGCCGGTTCGAAGCTGGCCAAGAGCGAACTCGGCGTCGGCCAGGGCAAAGGCAAGGTGATCCTGCAGACCTTCGAGAAAAACAGCCTCGAACTGCTGCAAAAGGAAATGCCGCAAGTGCCGAAAATCCTCCTGCTGTGGGTTGGCGAAGGCAGCATCGAGCCGAAGTCGAAAGTGACCTTTGCCGAGTCCGGCGAGAAGGACAAGAACGTGTTCTACGGCAAGCAAGAGCCGAAGTCCGAAGCCGAATTCAAACAATGGGTGGATTTCGCCAAGTCGCAGGGCGCCATCGGCACCGGCCCGTCGGCCAAGCTGACCAAGGGCGGCGACCAGAGCTATTCGGATCTGGTGCAACCGTGGATGAATAAATACACCCACGACCAAGGCATGCTGGTGCACGTCTACACCGTCGATGAGCCGGTGGACTTCGAGAAAGTCATGGCGGCGGGTGTCGACGGCATCTTCACCAACCGCGCCAGCGAACTGTTGAAGTTCTACAAGCGCCCGGCGGCGGCCAGTGTTGATCAGGTGTTGAAGAACAACGGGTTCTGAGTGAACACGCACACCGAGTGGACAGGCCGCCTCTGGCTGGGGCACGACTATGGCCTGATCCACGGAGTGTCGGGGCGCACCGCGCCCCATTCCCACTACGCCCACCAGATCATCCTCGCTCCCGAGCGTCCGGCCACCGTGCTGCTGGACGGCACGCCTGTCACCGCCTCCCCGCTGCTGATTGCTTCCAATGTGCGCCACGCGATAGTCGACGCGCCGGATCCGCTGTTTACCGTTTACGCCGAACCGCTGCTGTTTGATGCGCAGACGCTTGTCGATCGACTGTCTGCCGCCGAACTGTCGCTGCCCGCACTTGATCGCGCGATACGCCAATGTCCGCGCCGATCGCTGAGCGATCCACGCATCGAACGCGCACTGGCTGCCATCGATGCTTCGCTGATCGACAAAGTCGCGGCGCGCGCCGTGGCTGACGCCGCACATGTGTCGCTGAGTCAGTTGCAGCGGCTGTTCGTCAGTCAGGTCGGTCTGCCGGTGCGCCGACTGGTGCTGTGGCGCCGCTTGCGCCTGGCGATGGCGGCGATTCTGCTGGGCAGCCCGGTGACCGCTGCGGCACATTCGGCGGGGTTTGCCGATTCGGCGCACTTCTCGCGCAGCGTGAAAAAACTCTTCGGCGTCACCGCGTGTCAAGCGTTGCGGCGTATCGACTTGCAGCTGCTGGACTGACTCAACGGCGCAACGCTGGCGGCACCACTGGCTCGCGACTCAACGTGACCGTCGCGAACGGATCAAGCAATTGCGCGGCGTAGTCACGGGGAAAATCCGGGCGGCTGCCAATTCCCAGATCACCCTGGCGGATCTGATAGTCCGGGGTGTAGAAACCGGTGCCCAACAGCCAGTCCCACAGCGTAAAAAACAGCCCGAAATTGACGTCCCCGGCCCGCCCGTACTTCATGTGATGAAAGCGGTGCAGCGGCGCCCAGGCGAAAATCCAGCGCAGTGGCCCCATGCGGATATCGACATTCGAGTGCTGCAAGAGCAGTTGAATGGCAACGGCAAACGCCAGTAACGCCGCGACCTGCGAGGGAATGCCCAGCACCAGCAACGGTAGCAGCCCCGACGTCGCTTCCAGCAGTTGATGCAGCGGATGTTTCATCAAACCGTTGAAACCATACAGTCGCTCGACACTGTGATGCACCGCGTGCAGCCGCCATAGCCACGCCACGCGATGGCTGGCGTAATGCATCAGGCTGATCCCGGCGTCGGCAATGAATATCGCCAGCGCCAGCTGCAGCCATAACGGCCACTCCCGCGGCCATGCGCCGTCAATCGCAAAAAGCGTTACCAGGCCCGGCAATGCCAGCAGGCCCAGTGCATTCAGTGCTTCGTTGACTAATGCGTGCAGGATGTCGCGGCGCCGGTCACCGGCCGGATGGTTCCAGCCCGGCTCATAGGGCAGCGACCATTCGGCAACAAACGAAACGAGCAGCGCGCTGACAAACAGCGGCAACAAGCACAACGTCGACACCTCCGACACCCAAACTCCGAACCCGATGAATCCGCCCCAGAACACTGGCGCGTACAACCCGGCAACCCTGCGTTTCATGTGCACCTCCGTTGATCGAAGGCACAGCATGCGAGCGCGCGGCGAACGGCAATTGAACAAACGACGCAATCGAACAAGGCCAATTAAGGGTGAATTAAGTTGCGCTGGTTAGTCTGGCCCCACTGAAACAGATCAACCCCATTCGATACCCAAGGAACGAAACGATGAAAACTTTGACTGCCCTGTTCACCGCCGCTGCTCTGACCCTGACCGCTGGCCTGGCCCAGGCTGATGTGCGCGTCGACCAGATCCCGCAACTGGTGAAGGAAGGCAAGATCAAGTCGCTGGAGTCGATGAACGCCGAAGCGCTGAAACTGCACCCGGGTGCGACCATCACCGACACCGACCTGGATAACCACTTCAACGGTTACGAATACGAAGTCGAGCTGAAAACCGCCGATGGCAAAGAGTTTGACGTCGACTTCGATGCCACCACCGGCAAGGTTCTGAGCAACAAGCAAGACACCTGATACACCGCCACCCGAAAGCCGCACGATCACCGATCGTGCGGCTTTTTTGCGTCCGTTTGCCGGCAAATCACGCGGATGCAGCCTGAAGGGATGCCAAAACCGCCATCAGACCGCTAGTATGGCCCCCAATCAATCAACCAACGCAGCCGGGAACGATGGCATGGGGCAGAGCAAAGCAACAGACATCGCCACCATCGGGCGGATTAGCGCGGTGCCGGCCATCCTTCAGGTGATCCGCGAACTGACCGGGATGCGTTTTGCCGCCGTGGCGCGGGTCACCGAGGACTCGTGGACCACGTGTGCGGTGCTCGATCAACTGGAATTCGGCCTGCAAGTCGGCGGCGAACTGGATGTGGTCACCACCCTGTGCCACGAGATCCGCCAGTCACATGTCTCGGTGGTGATCGACAAAGCCAGCGAAGACCCGCTTTACCGTGATCACCACACCCCGCGCCTGTACAAATTCGAGAGCTATATTTCGGTGCCGGTGTTCCGCACTGACGGACGGTTCTTCGGCACCATCTGCGCCCTCGATCCGATCCCGGCGCAGCTCAGGTCCAGCACCATCCAGAGCACCATGGAGTCTTTCGCGCGGATGCTCGCGTTGCAGATCGAAGCAGAAGAAAACGCGCAACGCACCGAAACAGCGCTGTTGCAGGAGCGCGAAACCGCCGAGCTGCGAGAACAGTTCATCGCCGTGCTCGGCCATGACTTGCGCAACCCGTTGTTCGCCATCAGCGCCGGCGCCGAAATGCTTCTGCGCAAGCACCCGGATCCGGCCATCGAGGTGCGGGTGCGTAATATCCTCGGCAGTGCGCAACGGGCGACGCGGCTGGTGGATGACGTACTCGACTTTGCTCGCGGACGATTGGGCAAAGGCATTCCGGTGGATATCCAGCCCTGCACGGACCTGACCGAAGCGGTGCAGCAGGTGGTGACGGAGATCCGCAACGTGCATCCCGGACGTACGATCAGTGCGTCCATTGGCGACTTGCAGGGTGTGCGCTGCGACCGTGGACGGATTGCCCAGCTGCTGTCGAATCTGCTGGCCAATGCCGTGGCCCATGGCGACCCGACCGGGGATATCGAAGTCATCGCTCAGGTCGAGCAAGGTGCGTTGATGCTGGCGGTGAAAAATCAGGGGCATATTCCCGATGCGGTCCTGCCGCACCTGTTCCACCCCTACTCGCGCCCTGCCGGCAGCGCGCCCCAGGCCGGCCTCGGGCTGGGTCTGTACATCGCCAGCCAGATCGCCCAGTCCCACGGCGGGCGCTTGCATGTCGCGTCCACCGCCCAAAGCGGCACGCTGTTCACCTTCAGCCTGCCCACTGCCTGAAAAGCACACCTTGGATCCCTGTGGGAGCGAGCTTGCTCGCGAAGCTGTTGTGTCTGCCACACATGAGGCGACTGGCACACCGCTTTCGCGAGCAAGCTCGCTCCCACATTGGTTCTGCAGTGGTTCGCAGTTGTCAGGCCGACGTGCTGACCAGCGAACCCGAGCTGCTCGACCCGGAATCCTGCAACGCCTGCAACAACGCCGCCGTCGCGGTCTGCAACGACGCCGAGGTGCTGGAGATTTGCGACTCGGCGGAGGCCACGTCGGCAGCCTTGGCATCAGCGTCTTCCTGCTTGGCCTGAGCCGCTTGCAGCGCCTGCTGCTGTTCCTGCAATTGCTTTTGCAGCTCGGCGATCTGCTTGCGCAGTTCTTTCACCGAATCCGACTCACCGCTGCTGTCGGAACTGCTGTCGCCCGCCGGAGCCGCGCCCCCGCCGGCCGCCACTTTGCTGGTATCGGCACTGACGCCCGCGCTGCTGGTTGCACTGGTTGAGGTGTCGTCACTGGCGTCGCTGATCTTGGTTTTGCTGGTGGCGGTGGTGACGGTCTGATTGATTGAAACAGAGGTGATGCTGACCATGGGATGGCTCCAATGCCGGTTATAGATAACCGGCCATCGGCGGCAGTCGCACGGATTTGAGATCGACTGTGTACCGACTCGGTAACCGAACCGGTACACGTCGGCTGACGTCAGGCGCTCAGGCGCGCGGTGACTTCATTGAGTTGCCCGGACAGGCCATGCAGGTTCTGGCTGGCGCTTTCGGTGCGCTGCACGCTGTTGAGGTTGGTGCTGGCGATCGAGGTGATCTCGGTCAGGTTGCGCGAGATGTCTTCGGCCACCGAGGTTTGCTCTTCGGCAGCAGTGGCAATCTGGCGGTTCATGTCGCGGATCGCTTCCACGGCGTGGGTGATGCGCTCCAGCATGGCGCCGGCCTGGGTCACTTGCTCGACACTTTCGTCGCTGCGCGTCTGACCGCTTTCGATCGCTTGCGCCGCGTCCACGGCACCGGTCTGCACGTTCTGAATGATCTGGTTGATCTCGATGATCGACTCCGCCGTACGCTGCGCCAGGTTGCGCACCTCGTCGGCGACCACCGCAAAACCACGCCCGGCCTCGCCGGCCCGTGCCGCTTCAATCGCTGCGTTGAGCGCGAGCAGGTTGGTCTGTTCGGCGATGCCGCGAATCACTTCCAGCACCTTGCCGATGCGCCCGCTGTCGGCTTCCAGACGACGGATCACCTCTGCGGTGTTGGCGATTTCGCCACGCATCCGGGTGATGCTGTGGATGGTGCTCTGCATGACCTTTTCACCCTGCTGGGCGGACTGGTCGGCATCGTCGGCAGCCCGCGCCGCATCGGCGGCATGCCGGGCCACTTCCTGGGCGGTGGCGGACATTTCGTTCATTGCCGTGGCCACCTGATCGGTGCGGTTGAACTGCTCGTTGGTACCGCCGGCCATGGTTGTAGCGATGGCGTTCAGCTCGCCGCTGGCGCTGTCCAGATCACTGGCGCTGCGTTGCAGTTGGGTGAAGGTTTCGGCGAGAAAATCACGCAGGGTATTCGCCGCAGCGGCAAGGTTGCCCAACTCGTCCTGACGGTCGTTGGCGACGCGTTCGGCGAGGCGCCCACGGCTCAATTGGGTGACGTAATCGATCAGCTTGCGGATCGGGTCGATCAGGTTGCGGTTGACCAGCCACAGGCTCAGCAAACCGATCAGCAGACCGGAACCGAGCATCACCAGAATCCCCAGCAACACAGTACGGTCGGCGCTTTCGCTGATGCTGGCCGACAACACATCACCCTGCTTGCGCAACTCGGCCACCAGTTCGCTCATCTGATCGCTGGTGGCGCGGTCCACGCCTTTGACGGCGCTGTCGCCAGCCGTTGGATCGCCACCGGCAGCGACGTAGGCATCGCGGCCTTTCTGGTAGGCGCTGCCGAGTTGGCGGTGCTCTTCACGCAGACGTTCGATGCGGGTTTTCAGCGCCGGCTCAAGGCCTTTCTGGCCGGCCAGTTCACCGAGAATGTTCTGCACATCGCGCTGACGATCTTCGAACTGGCCCCAGTACTTGGCCAGGTCCGCCGGTTGCTTGCCGCGCAGCAAGACGTTTTTCCATTCCTGCACCTGCACCTTGAATTGCAGGTTGGCCTCGTCGATCAGTTGCGAGGTGTGCAACGGGCCGGCGATCAACTGGCTGTAGTTCTGCACGCCGTTGGACAGGAAGTGAAAGCAGGCCAGTGCGATCAACAGCATCGCCAGCAGGCTGCCGCTCAGCAGGGCGAGAATTTGTGCTCTCAGGGATTTTTGCAGCATCGCGAGATACTCAGGACAGGGATGAGGCACGCCCGGTAAGGCGTGGAATTTTGCCGGACATCCGTGTCGGCGAGCCTTGGCTCATGGCCAAGCGCGCGCAACGTAACCTAAGCGTGATCGGCGTACCAGAGCGCTTCTTGAAGAAAATCCGACCATTGGTAGGTGAATTAAGAGACTGTGATCGACCATGGCACAGGGTGGGAGCGGGCTTGCTCGCGAAAGCGGCGTGTCATCCACATCATCACTCAATGATCATCCGCATTCGGGAGCAAGCCCCCTCCCACAGGATTGCCGGTAATGATCACGATCACTGTCATTTTGCAGTCACACAAGCGTCATGCGTGATTGCGATGATGCGGCTCAGTGAACCTGCCATTCCGCGACCGACACCCCCTCCTCGCAGCGAGCCTCCATGAATCACAGCCTCGATATCAGTCATCGCGATCCTGATTTGTTCGGTTTGCTTTACGGCTTCCGTTTTCGTCCCGGTGAACGTGGCCGCGAAGTCGACTCAGCGACCGCCCTGCGTTGTCTGCAAGACGACAGCGACAGTGATGAATTCCTCTGGCTGCACCTGAACCTGGCGCACGCCGCGTGCGAGCGCTGGATGAAAAGTCATCTGCAATTGCCCGAAGAGTTTTTCGAGGCGCTGCACGAAGGTTCGCGTTCGACACGCATTGAGCACGTCGACTCGGCGTTATTGGCAGTGGTCAACGACGTGGTGTTCAACCTCAGCAGCATGGTTTCCTCGGACGTGTCGACGCTGTGGGTTTGCGTGCGCAGCAAACTGATCGTCAGCGCACGCCTGCAACCGCTGCACTCGGTGGACAAATTGCGTTCGTCGGTGAAGGCCGGCGAATGCTTTCGCTCGCCGTCGGAACTGCTGGTGCACTTGTTGCGCGATCAGGGCGAAGTGCTGACGCAGATCGTGCGCAAGACCAGCATGAGCGTCGATCAGGTCGAGGACGAATTGCTCTCCTCACGCCTGTCGACCAACCGCGCCGAACTCGGCGCCAATCGTCGGGTGCTGGTGCGCCTGCAACGGCTGCTGGCGCTGGAGCCGGGTTCGCTGCTGCGCCTGCTCAACCGTCCGCCGCCGTGGCTGCAGAAGGAGGACGTCAAGGAGCTGCGCAAATCCACCGAGGAGTTCGCGCTGATCATCAACGACCTCACCGCCCTCGGCGAGCGCATCAAACTGCTCCAGGAAGAAATCGCCGCCAACCTCAACGAACAGAGCAACCGCACCCTGTTCACCCTGACCGTGGTCACGGTGCTGGCGCTGCCGATCAACATCATCGCCGGTTTCTTCGGGATGAACGTGGGGGGCGTGCCGCTGGCAGGTGATCCGGAGGGGTTCTGGATTCTGGTGGCGCTGGTGGTGACGTTTACCGCGATTGCCGGGCGTTGGGCGTTTCGCAAACGTGGGGATTACTAACCACCAAACTTGATGTCCAGCACAGTTCCCCTGTGGGAGCGAGCTTGCTCGCGAAAACGGAATATCAGGCACCATCATTGTTGAATGACACACCGCTTTCGCGAGCAAGCTCGCTCCCACAGGGATCTGCTTCAGCCTTCAGATCAGTGGTGGAGCTAAAAACCCAAACACTGACCTGCCGCAGTCTCTCTGTAATATTTAGCAACGATCATGACCGACACTCCTTCCCTCGCTCAGGATTGTCCGCTCATGGCTACTCCCTCCCTGACCGCCGCCCGCCCCACGTCCGCCCACGGCGGCCGGCCGGCACTTGATAAAAAACCCGGGCCGTTCACTTACGTGGTGTTCTTCGCGGTGCTCGCCATGGGGATGCTGTTCACCGCTTACAGCCTGATGCACGACATGCATGAGCTGGGCACCACCGTCACCACCTGGACCCCGTTTCTGCTGCTCGGCGTGGCGCTGCTGATTGCGCTGGGCTTTGAGTTCGTCAACGGTTTCCACGACACCGCCAACGCGGTCGCGACAGTGATTTACACCCACTCGCTGCCGCCAAATGTGGCGGTGGTCTGGTCGGGGTTCTTCAATTTCCTCGGGGTGCTGTTGTCCAGCGGCGCGGTGGCGTTCGGCATCATCGCCCTGCTGCCGGTGGAGCTGATTCTGCAGGTCGGTTCGTCCGCCGGTTTCGCGATGATCTTCGCCCTGTTGATCGCGGCGATCCTGTGGAACCTCGGCACCTGGTGGCTGGGCCTGCCGGCCTCCTCTTCCCACACGCTGATCGGTTCGATCATCGGCGTCGGCGTCGCCAATGCCTTGATGCACGGGCGCGACGGCACCAGCGGCGTGGACTGGGCGCAGGCGACTAAGATCGGTTACGCCCTGCTGCTGTCGCCGTTGGTGGGCTTCGGCTGTGCGGCGCTGTTGCTGCTGGCCATGCGTGCCTTCATCAAGAATCGCGCGCTGTATAAGGCGCCGGAAGGCAACAACCCGCCACCGTGGTGGATTCGCGGTTTGCTGATCGCCACCTGCACCGGCGTGTCGTTCGCCCACGGCTCCAACGACGGGCAGAAAGGCATGGGCCTGATCATGCTGATTCTGGTCGGCACCTTGCCGATGGCCTACGCCTTGAACCGCACCATGCCGGCCGATCAGGCGTTGCAATTCGCTGCCGTCGCCGAAGTCACCCAGCAAGCGCTGGTGAAAAATACCCCGCTGCCAGCCCCGGTCGATCCGCGCCCGGTGCTGTCCGATTACGTGCGCAGCAAGCAAGCCACCCCGCAACTGATCCCCGCCCTCGCCGCCCTCACCGGACACATTGGCGAAGAGGTCAAAGGCTATGGCTCGCTGTCGAAAGTCCCGGCCGAAGCCATGGGCAACGTGCGTAATGACATGTACCTGGCCAGCGAAAGCATCCGCCTGATGGACAAGAACAAGGTCGGCAACTTCGACGCCGACACCACTGACAAACTGCAGCTGTTCAAGCAGCAGATCGACAACGCCACGCGCTTCATTCCGCTGTGGGTAAAGATCGCCGTGGCCATCGCCCTGGGCCTCGGCACCATGGTCGGCTGGAAACGCATTGTGGTGACGGTCGGCGAGAAGATCGGCAAGACCCACCTGACTTACGCCCAAGGCGCCTCGGCGGAAACCGTGGCGATGCTGACCATCGGCGCGGCGGACATGTTCGGTTTACCGGTGTCGACCACTCACGTGCTGTCATCGGGCGTGGCCGGGACCATGGTTGCCAATGGCGGTGGTTTGCAGATGAAGACCATCCGCAATCTGCTGATGGCGTGGGTGCTGACCTTGCCGGCGGCGATTCTGCTGTCGGGCAGCCTGTACTGGCTGTTCACCCAGATTTTCTGACCCCACAAATCCCCTGTAGGAGCTGCGGCACGCTGCGATCTTTTGATCTTGTTTTTAAAAAGCAAAATCAAAAGATCGCAGCCTTCGGCAGCTCCTACATTTGGATTTGTGTTGTTGGCTAGAGCGTCGAACGAATCACCTCCCCCAACCAATCCATGAACACCCGCACCCGCAGCGGCAAGTGCCGTTGCCGCGCATACAGGATTGAAATGCCCATCGCCGGCGCCGTGAATTGCGGCAGCACAGTCAGCAGTTCACCATTGTCCAGATGCGGCTGCATGCCGGTGCGCGGCACCTGGATCAGGCCGAAACCGCCAAGGCACGCCGACTCATAGGCATCGGTGCTGTTGACCGTGACACTGCCGGCCATCGGCAGGCGCCGCACCTGTCCGTCCTGTTCATACACAAAGCCTTCGGAACGCGACCCGAGCACGCCGACGTAATGCACCAGCCGATGCTGCGCCAGATCCTCCAGCGTCTGCGGTACGCCATGGCGTTCGAGGTAAGCGGGGCTGGCGCAGTTGATCATCGGAAAGTCGCCCAGATGCCGCGCCACCACCGACTGATCCGGCTGCGCGCCAATGCGCACCACGCAATCGAAGCCCTCGCTGAGCAGATCGACGCGGCGGTCGGTGCTGCTGATCTCCAATTCCAGATTCGGGTGGCGCGCCATGAACTCAGGCAGCAGCGGCATGATCAAGCGGCGCGAGAGAATGTTCGGCATGTCGACGCGAATCCGCCCGATGAGCGATGCCGGATCCTGACGAAACAGACCCTCGATCTCGTCCATGTGCGACAGCAGATCCTTGCTGCGTTCGTACAGCACCAGGCCGTCCTGAGTCGCCTGCACTTTGCGCGTGGTGCGTTGCAGCAAGCGTGTGCCGAGTAGGGTTTCCAGGGCCTGAACGTGCTCGGACACGGTCGAGCGTGGCAGCCCGAGACTCTCCCCGGCGAGGGTGAAACTCGACAGTTCGCTGACCCGGACGAAGGTGCGCAGCAGTTCCAGTTTGTTCATCAGGACACCCGTTGATTGTTCGGCGGAGTCGATCAGTGATTCCGGTTTCAGTCTGTTTATCACCCAATGGCGGATAAATAAACTTTGCTCATCACCACTCACCGCAATCGAGGATTTCACATGAGCCGCAAAATCGCATTGATCACCGGCGCCAGCCGAGGCCTTGGCAAGAACGCCGCACTGCACCTCGCCGCGCAGGGCGTGGACATCATCGGCACCTACAACAGCCGCGCCGATGAAGCCCAGGCACTGGTTACAGAACTGGAACAACGCGGCGCCAAAGCCGTGATGCTGCAACTGGACGTCGGCCGCAGCGAAACCTTTGCCGATTTCGCCTCGCGGGTTGCGCAAGCGCTGCAGCAACTGGAGCGTCCGCGCTTCGACTTCCTGATCAACAACGCCGGGATCGGTGTCCACGCGCTGTTCGCCGAGACCACCCCGGAACAATTCGACCTGCTGATGAACATCCAGCTCAAAGGGCCGTTCTTCCTGACTCAGCAACTGCTGCCGCTGATTAACGATGGCGGGCGCATCATCAACATCTCCAGCGGCCTCACCCGCTTCAGCCTGCCGGGCTACGCTGCCTACGCGGCGATGAAAGGCGCGATGGAAGTACTGACCCGCTATCAGGCCAAGGAGCTGGGCGCGCGGCAGATCGGCGTGAACATTCTCGCGCCGGGCGCGATCGAGACCGATTTTGGTGGCGGCGCGGTGCGCGACAACGCGGCGTTGAACGCGATGGTCGCGAGCAACACCGCACTGGGTCGCGCCGGGCAACCGGATGATATTGGTGGTGCGTTGTCGATGTTGCTGGCGCCGGGCGCGCAGTGGATCAACGGGCAGCGAGTCGAGGCATCGGGCGGGATGTTCCTCTAAACCCAAACATTGTGGCGAGGGAGCTTGCTCCCGCTGGGGTGCGAAGCGCCCCCCAAAACCGGCCAATGCGGTCTGACAGACAGACCGCGTTTATCGGGTTTACGACTGCTGCGCAGCCGAGCGGGAGCAAGCTCCCTCGCCACAGGTTGTGTTCCAGACTTAAGCAGCACGGGCCATCAATAACCGCTCGCGCACCACGTCATACCCCCAGTGATACACATAGGTGTATGGCAGGAAAAACAGCAGCACGCCGATGTCCAGCAAGAACGCCTGCCACAGGCTGACCGACAGCCACCAGGCAATCAGCGGCACGCCCATCACGATCAACCCGCCTTCAAACAACAGCGCGTGGACCACCCGCGTCCAGGCGTTGTGCGCGACGTTCAGGCGCTTGAGCATGCGGTCGAAAAAACCGTTGAACAGCACGTTCCACGCCAGCGCCAGCAGAGCAATCAGCACGGTTACGGCGCCCATGTCCAACAGCGGCTTGTCCATGATCCACGCCAGCAACGGCGTGCAGATCAGGATCGCCAGAAACTCGAAACCGATGGCCTGAAAGATACGTTCAACAATGGATTTGTTAGCCGTCATGGCCTGACTCCTTGAGTGAAGAAGGTTGCCATGATCGGCCCTCACACCGATACTTCATAACCAATAACCATCGATCAAGGCGATAGTTCATGGCTTCGCAAGAAGTGCTGCTGGCGTTTGTCCAAGCGGCCACTCAAGGTTCGTTTTCGGCGGCGGCGCGCAAACTGGGGCGCAGTCAGTCGACCATCAGTGCGGCAGTGGCTAGCCTGGAGATCGATCTGGATCTGGTGCTGTTCGACCGCAGCAGCCGCAAACCGACGCTGACCCCGGCCGGTCATGTGATGCTGCAACGGGCCGAGGCGATTCTGGCGGCCACCAGTCGTCTGCAAATGACCGCGCGGCAACTGGCCGAAGGCGTCGAGCCGAAGCTGACCGTGGCGATTTCCGACACCTATCAATCGGCACGTTTCGAGGCGGCGCTGGTCGGCTTCGAACAGCGCTATCCGGATCTGGAACTGGAATGCCTGATCGCCGAGTGCGACGACCTGATCGAGTTGGTCCAGCGTGGCCGCGCGCACCTGGCGTTTGCCGAAATGCAGGACACCTATCCGCCGGATCTGGTGACCTCGACCGTCGCCGAGCGCACGGACCTGGCGCTGTTCGTCAAACGTGATCATGTGTTGACCGGCATCGAATGTGTCGACCAGCAAGTGCTGGAGCAGCATCGCGAGTTGCGCCTGGCGACCATCGTCAATCCCTATGACAGCCGGGCGAAGGGCCGGGTGTGGTCGGCGCCGAGTTACCTGATGCTGATGGAAATGGCGGAAATGGGTTTCGGCTGGGCGGCGTTGCCGCGCTGGCTGGTGGCGCGCTTCGGCAACGACACGCTGGTGGAGTTGACGGTGCGTGGCTGGCCGCGGCCGGTGTATGTCGATGCATTGTGGTCGCGGACTTATCCGCCGGGGCCGGCGGGAAGTTGGCTACTGAGCAAGATGCTGGAATAGGTGGTGCGCCCCTTCGCGAGCAGGCTCGCTTCCACAAGGATTTTGTGAACACCACAGATCCAATGTGGGAGCGAGCCTGCTCGCGAAAGCGATCGGTCAGGCCGCTGCAATGTCCACCGGCCGATTCTCCTGAAAATACCCCTGCAACCCACGCATCGCCGGCAACTCCAGCGCCTGCGCCGCATAGCACAAGCCGACCCGGCGAGTCGGCGCCGGCAAGTGCAGCGCACGTACCACCACCCGTGCATGCCCGCTGACGAGCGACTGCGGCAACATCGCCACGCCGACACCCGCCGCGACCATGTGCAGCGCCTGCTGCAACGAGCCGGCATGCCCCGCCACCGCCTCCGGCGAACGTCCGTACAACGCCATCAAGCGCTGATGCGACGGATGTTGCGGGCAGGTGATCCAGTCTTCAATCGGCGCCCATCCGGCCTGCGCCACCGCCATCGGATGCTCCAGCGGCAGCGCCATCACATAGGGTTCTTCCCACAGCGGCAGGAACAGTTCGTCCTCGCAGCACATCTCCTCCACCGCCAGCCGCCCGTCACCGTGACAGCCCTCCTCCAGCGTCAGCAGCAGATTCGGCAAGGCCTGATGGGCCATGCGCACGAAGGCTTCGATGTGGCTGGCGGCGATGTCGCCCTCGATGCCCAGGGTCAGCGGCGCACGGTTCTCGCCGCCGCGAAACATCCGGCTCAAGGCTTCGGCCTCAGCGACCATGCGCCGCGCCTGCGGGTACAGCAACCGCGCCTCCGCGCTGACCTCGACCCCACGCGGTTGACGCACGAACAGCGTCGCGCCGAGTTCTTCTTCAAGCTGCCTGATGGTCACCGACAGGGTCGGCTGACTGATGAACAAGCGTTGTGCCGCTGCGGTGATATTGCGTTCTTCGAACACCGCGAGGAAGGCTTTGAGGTGACGGATATCCATAGGTGATTCCGATGACAGACAGAGGAATAAGGCATTTTTCAGCCGAGAACGCGCTAAATATACTGCGCCCAGCATTCAGTCATTTGATTTTCTTATTTCAGGAGTTCACGTATGAGCAAGCCCTTGATCATCATCACCGGCGCCAGTTCGGGGATTGGCGCAGCCGCCGCCCGCCGTTTCAGCGCTGCCGGGCATCCGTTGCTGCTGCTGGCGCGGCGTATTGAACGCCTGGAGGCACTGGAGCTGCCGAACAGCCTCAGCCGTCAGGTCGACATCACTGATCGCACCGCCCTGCTCGCGGCAGTCGCCGAAGCAGAAGCAGAGTTCGGCCCGGCCGACGCGCTGATCAATAACGCCGGCGTAATGCTGCTGGGGGCGATGAGCGAGCAGGATCCGGCGCAGTGGGAGCAGATGCTCGACGTCAATGTGAAGGGTCTGCTCAACGGCGTGCATGCCGTCGTCGCCGGGATGGTCGAACGCAAGCACGGTACGATCATCAATGTCAGCTCGGTGGCCGGGCGCAAGACTTTCCCGAATCACGTCGCGTATGTCGGCACCAAGTTCGCGGTGCATGGTTTGTCGGAAAACCTGCGCGAAGAACTGGCGCCGCACAACGTGCGCGTGACCACCATTGCACCGGGTGCGGTGGAGACCGAATTGCTCAGCCACACCACCGATGAGGCGATCAAGACCGGCTATCAGGCGTGGAAGCAGGAGATGGGCGGCACGGTATTGAGTGCCGAGGATGTGGCGACGGCGATTGCCTATGCGTATGAGCAGCCGCAGGGCGTGTGCATTCGCGAGATCGTGCTGGCTGCGACCCGGCAGCAGGCCTGATGGTTTGAGGTCGGCTGCACTGGCCCCTTCGCGAGCAAGCCCGCTCCCACAGTTGGAACGCGGTCAACTGTGGGAGCGGGCTTGCTCGCGAAAGGGCCGGCACTGCGAATGAACATCTCGGATCAATCCAGTTCGCGAAGCCGCCCCTCGATAAACCGCCGCTCCGGCTCCTGCCGGGTCAGCTCCAGGACACGCAAATAAGCCGCCCGCGCCTGCTCCACCCGACCCAACTGCCGACAAAACTCCGCCCGCGCCGAATGTGCCAGGTGGTAATCCTGCAACTCGCCGCGATCCAGGATCCCCTCGATCAGCGTCAGCCCCGCCAACGCCCCATCGCGCTTGGCCACCGCCACCGCACGGTTCAACTCGATCAC
This sequence comes from Pseudomonas sp. 14P5.3.2, assembly GCF_057799175.1. Lineage (NCBI taxonomy): Bacteria > Pseudomonadati > Pseudomonadota > Gammaproteobacteria > Pseudomonadales > Pseudomonadaceae > Pseudomonas > Pseudomonas sp. 14P5.3.2. The sequence goes on along the minus strand of NZ_JBYOKU010000037.1, from coordinate 9,092 downwards.
CGGCGACGGCGACGCCCGCAACAGCACGTCATACAGCCCCACTATCTGCTGCCAATCCGTTTCCGCCGCTGACGGCGCTTCGGCGTGCACCGCCGCTATTGCCGCTTGCAGACAATACGGCCCGAAGCGTCGGGTGGTCAGCGCCCGCTCCACCAGCGCGCAGCCTTCGGCGATCAACCCGGCATCCCAGTGCGAACGATCCTGGTCATCCAGCAGCACCAGTTCACCACTGGGCGAAGTGCGCGCCGGCCGACGTGACTCGTGCAACAGCATCAGCGCGAGCAAGCCCATGACCTCCGGTTCCGGCAGCAGCTCCATCAGCAACCGCCCGAGCCGAATCGCCTCGCGGGTCAGCTCTTCACGCGTCACCTCCGCCCCCATCGACGCCGAATAGCCTTCGTTGAACACCAGATAAATCACCCGTAGCACGCTGTCGAGGCGCTCGGGCAACTCGCTCAGGCTGGGGACTTGATAAGGGATTTTCGCATCACGAATCTTGGCCTTGGCCCGCACGATGCGCTGGGCAATCGCCGCCGGTGCCGAGAGAAACGCGCGGGCGATTTCCTCGGTGGTCAGGTCGCAGACTTCACGCAGGGTCAGCGGCACTTGCGCATCCGCCGCCAGCGCCGGGTGACAGCACGTGAAGATCAGCCGCAGGCGGTCGTCTTCCACGTCTTCGCCACTCCAGTCGGCCTGCTCCAGTTCTTCGAGCTGCGCCAGCAACAGCGGCTGCGAGGCCTTGAAGCGGGCACGGCGGCGCAATACATCAATGGCCTTGAAGCGCCCAGTGGACACCAGCCAGGTACGCGGATTGTCCGGCACACCATCGCGCTGCCAGCGCTCGACCGCGACGAAGAACGCCTCGTGCAAGGCTTCTTCGGCGAGGTCGAAATCGCCGAGCAGACGAATCAGCGTCGCCAGAATCCGCCGCGAGTCTTCGCGATAGACCTGCTCGACCCGCGCCCGGACGTCAGACATTCAACTGCCGGACCGGGCGCACTTCGACGCTGCCGACCCGGGCCGCCGGAATATGCCCGGCGACCTGAATCGCTTCGTTCAGATCCTTGGCGTCGATCAGGTAAAACCCGGCCAGTTGCTCCTTGGTTTCAGCGAACGGGCCATCGGTGATCGACAGCTTGCCGTTGCGCATACGCACCGTGGTCGCGGTCTGCACCGACTCCAGCGCTTCGGCCGCGACCATCCGCCCGCTGCCCTGAATCGACTCGGCGTAGGCCCAGCATTCGGCGTCTTCCGGGCTGTCGGGCGAGGTGTGCAGCAGGCGCTCATCGCTGTAGACCAGGCATAGATACTTCATGGTTTTCTCCTGAATCGAACGGATCAACTATGGCTGAAGATCAGGGCTGCACATCGAACAGCGTGGCGCCGCTCATCGGATCGAACGGTGCCGTCCATGTTCGTGGGCACATCCTTAGTCGTTCGGTCGACGTGCTGATCGACAGGCCAAACAAATAAATTGCGCCGGACACAAAGTCGCTAGAATCCGAGGCTCATCTTTTGTAGGAAAAAGGAAATTCCCGTGTCAGCCCAACTCGTGCCGTACGACAGCCTGAACGCCTTGCAGCGTCAGCAAGTCGAGGCGATTGAAATTCATCCCGAGCAGATCAAATTCTCCGGCGACATTCACGGCGCGTTGCACACGCTGCTGTCCAAACCCGGTCCTGGCGTAAAGGGTTTCGCGCTGCTGGCCGATCAGGTGCCGGTGGCGTTTCTGCTGCTCAAGCGCCCGCCCGTGCTGCCGGCCTGGGCCAATGAACACAGCGCCACCCTGCACGCCTTGCAGGTCGATCACCGCGCGCAAGGCAAGGGTTACGGCAAGGCCTGCCTGCAAGCGCTGGCCGACGTGGCACGCGAAGCATGGCCGGAGATCAAGGGGCTGGAACTGTCGGTGGACGCCGATAACGACGCGGCGATTGCGCTGTACGCCAGATACGGTTTCGTCGACAGCGGCGAAGCGTACAAGGGCCGGATCGGGTACGAGCGGCGCATGGGGCTGTTTTTCTAAAATCATCAAGGGATGCACGACGATGTTACGGCCTGCCCACGACCGAAAAAAGTACGTGATCCCCTTGTAGGAGCTGCCGCAGGCTGCGATCTTTTGATCTTGATCTTCTTAACAGCAAGATCAAAAGATCGCAGCCTTCGGCAGCTCCTACAGTTTTGAATGGTGTTGGCTTATAGGGTCAGGATCATCTCGTGCCACGCCATCCCGCCATGGTCTGACTCCGACGGCTTGATATAGGCAAAGCCAAACCCGGCATACAGCGGAATGTGCTTCTCTTTGCACATCAGATGAATCGTCGCTTTATCCATCCCGCGCATGCGCTCGATGAAGTCGGCCATCAGCCGCTTGGCCAGGCCCTGCCCCTGATAGTCCGGGTGCACCACCACCGACATGATCACCACGTTCGGGCCCTTCGGATCATGGCCGATCAGTTCCTTGAACGCCTCGTCCGACATCTGCACCTCAAACGCCGCGCCCGAGTTGATGAAACCGGCGACCACGCCGTCCACTTCGGCGACGATGAAACCCTCTGGCCAAGTGGCAATGCGCGTGGCGATCTTTTCGCGGGTGGCGGCTTCATCGCCTTCGTAGGCAACGGTTTCGATGGCGTAGCAGCGATCCAGGTCGGCGGCGGTGGCGTTGCGGATGACGGTGTTCATGGCAGCTCGAAAATCAGCGGAGAAAAGTGCGCAAAGCATAAAGGAATAAGGTGTTCATATCGATCCGCACGGGCGGCGTAAAGCCTGCGTATAAGCGCTTTTCTTCGTGCGGACGGCGAGCTATTTCTGCGGTGTGTCTCTGATCACCCTTGAGGGGAACCGCTTATGAGCAGCGTTGAAATCGGCCTGTTGATGGTGTTGGGCATCAGTACCTTCGGCTTTATCACCCTGGGCATTGACCTGTTGCGGGCGCGACGGGTGGGCAAGGGTAAACGCGGTTGAAAACATGAGGCGGATCAGTGATCCGCCTCATGTTTTATGGCTCAGGCCTTGGTATCGACCGGCACGCAGATTTCCAGTTTGCCGGTGTGCAGTCGCGGATTGAAATCGGCGCTGTAGCGTTCCAGCTCCGGGGCATTCAGTTCCACGTAGTGGGAGGTCGGCAGCCAGGTCTTGTAGATGTATTGCAGGGTCTGCGGCAACTGATCGAGCGGGCCCTTGTGCTCGAACACCGCGTACTGCCGGGGCAGCACTTCAACCCACTGGTAGATCTTCTGGTCGAGGTCATCAAGCTTGCTGATTTCCACCCCGGCGATGTAATCAAAGCCACCCTTGCCGTCGAAATTGCTGCAGACGCCGTAGGTCACTTCGTTTTTTTGTCCCTGTATCTTTCCCAGGTGCGGCAAGAACTTTTCCCACAGCGCGGGGATGTCCTTGGCGGTGTCCTGGGTAAATCGACCACGAAATCCTGCGATCAGCAGGAAGTGTCCATGTTCGAAGCGAGGTTCAGCCACTTCGACGCGTTTTTGCTCATCCATGACTCGACTCCTGGAACAAAAGAAGGGGTTCGGCTGCTGAGTATAGAAGCCAAACCCGATTCGCAATGTTACAGGGCGTGCAACTGGTCGGCGGCCCCGGAGCCAACGAACTCGTTATAACCGGATACGATCACGTAAACCGCGAAATAGCAGAAGATCGCCGCCGATGCCATGTAGGAATAGCGCAACAGCTTGTCACCCAGCAGCTTGCCGCCGTGGCTCGCGGCGAAGCACAGACCGGCCGACCACAGCAGCCCGGCGCAGAGGAAACCGCCGAGGAACAACGCCGAGCTCAGCGGGCCGCCGCCACCGGAGCGGGCGATCAAGGTGCCGCCAACCGCGGCGAACCACAGAATCGCGCTTGGCGAGGACATGGCGAGGAAGATCCCGCGAAAGAACTCCTTGCGATGCGAGTTCTGCCCCACTTCCGCCGTCGCCGCCAACTGCGCCTCGTGGTGAATAGCCGAATAGATCATCTTTGCCGCAAAGTAGATCAGCAGCGCCGACCCGCCGATCCACAGCACCCAGCGCACGATTTCGTACTGCAACAGCACGGTCATCCCGGCCAGCGCCAACACCGCGTAGATCAGGTCGCCGACGCAGGTGCCGAGGCCCAGCGCGAAGCCCTGAAAGTATCCGCGCTGCATCGCCAACGTGATCATTGCGATGTTGGCCACGCCGATATCCAGGCACAGCGAGAGGCTCAGCAAGAAGCCGCTGGTGAATTCCATTAAGCATTTCCTTGGAAAAATTATTGTCGTGCACGCTGGACAGTCCGCCATCGCTGCCCTTATCTTCCGCCACAGGTCACCGCAGTGACCAGCGTCGCTCGGACGGTTCCGGGCGCTTACGTTATCCGAGGCAACAATGGCTGAACAAGGTTCGCCGCGCCGCTTTGCGCGCATTGATCGACTCCCCCCTTACGTTTTCAACATCACCGCCGAGCTGAAGATGGCCGCGCGGCGTCGTGGTGAAGACATCATCGACTTGAGCATGGGCAACCCCGACGGGGCCACACCGCCGCACATCGTCGAAAAACTGGTGCAGGTTGCACAGCGCGAAGACACCCACGGGTACTCCACGTCCAAGGGCATTCCGCGCCTGCGTCGGGCGATTTCCAACTGGTACAAGGAACGCTACGCGGTCGATATCGACCCGGAAAGCGAAGCCATTGTCACCATCGGTTCCAAGGAAGGCCTGGCGCACTTGATGCTGGCGACCCTGGATCAGGGCGACACGGTACTGGTGCCGAACCCGAGCTACCCGATTCACATCTACGGCGCAGTGATTGCCGGCGCCCAGGTGCGTTCGGTACCGCTGGTGCCCGGCGTAGACTTTTTCGCTGAGCTGGAACGGGCCATCCGTGGCTCGATCCCGAAACCGAAGATGATGATCCTCGGCTTCCCGTCCAACCCCACCGCGCAGTGCGTGGAGCTGGATTTCTTCGAACGGGTGATCGCCCTCGCCAAGCAGTACGACGTACTGGTGGTGCACGACCTGGCCTACGCCGACATCGTCTATGACGGCTGGAAAGCCCCGTCGATCATGCAGGTGCCCGGCGCCAAGGACATCGCGGTGGAGTTTTTCACCCTGTCCAAAAGCTACAACATGGCCGGCTGGCGCATCGGTTTCATGGTCGGCAACCCGGAGCTGGTCAACGCGCTGGCGCGGATCAAGAGCTACCACGACTACGGCACTTTCACTCCGCTGCAAGTGGCGGCGATTGCCGCGCTGGAAGGCGATCAGCAATGCGTGCGCGACATCGCCGAGCAGTATCGCCAGCGTCGCAACGTGCTGGTCAAAGGCCTGCATGAGCTGGGCTGGATGGTCGAGAACCCGAAGGCTTCGATGTACGTCTGGGCGAAGATTCCCGAAGCTTATGCGCACCTCGGTTCGCTGGAATTTGCCAAGAAGCTGCTGGCCGAGGCCAAGGTCTGCGTCTCGCCGGGGGTGGGTTTTGGTGAGTATGGTGATGATCACGTGCGCTTCGCGCTGATCGAAAACCAGGACCGGATTCGTCAGGCAGTGCGCGGGATTCGCGGGATGTTCCGGGCGGATGGATTAGCACCGAAAGCCGTCTGACAACACGTCACACTGTGGGAGCGGGCTTGCCCGCGAATGCGGTGGTTCAGACAACATTGATGTCGACTGACACGACGCCTTCGCGGGCAAGCCCGCTCCCACAGGGGTAATGTATTGAGCCTGATACCGTCACCCACAAAAAAACCGCATCGCTGCGGTTTTTTTGTGTCTGCAAGAAGCTGCTTAGACGAACAGCGACAACAGCAGGATAAAGCCCAACGCAACCACCGACAGGATGGTTTCCATCGCGGTCCAGGTCTTGAAGGTTTCGGCCACGGTCATGTTGAAGTACTGCTTCACCAGCCAGAAACCGGCGTCGTTCACATGGGACAGGATCAGCGAGCCGGCGCCGGTGGCCAGCACCAGCAGTTCACGGTTGACGCCCGGGATCATCCCCACCACCGGCACCACGATGCCCGCGCCAGTGATGGTCGCCACGGTGGCCGAACCGGTGGCGATACGAATCACCGCCGCCACCAGCCACGCCAGCAGGATCGGCGAGATCTGCGCGCTGACCGCCATGTGGCCGATCACGTCGCCCACGCCGCTGGTCACCAGCATCTGCTTGAAGCCACCACCGGCACCGATGATCAGGATGATCGCGGCGGTCGGCGCCAGGCTCGCGTCCAGCCACTTGAGGATCTGCTGCGAACCGATGCCCTGCTTGTGGCCAAAGGTGTACAGCGACAGCAGCAACGCCAGCAGCAGTGCGGAGATCGGGTGACCGATCATGTCCATCCAGGTGCGGAAGAAGTGACCGTCCGGCAGCGCCACGTCAGCGAAGGTTTTCAGCAGCATCAGGAACACCGGCAGCAGCACGGTGATCAGGGTGATGCTGAAGCTTGGCAGCTTGGCCGACTCGTCGTTCTCACGGGCCAGTTGATCGACCAGGTCCTGATTCGGCGTGCCGGGAATATGCTTGGCAATGAACGTACCGAAGATCGGACCGGCAATGATTGCGGTCGGCAGCGCGACGATCAGACCGTAGAGAATGGTCTTGCCGATGTCGGCGCCAAATACCCCGATCGCCAGCAGCGGGCCCGGGTGCGGGGGCACCAGACCGTGTACCGCAGACAGGCCAGCGAGCAGCGGGATACCGATCTTGATGATCGACACACCGGTACGCCGGGCGACGATGAACACCAACGGAATCAGCAACACGAAGCCGATTTCGAAGAACAGCGGAATACCCACCAGGAACGCGGCGAACATCATCGCCCACTGGACCCTTTCCTTGCCGAAGGCGCGGATCAGGGTCTGGGCGATCTGATCGGCACCACCGGATTCGGCCATCATTTTGCCGAGCATGGTGCCCAGCGCGAGGATGATCCCGACGAAACCGAGCACGCCACCGAAGCCGTCCTGGAACGCCTTGATGATGGTGCCGATCGGCATGCCGGACGTCAGGCCGAGAAAGGCAGCGGCAATGGTCAGGGAGATGAAGGGGTGAATCTTGAACTTGGTAATCAGGACAATCAGCCCGATTACCGTGACCACTGCATCAAGCAGCAGAAACGTGTCGTGGGACATGCCAAACATTGGGGGTGTCTCCTGGCTTGTTGTTGTTATTAAAGCGGGTTGAACAGAAATCGTGAGGACTGCGCTATCTGCATGAACACACTCATACCGCCTGTTTCAGACCATGGGCCTGCCACCAGACGTGGGCTTGCGCGGCAAGCTCTTCAACACTGTGGATCGAAGCATTCAGCGCCAGGGTCAGCGGCTCGCCGACCGGCGATTCGAGGGTGGCGAACTGGCTTTCGATCAGCGTCGCCGGCATGAAGTGGCCCGGGCGATGCGATACACGGTCGGCGGCCACTTCCGGGGTCAGCTCCAGGAACACGAAGCCCAGGCCCGGCAAGGCACTGCGCAGCACTTCGCGATAACTGTGTTTGAGGGCCGAACAGGTCAGCACCGGACGCTCGCCAAGGGCGTCGACACGGCGCAGTTCATCGCACAGGCTGTCGAGCCAGCCGGCACGGTCGTCGTCGTTCAGGGGGATCCCCGCGCTCATCTTTTCGATGTTGGCGGCCGGATGAAAAGTATCGCCTTCAATGGCAGTGGCGCCGCTCAATTGGCACAGGGCCTCGCTGACGCACGTCTTGCCGCAACCGGCAACGCCCATGATGACCAGGGCGGTGATGGGATGACTCATATAACACCTCAGCGCGCAGACAGCGCTACCTTTGCTAGCTATGACTCTAGTGCACAGGCAGAAGTTGCCGACGCCTTCTTGTCGTTTTTTTGGGTTGCAGCAGGTTTGCGCCCCAACGCCAAAAAGCGAGATCAGGCAGGACCTCGCTTACGCATTTGCAGCTGCATCAGGACAGCGCTACCTTAGTGCCTTGATTTTTGTTTGGCAAGCCGCCCGATGACCACCCCTAAAAACGATAAAAACACTCGCACCACCGGCCGTCCCACCCTTAATGAAGTTGCCCGCCTCGCCGGCGTGAGCCCGATTACCGCCTCTCGCGCTCTGCGCGGAGTCAGCACCGTGGCCACCGAACTGGTGGAAAAAGTGCAGAAAGCCGCGCTCGAACTCAACTACGTGGTCAACCCTGCCGCCCGCGCACTGGCCTCGGCGCAGAGCCATTCGGTGGTGGTCCTGGTGCCGTCGCTGTCCAACCTGTTGTTCATCGATACGCTGGAAGCCATTCATCGGGTACTCACGCCCAAGGGCTTCGAAGTGCTGATCGGCAACTTCCACTACTCACGCGATGAAGAAGAAAACCTGTTGCGCAACTACATGGCCTATCAGCCGCGCGGTTTGCTGCTGACCGGCTTCGACCGCACTGAAAGTTCGCGGCGGATGATCGAGGCCAGCAACATTCCCTGCGTGTACATGATGGAACTGGACAGCGCCGCCGGGGTGAATTGCGTGGGTTTCTCCCAGCTCAATGCCGGCGAAACCGCTGCCGAACATTTGCTCTCTCGTGGGCGCAAGCGTCTGGCCTACATCGGCGCACAACTCGATCAGCGCACTTTGTTGCGCGGCGAAGGTTTCCGCAAAGCCCTGCAAAAGGCCGGTCGCTACGACCCGGATCTGGAAGTGCTGACCCCACGTTCCTCGTCTGTTGGCCTGGGCGGTGAGCTGTTCCTGCAACTGCTGGCGGCGCATCCGGATGTCGATGCGATCTTCTTTGGTAACGACGACCTCGCGCAGGGTGCGCTGCTGGAAGCGTTGCGCAACGGGATCAGGATCCCCGAGCAGGTGGCGATTCTCGGCTTCAATGACTTGCCGATGTCCGAGCACATGGTGCCGCGCCTGAGCAGCATCAACACCCCGCGCGAGGCAATCGGCCGGCGTGCGGCGGAGCAGATGTTGACGTTGATGGCCGGCAACAGCGTGGCGCGACCGGTTGAGGATATGGGCTTCGAGTTGAAGATTCGCGAGAGTACCTGACCCCTGAAATCCCTCGGATGGTCACAAATGCCAAGGTGAAACCCAATCTCCCTGTGGGAGCGGGGGTGGTTGGGGGGGAGGGGGGGGGGGGGAGGGAAAAAACAACT
>NZ_JBYOKU010000036.1:0-59015 GCF_057799175.1 Pseudomonas sp. 14P5.3.2 | reverse complement strand
AGGGATGGCAGTGTTCTTTAGAGTGTGGCGAGCGCCCGCAATCGCTTGGCATCGAGAATCTCGATCTCGCCATACCCCAGCCCGATAATCCCCTGCCCCTGCAGATCCTTGAGGATCTGGTTGGTGGTCTGGCGTGACAACGACAACATCGACGCCAGCTGTTCCTGCGGCAGTTGCAGGACCCGGCGTGGCGCATCGATTTCACCGTAGCCCTCGGCGATCATCAGTAAGCGATGGGCCAGGCGAGCCGGGGCCGGCAGCAGGCTCAACTGTTCGAGATTGATAAAGGTCAGGCGCAGTTTGTGGCTCATCAGCAACGCCAAGTGCCGCCAATATACCGGCTGTTCATCGAGGATTTTCAGCAGCGTGGCCTGCGGGATATTCAGCAGGGTGCACGGCCCGACCGCATAAGCATCGTGAGTGCGTGGCTGGCCATCGAACAGGCAGATTTCGCCGAACCAGTGCGGCGCCTCGACCAGGCTCAGCAACGCCTCCTTGCCCTGCTCGCTCACCGCCCCGATCCGGATCGCGCCGTCGAGCACCGCGTACAACCCGCAAGGCGGATCACCGCGCTGGAACAAGCGCTGCCCCGCCGTCAGCCGCCGCTCCCGAGCCGCCGCCAGCAGACTATCCTGAAAGGATGCCGGCAGATGACTGAACCATTGCCCGGTCAGCAGCCGTGAACGCTTATCCATGAACACTCCCAATTGTCGCCTGCCTGACAGAGCGAACGCCGAACCCGAGGCATGCTGCACGCACCCTACAGGAGGAACAACAATGAAAAGCCTCGTCGACCATCTCAGTCAATACGCCGCCTACCACCGCGACCCGCGCAACATCGCCAGCCACTTTATCGGCATTCCGCTGATCGTGGTGGCGGTGGCAGTGTTGTTGTCGCGACCAGAGTGGTCGCTGGGTGGCTTGTGGCTATCGCCGGCGGTGCTGCTGGCACTGGCGTCGGCGTGGTTCTACCTGCGCCTGGAAGTCAAACTCGGCGTGTTGATGACGGTGCTGATGGGCCTGTCGGTCTGGGCCGGGCACACGCTGGCGCAGCAGAGCACCATGGTCTGGCTGAGCAGTGGACTGGCGATGTTTGTGATTGGCTGGGTAATCCAGTTTGTCGGGCACCACTACGAGGGGCGCAAACCGGCGTTTGTCGATGACGTGAGCGGGCTGATTGTCGGGCCGCTGTTTGTGGTGGCGGAAGTGGCCTTCCTGCTGGGAATGCGCCATGAGTTGAAAGAGCAGATCGAGGCGCGGGCGGGTGTGGTGCGGGTCAATCCGAATCGTGCAGCCGTGTAGAGCGCTTTCGCGAGCAAGCCCGCTCCCACAATGGAATGCATTCCAAAGGTGGGAGCGAGCCCGCTCGCGAAGCTTTTGACTTTAGAGGCTGGCGACTTTCTGCCAGACCTTCGGCTTGAAGAACAGCGTTTCACCCCTGGCCAGACCAATCAGGCTGTCATGGTCTTTCACCACTTCCGCCTCGATCAGATCGGTCTGCCCCTCCACCTTCAACGTCACTCGCGTGGTCGCACCCAACGGGCGGATATCGCGCACTTCAGCGGCGTGGTGATCTTCCAGCTCGTGCTTGGACAACGACACTTCGTGCGGACGGAACAGCACGTGGTTGTCGTCGCTGAGCAACAAGCGGTTCGAATCACCGAGGAAGTGATAAACGAAATCGCTGGCCGGGTTTTCGTAGACGTCGCCTGGTGAGCCGATCTGCTCGATCACGCCCTTGTTCATCACCACGATGCGGTCGGCGACTTCCATCGCTTCTTCCTGGTCGTGGGTCACGAACACCGAGGTCAGGTTGATGTCTTCGTGCAGGCGTGCGAGCCAGCGGCGCAGCTCTTTACGCACCTTGGCGTCGAGCGCGCCGAACGGTTCGTCGAGCAGCAGCACTTTCGGTTCCACCGCCAAGGCACGGGCCAAGGCGATACGCTGACGCTGACCGCCGGACAGTTGTTCCGGGTAGCGATCCGCCAGCCAGTCCAGCTGCACCATGTTCAGCAGCTCATGAACTTTAGTCGCGATCTGGCTTTCGCTCGGGCGCTGGTTTTTCGGTTTCATGCGCAGGCCGAACGCGACGTTGTCGAACACCGTCATATGCCGGAACAGCGCGTAGTGCTGGAACACGAAACCGACGTTGCGATCACGTACGTCGTGGCCGGAGACGTCTTCGCCGTGAAACACGATGTTGCCCTGATCCGGAGTTTCCAGGCCGGCGATGATCCGTAGCAGCGTGGTCTTGCCGCAGCCGGACGGCCCGAGCAACGCCACTAGCTCACCGCTGTGGATGTCCAGGCTGATGTTGTCCAGCGCCTTGAACGCATTGAAGTTCTTGCTGACGTTACGCACTTCGATCGACATGAATTATTCCTCCGCGGCGCTGGCGCGCAGGCGGTTGATACGGTTTTCGCTCCACTGCTTGAGCAGCAGGATGAAGAGCGCCAGGATCAGCAACAGGCTCGCCACGGCGAACGCGGCCACGTGGTTGTATTCGTTGTAGAGGATCTCGACGTGCAGCGGCAAGGTGTTGGTCACCCCGCGAATGTGCCCGGAGACCACCGACACCGCACCGAACTCACCCATGGCCCGCGCGGTACACAGCACCACGCCATAGATCAGGCCCCACTTGATGTTGGGGACGGTGACATGCCAGAACATCTGCCAGCCATTGGCGCCGAGCAGCCGCGCGGCTTCTTCTTCCTGCGTGCCTTGTTCCTGCATCAGCGGAATCAGCTCGCGGGCCACGAACGGCACGGTAACGAAGATCGTCGCCAGCACGATGCCCGGCAGGGCGAAGACGATCTGGATGTCGTGATCCTGCAGCCACGGCCCGAACAGGCCCTGAGCGCCGAACATCAACACGTAGACCAGACCGGCGATCACCGGCGACACCGAGAACGGCAGGTCGATCAGCGTCACCAGCATGCTCTTGCCACGGAACGAATACTTGCTCACGCACCATGCGGCGCTGACCCCGAACACCAGATTCAGCGGCACCGAGATCAGCACGGCGATCACCGTGAGTTTCAGCGCCGACAAGGCGTCCGGTTCAAAGATCGCGGTGAAGAACGCGCCGAGGCCGTTCTTCAAACCCTGCGACACCACGATGAACAGCGGCAGCACCAGAAACAGGAAAAAGATCAGCCAGCCGAGACCGATCAGCACGCGCCGTGACGTAGCACTGCCACGGCGTGCAGCGTTGGCCGAGGACGCGGCCGCAATAGACGATTGGGACATGGTTCGCGCCTCCTTATGGGGTTTCGATGCGCCGCTGCAACAGGTTGATCAGCAGCAACAGGACAAAGGAAACCACCAGCATCAGCACGCCGATGGAAGTGGCGCCGGTGTAATCGTATTGGTCGAGTTTGACCATGATCAGCAGCGGCAGGATCTCGGTTTTCATCGGCATGTTGCCGGCAATGAAAATCACCGAGCCGTACTCGCCGACACCCCGAGCGAACGCCAGGGCAAAACCGGTCAGCCACGCGGGCAACAGCGCCGGCACCAGAATGTGGCGGAACACCTGCAGCGGTTTGGCACCGAGGCAGGCAGCGGCCTCTTCGACTTCACGGGGAATGTCAGCCAGTACCGGCTGCACCGTGCGCACCACGAACGGCAGGGTGACGAAAGTCAGCGCGAGGGTGATGCCCAGTGGGGTATAGGCAATTTTGAAACCGAGGTCGGCGGCGAACTGGCCGACCAGACCGGTCGGGGTGTACAGCGCGGTCAGGGCGATACCGGCCACCGCCGTCGGCAGGGCGAACGGCAGGTCGATCATCGCGTCGATCACCTTGCGTCCCGGGAACGTGTAGCGCACCAGTACCCAGGCCAGCAGCGTCCCGATGATGCCGTTGATGATCGCGGCACACAGCGCCGTGCCAAAGCTCAGCTTCAAGGCGGCGAGCACGCGCGGCGCGGTGATGATCGTCCAGAACTGATCCCAGGTGAGTTGGGCGGCGTGGACGAACATCGCCGCCAGCGGGATAAGCACAATCAGGCTGAGGTACACCAAGGTGTAGCCCAGCGTCAGCCCGAAGCCGGGTATGACGGGGGAGATACGACGCGACATAAAAGTCCTTGGTTAAAAAGCATTCCGCTGAACGCATCAATGTGGGAGCGGGCTTGCTCGCGAAGAGGGAGTATCAGTCAACTTCAGGTCGTCTGACACTCCGCCTTCGCGAGCAAGCCCGCTCCCACATTTTCCGCGCCTGAGCATCAGGCTCGTGGTGTGGCTAAAGTCAGATTACTGCGCCTGATAGATCTGGTCGAACACGCCACCGTCGTTGAAGAATTTCGGCTGCGCGGATTTCCAGCCGCCGAAGTCCTTGTCGATGGTCACCAGTTCCAGTTTAGGGAACTGTTGGGCGTACTTCGCCGCCACGTCCTTGTCACGCGGACGGTAGAAGTTCTTCGCCGCGATCTCCTGACCGGCCGGGCTGTACAGGTGCTTCAAGTAGGCTTCGGCGATCTGCTCGTTGCCCTTCTTCTCGGCGTTCTTGTCGACCACGGCCACCGGTGGCTCGGCAAGGATCGACAGCGAAGGAACAACGATGTCGAACTTGTCGGCGCCGCCGTCTTCCTTCAGCGCCAGGAACGCTTCGTTTTCCCAGGCCAGCAACACGTCACCCTGACCGTTGTTGACGAAGGTGATGGTCGAGCCGCGAGCACCGGTGTCCAATACCGGCACGTGCTTGAACAGGGTCTGTACGTACTCTTTGGCTTTTTCTTCGCTGCCGCCGTTGGCTTTCAGGCCATAGGCCCACGCGGCGAGGAAGTTCCAGCGTGCACCACCGGAGGTTTTCGGGTTCGGGGTGATCACCGAGACGTCGTTCTTGACCAGGTCGCCCCAGTCCTTGATGCCTTTCGGGTTGCCCTTGCGCACCAGGAACACGATGGTCGAGGTGTACGGGGTGCTGGCATCCGGCAGACGCTTCTGCCAGTCGGCCGGCAGGGTCTTGCCGAGCTTGGCGATTTCGTCGATGTCGCCGGCCAGGGCCAGGGTCACGACGTCGGCGCGCAGACCGTCAATCACCGCCCGGCCCTGCTTGCCCGAACCGCCGTGGGATTGCTGGATTTTCACGGTGTCGCCGGCATGATCCTTCTGCCAGAACTTGATGAATTCGGCGTTGTAGTCCTGATACAGCTCGCGCGTCGGGTCGTACGACACATTGAGCAGTTCGTAATCCTTGGCAACCGCGGAACCGGCAAACACAGCACTGGCCAGCGCGGCCAAAGCGTAACGGCGAATCGACGACATGGTGAAAGCTCCTGGAATTCTTGGTGGTGGCTTTTTCTTATGTGTTGCTGGAATCGGGTGCTCATTCAAAGATCGCCGCCTGCGCCAGCGCTTGCGCACAGCCCCCCTGCAAAAGCTGGCGCAGGCTGCGATCTTTTTCAGCTCGGCTTGTTACCCGGCTGCTGCAAACGGAATTTCTCTTTGCGTTCGATCTGCACGACTTGAGCGTTGTGCACAGTGATCTCCACCGCGCCAAATCGCAGATCGCGCAGGGCGCTCTGGATCTCACGCAAAATGGTGGTTTCGTCCTGACCGTCAACGCTGCGAAGGGATGCGCTCATGGTGCTGCTCCTTTGAATGGGAAATGCCTGGCAGTGGGCGGCACTGCGTTCGGCGTGGGAGCAATATAAGAGAGGCGCAGATATTCTTAAAAAGACTATTTAAGAATGTTTATATAACTGGAAAACATTATCTGACGGAGCAAGGGTTTGCGTGGTGTTCCCGCTTCGAAAGAACACCGCCCCCCCTGTGGCGAGGGAGCTTGCTCCCGCTCGAGTGCGAAGCGCTCGCCGTTTTTTTGGGCCTGCTACGCAGTCCAGCGGGAGCAAGCTCCCTCGCCACAGAATCGGACTCAACCGATAAACGGTGCCCGCGCCCAATCAATCTCCCCCGCCGGCACCGGCCGCCCAAACCAGTAACCCTGCCCCAGATCACATTCCTGCTCCAGCAGAAACGCCGCCTGCTCGGCCTGCTCGATGCCTTCGGCATGCACCTGCATGCCCATGCTGCGAGCCAGGGCGATGATCACCCGAACGATCGCCGCATCATCCTCGTCCCACGGCAGACCGGCGACGAAACCCTGATCGATCTTCAACTTCTGCACCGGCAAGCGCTTGAGCCGCAGCAACGACGAGTACCCGGTGCCAAAGTCATCAATCGCCAGGCGAATACCCAACTCACGCAGACGATGCATCTGCTCCAGCGCCACTTCCGGGTCATCCATCACCGCGCTTTCGGTGACTTCCAGCTCCAGATACGCCGGATCCAGCCCGGTCTCGTGCAGCACCTGCGCCACCTGCTGGTACAGCTCACGCCGGGCAAACAGGCGCGACGACACATTCACCGCCACAAACGACAACACCACCCCGGCCTGCTGCCATTGGCACATCTGCGAACACGCCTGGCGCATCACCCAGGCGTCGATTTCGGCTATCAGCCCGGTGCGTTCGGCAATCGGGATGAATTCCGCCGGCGACACCAGACCGCGCTGCGGATGCTCCCAGCGCACCAGCGCTTCGACGCCGATCAGCCGACTGCTGTGCAAATCGTGAACCGGTTGGTAATAGACGCGCAGCTCCTGCTGCTCCAGCGCGCGACGCAGCTCGAAGGCAATCTCGACCCGTTGCTGCGCATGCGCGGTCAACTCTTCGGTGTACAGCGCGTAGCCGTTACGCCCGCTGCTCTTGGCCTTGAACAGCGCGGCGTCGGCATTGCGCAGCAACTGATCGGCACTCAATGCATCGCTGGGGAACAGGCTGATACCGATACTGGCGTTGATGAACAGCTCATGCCGATCGATGCAGAACCGCTGCTTGAGTGCATCAAGAATGCGTTGGGCCAGCGCCGCCGCCTGAACCAGCTGTGGACAACTCTCCGCCAGCACCGCGAACTCGTCACCGCCAAGCCGCGCCAGGGTAATCCCCGGGCCAAACAGTTCCTGCAGGCGCGCCGACACCGCTTTTAGCAGGCGATCCCCAACGTTGTGCCCGAGGCTGTCATTGATCATCTTGAAGTGATCCAGATCGATCAGCAGCAGGGCGCAGCCACGTTTGTGGATCTGCGCCGACGCCAGCGCCTGCTCGGCGCGGTCGCTGAACAACAGACGATTGGGCAGATCGGTCAGCGGGTCGTGATGGGCGAGGTGCTTGAGTTCGTGTTCGGAGTCCTTGATCGCACTGATGTCGGAAAACACTGCCACATAGTGACTGAGCCGGCCCTGATCATCGTGAATCACGCGGATGGTCTGCCACTGTGGATAAATCTCGCCGCTTTTACGCCGGTTCCAGATTTCTCCGCTCCATTCACCCTCCGCCTCCAACGTGGCGAACATCGCCTGATAGAAGCCCGGCGGATGGTGGCCGGACTTGAACAGGCTCGGTTGATGCCCGAGGACTTCTTCGCGCTGATAGCCGGTGATCTCCATGAACGCGCGGTTGACGTGCACGATCAGGCCCTGACGGTTGGTGACCAGCACGCCTTCTCGGGTGCAATCGAACACCGCTGCCGCCTGGCGCAGGCGCTCGCGATCAGCCTGCCGCTCACGCAACCGCGCGCCGATGCCGAGAAACTCGCACAAGCGCACGCGGGCCAGAAAAATCAGCCCGGCACTGAGCGCCGCCCAGACGTAACCGTTGATCAGTTGCCAGCGCAGTTGATCGACGGACTCATCGAAGAAATTGTTTAATAAATAACCAGTACCTTGCAGCCAGACGGCGGCAAGCACGAGATAGAGCAGCGCTGCACGCAAGGCATCGCGATAAGTGGCAGACATTCGGCTGTCCATGTCCCTACAAAAAGGTTGGAATTATAGGTCAAGAAACATCCAGCGACTCTTATCTGAAAGGGCGACTGGTTTTATCTGTGTGCTTGGTGATAATGCAACGGCTGTTTTTATCTTTATCGAGGGCCCTATAGCCTATGTGGTACGAAGGTTTTCTTGGCTTGTCGGCCTGGTCACTGGTCGCGGTCACCCTGCTGATGACCCACGTGACAATTGTCGCCGTCACGGTCTATCTGCACCGTTACTCGGCCCACCGTTCGCTTGAGCTGAACGCCGGTCTGAAACACTTTTTCCGCTTCTGGCTGTGGCTGACCACGGCGCAGAACACCCGCGAGTGGACCGCCATCCACCGCAAACACCACGCCAAATGCGAAACCGAAGATGACCCGCACAGTCCGGTCATCAAGGGCCTGTCCACCGTGCTGCGCAAAGGCGCCGAGCTGTATCGCGCCGAAGCCGAGAACCCGGAGACCCTGCGCATCTACGGCAAGAACTGCCCCGAAGACTGGATCGAGCGCAACGTCTACAGCCGCTATCCGCTGCTCGGCGTCGCCATCATGGGCGTCATCGACCTGCTGCTGTTCGGCACCATCGGCATCACCATCTGGGCGATCCAGATGATGTGGATCCCGGTCTGGGCGGCCGGCGTGGTCAACGGTCTGGGCCATGCCATTGGCTATCGCAACTTCGAATGCCGCGATGCGGCAACCAATCTGGTGCCATGGGGCATCCTGATCGGTGGCGAAGAACTGCACAACAACCATCACACCTACCCCAACTCGGCCAAGCTGTCGGTGAAGAAGTGGGAGTTCGACCTCGGCTGGGCATGGATCAAGGTCTTCAGCTTCTTCGGTCTGGCCAAGGTGCAGCGCGTGGCACCGATTGCCCACCGTGTCGAAGGCAAGGGCAGTCTGGACATGGACACCGCCATGGCGATCCTCAACAACCGGTTTCAGATCATGGCCCAGTACCGCAAATTGGTCATCGGCCCACTGGTCAAGCAGGAGCTGGACAAGGTCGATCATTCGGTACGCCACCAATTCCATCGGGCCAAACGCCTGCTGTCACGGGAAACCAGCCTGCTGGAAGATCGTCATCACTTGCGCATCCAGAACATGCTCGAGCACAGCCAGGCGCTGAAGGTCATTTATGAAAAACGCCTGGCCCTGCAGCAGATCTGGGTCAAGACCAGCGCCAATGGCCACGACATGCTCGCCGCCATCAAGGAATGGGTGCACGAGGCCGAGGCCAGCGGCATTCAGTCCCTGCGTGAATTCGCCGACCAGTTGAAAACCTACTCGTTACGCCCCGCCGCAGTCTGACTGCGGTGAATGAGTCCCCTGTGGTGAGGGGGACTCATCCCCGATCGACTGCGCAGCAGTCGTAGACCAGGCGACGCGTTTTGACAGACAAAACGCGTCGTTCCTACCGCCCGGCGGGAGCAAGCTCCCTCGCCACAAAAGCGCGGAACTAAGCCAACAATCCCCTATCTCAAAGACACTTCGCCACCCCGGCGGGCAGTACTGTGGCCGTTGTCGATATTGCGGCACGCCCTTTGAGATAAGTGCCGATGGTCAACAACAATCAAAAAGACTCATCCCTCCCGCAGTGGCCCGAAGCCGCGCAAACCCTGATGGCATTGATGCACGCCCAAGGTGAGGTGGCGCGCCTGAGCGAACGCGAACAGCTGTTCAGCTCATTGCTGGTGAGCGTCAACGCGGTACTCTGGGCCTTCAATTGGGAAACCCGTCAGGTGCTGTATGTCAGCCCGGCCTACGAGCGGATTTTCGGTCGCTCCGCAGGGCTCTTGCTGGCCGACTACAACCAGTGGCGCGACAGCATCTACCCCGACGATCTGGACTACGCCGAACGCAGCCTTGCCGAAGTGCTGCACAAAGGCGCAGTGGAAGACCGCGAATACCGGATCATCGCCGCCGACGGCCAGGTCCGTTGGCTCAGCGACAAGTGCTTCATCAACCGTCAGGATGAGCCTGGGCAACCGGTGATCATCGTCGGTATCGCCGAGGACATCACCGACAAAAAGCACTTGGAAACCGAGCTGCAACGTCTGGCCACCACTGACGTGCTGACCCAGAGCAGCAACCGCCGCCATTTCTTCGAATGCGCCAACCGCGAGTTCGAAGAGGCGCGCCTGCAAGGTGCGCCTCTAGCCTTTCTGCTGCTGGATATCGATGACTTCAAGCTGATCAACGACAGCTACGGCCATCCGGAAGGTGACAATGTGCTGCAGCGCATCGCCGAGTGCGGGCGCGGGTCGTTACGCCGCGGCGATCTGTTCGGACGTATCGGCGGCGAGGAGTTCGCCGCCGTGTTCCCCGCTTGCGCACCGGACATGGCGATGCAGGTGGCCGAGCGGCTGCAGCAGGAGATTCAGCGGTTGAGCTTCAATATCGACGGCCAGACCTTCAGCATCACCGTCAGCCAGGGATTGACCAGCCTCAAGGACGAAGACCAAAGCCTCGACAGCCTGTTCGCCCGGGCGGATGCGGCAATGTATGAGGCCAAGCGTCAGGGCAAGAACCGGATCATCTCTGCCTGATCCAGAATTTCAGCCACCCAGAGATCCAATGTGGGAGCGGGCTTTATGCAAATCCGGTTACTTACGCATCCGCATCAATTCCGGCAGCCCGATCTTCAGCAGCCGCGCCGTACGACTCTTCGCCAGCTCTTCAACGCCCTCATGCTCGGTCAGACGGGCCATTTGCGCTGCCATGTTCATCACCAGCGCCTCACGGGAATACACCCCGCCACCGAGCTGGTAGACCGACGCAATCAACTCCCGCAACTCCAGCGGCAAGCGCCAGCGTGTGCGCAACGCCGAACCGTAGGCCGCGCCAAATTCCGCCAGCGCCTCGCCGACTTCCTCCAGTTCATCCAGTGCGCCACCAGCCTGCTGCCACTCCTGCAAACAGCGCAGCAACGCCAGGTCACCGAGACGATGCAACATACCGGCGCAGTAGCAGCGCTCCTGATCCAGATCGAGCAGGCGCGCCAGGGTGCGGGCGTATTCGGCGGTGTGCAGCGACAGCCCCCAGTAGCGCTCGGCGTAGTCCGCCAGGCACGGGTCACTGAGCCTGGCGCTGCGTTTGAGCGCCAGGCCGAGGATCAGGTTCATGCTCTGCCCGGTGCCGAGGCGATGCAGCGCCTGTCCGAGGGTCTGCACCGCGGCGCCATGATGCTGCGCCGCGCTGTTGGCGGCGGCGATCAGCACGGCGGTGATCTGCGGATCAGTGCGGATCTCTTCTTCCAGCAGCTTCAGGTCGAGGCCATTGGGATTGAGGCTACGTTTGACCGCCACCTGCACATCGGTCATCAAGGGCGCGCCATCGGCCTGCTCGCGGCGTCGCTCGAGGAACACCGACAAGGTCATGCCCGGCGCCAGCGTCGGCACTTCGCAGAACACCTCTTCACCCGCGTTCAGCAGCAAACCCTGCAGCCGCTCGGTCAGGCTTTCCATGTTCAACGGTTTGGTCAGGTAGGCCGTCGGGGCCAGCGGTATGGCTTCGCGCACGCTGGCGCTGTCGTTGCGACTGCTCATCAGAATGAACGGCAGCGGCGGATTGCGTTTGCGCTGGCGTACGCTGCGCAGCACGCTCAGACCGTCGATGCCCGGCAACTCCCAATCGACGATGGCCAGGTCATACGGCACTTCGCTAAGCAACGACAGCGCTTGCTGGCCGTCGGCACACAGATCCAGTCGCGCATCGCAGCGCACATTGAGCAGCACTTGTTTGAGCAGGTCACGAGACCATGGGTCAGCCTCGGCAATCAGCACCCGAGGTACGGCGGGTAAATCAACGGCAGTCATGCGCGCTCTCCCTTGCAATGCCTGAACCTTAGCCAATGCTGGCCTTTCGATACAGCGCAAAAGCGCCTGATGTGTTTCAAGGGACGTAAAAAAACCCGCCGAAGCGGGTTTTTTGTCGAGCCGATCACACAGTGCCGGGCTTACAGCTCCGAGAAGCACTCTTCGATGATCGCCAGACCTTTGTCCAGTTGCTCGTCCGGCGAGGTCAGCGGTACGAGTACGCGCAGCACGTTGCCGTAGGTGCCGCAGGACAGCAGGATCAGGCCCTTGTCACGCGCCTTGGCCACGACTGCCGCAACGGCAGTCGGGTTTGGCTTGTGGCTGTCGCCGTTTTCGAACAGCTCGACCGCAATCATCGCGCCCAGGGCACGCACTTCGCCGATCACCGGGTACTTGGCCTGAATGGCCTTCAGGCCAGTCACCAGACGCTCGCCGACAGCCTTGCAGCGGTCCAGCAGTTGTTCTTCTTCGAACACTTCCATCACGGCCAGGGCCGCAGCGCAAGCGATCGGGCTACCGGCGTAGGTGCCGCCGAGGCCGCCTGGAGCGATGGCGTCCATGTATTCGGCCTTGCCGCAGACACCGGCCAGCGGGAAGCCGCCAGCGATGGATTTGGCGAAGGTGGTCAGATCGGCAGCAACGCCCATCTGTTCCATGGCGAAGAAGGTGCCGGTACGGCCAGCGCCGGTCTGCACTTCGTCAGCGATCAGCAGGATGCCGTGCTGGTCGCACAGGGCGCGCAGACGCTTCATGAATTCTTTCGGCGCGACGTAGAAACCACCTTCACCCTGCACAGGCTCGATGATGATCGCGGCGATGTCTTTCGGCTCGGCGTCGTTCTTGAAGATGCGTTCGATGGACGCGATCGAATCGTCGATGCTCACACCGTGCAGTTCGTTCGGGTACAGCGCGCGGAAGATGCCGCCTGGCATCAGGCCCATGCCGGCCGAGTAAGGCACGACTTTACCGGTCAGGCCCAGGGTCATCATGGTGCGACCGTGGTAAGCGCCGGTGAAGGCGATCACACCGGCACGGCCAGTGGCGGCACGGGCGATTTTCACGGCGTTTTCCACGGCTTCGGAACCGGTGGTCACCAGCAGGGTTTTCTTGGCGAAATCACCTGGCACCTTGGCGTTGATCTTTTCGCACAGCTCAACGTACGGCTCGTAGGCCAGTACCTGGAAGCAGGTGTGGGTCAGCTTGTTCAGCTGTTCGGTCACGGCCGCAATGATTTTCGGGTGCACGTGGCCGGTGTTCAGCACAGCGATACCGCCGGCGAAGTCGATGAATTCACGACCTTCAACGTCGGTCACGGTCGCGTTCTTCGCCGATTCAGCGAAGATCGGGTGAATCTGGCCAACACCACGTGGAACAGCAGCGGTACGGCGGGCCATCAGTTCAGCGTTAGTCTTGCTCATTACAGTCCTCATTCACCGCTCATCGGGCGGCGTGGTTCAAGGATTAAGCGGGAGAAATCGGCGGTGGCAGCATGCGATGATCGACTGCCACGGCGTTCCCGGCCGCAGAGAAAATTCCGGTTTGAAACGACGCAAAGGGACAGCGCTCTCGTGCCCTTTGCGTTTGCAGCGATCCCTTTCCCGGCTTAGATGCCCAGGCAGAGGTATTTGATTTCCAGGTAATCCTCGATGCCGTACTTGGAGCCTTCACGGCCCAGGCCCGACGCCTTGATGCCGCCGAACGGCGCGACTTCGTTGGAGATCAACCCGGTGTTGACGCCGACCATGCCGTATTCCAGGGCTTCAGCCACACGGAACACCCGGCCCAGGTCGCGAGCGTAGAAGTAGGAAGCCAGACCGAACTCGGTGTCGTTGGACATCGCGATCACTTCGGCTTCGTCTTTGAAGCGGAACAGCGGTGCCAGCGGGCCGAAGGTTTCTTCCTTGGCGACAGCGGCATCTTTCGGCACGTTGGTCAGGATGGTCGGCTCGAAGAAGTTGCCTTCCATCGGCTTGCCACCGGCCAGCACGGTGGCGCCTTTGGCCACGGCGTCAGCGATGTGCTCTTGCACCTTGGCCACGGCTTTCTCGTCGATCAGCGGGCCAGTGGTGGTGCCTTCTTCCAGACCGTTGCCGATCTTCAGCTTGGCCACCGCCACTTTCAGCTTCTCGGCGAACGCGTCGTAGACCGAATCCTGAATGTACAGACGGTTGGCGCAGACGCAGGTCTGGCCGTTGTTGCGGTACTTGGAGATGATCGCGCCTTCGACGGCCTTATCCAGGTCTGCGTCGTCGAACACGATGAACGGCGCGTTGCCGCCCAGTTCCAGCGAGACTTTCTTGATGTCCTTGGCGCATTCCGCCATCAGCTGACGACCGATTTCGGTCGAGCCGGTGAAGGACAGCTTGCGCACGATCGGGTTGCTGGTCAGCTCGCTGCCGATGTCGCCGGCGCTGCCGGAGACCACGCTGAACACGCCTTTAGGGATGCCGGCGCGCTGCGCCAGTTCGGCCAGGGCGAAGGCGGAGAATGGGGTTTGCGACGCCGGCTTGAGCACCATGGTGCAACCGGCGGCCAGCGCCGGACCGGCTTTACGGGTGATCATCGCCGCCGGGAAGTTCCACGGGGTGATCGCGGCGGTCACGCCGATCGGCTGCTTGATCACGATCAGGCGCTTGTCTGGCTGGTGGCCCGGGATCACGTCGCCGTAGATGCGCTTGGCTTCTTCGGCGAACCACTCGATGAACGAAGCGGCGTAAACGATTTCGCCCTTGGCTTCAGCCAGCGGCTTGCCCTGCTCGAGGGTCATCAGGCGCGCGAGGTCGTCCTGGTTCTCGATCATCAGTTCGAACCAGCGACGCAGCTTGCCTGCACGCTCCTTGGCGGTCAGTGCACGCCAGGCCGGCAGCGCTTTGTCAGCGGCTTCGATGGCACGGCGGGTTTCGGCGGCGCCCATTTTCGGCACGGTGCCGAGGATTTCGCCGGTGGCCGGGTTGTTGACCTTGATCGTCTGACCGTTGTCCGCATCGACCCAAGCACCATCAATGAAGGCTTGCTGGCGGAACAACTGGGTATCTTTAAGCTGCATGTCGGCTTTCCTTAACAGCACCGCGGCCTGCGCGGAGCAAAATTATGATTGTAGAAAGGCGCCTCGCAAGGCTGCCGTCAGGGAAATCATGGACCGGGCTGAAACCTCTAAATAGCGCACGGTTGCAAACACGTGCGGCTCAACACCCGATCAAAGAGCGTTTGAAATCTCAAACGGATCGTAGGAGCAAAGGGGTTAAAGGACAATAGGCCGTTCGAAAAAAAGAACAAAAACCCAGCGTTTGCTGGTTTTTTCAGATCAACGAGCAAAAACCCCCGGCCGCAGCCAAACCATAGATCAGCCGGGAAAAAGCGCCAAGCGAGGGTTTTGCAGGACGTTACAGCTTTAAGGAATGCAGCGTCTGCGCACCGACACGCGCACTGACAAAACCCGCCCAAACCCGGCATGGACGCCCCGAGCCGACCTAGGTATGATGTCGCCCGCTGCACCAGTAGCTCAGCTGGATAGAGTACTGCCCTCCGAAGGCAGGGGTCGTGGGTTCGAATCCCGCCTGGTGCGCCATGAATTGAAACGAGAAAGCCCCGGACTGTGATGGTCCGGGGCTTTTTTGTGGGCGCAACGCAGTCCTCTGGCGGCGGTCACTCCGTCGTCCAGTCAAACTCGTCGTAATCGTCGTCTTCGTCTTCCTGATCTTCCTCAACCTCCTCAAAAACCTCGTCCTCTTCGACGACGTCTTCTTCCGACTGGTTCAGCAGAAACTCCTTGCGAGCCTCGGTAATCGCTCGCCGCATCTCCTCGCCCTTCTGCGGGCAGTTGAGGAGTTGGGCGATGCGGTCGATTTTTGGTGCCACTTTGTTCTCCAGCGCTTCAGCCATGGCCCGATAGTGCGCGTTTTTGCCGGGCAATGCCAAATGGCTGGAGATTCATCCGCTCGCTGGCAGCGGATTTGTTCGCGGCACAGGCGTCGCGGTAAAGGCAGGCAACGAACATGGGCTGCCCGCCTCAGTGAATGAACGTGATCATTCATCCACTGAGGCAGGCAGCCCCTTCAGATCGGGTTAAACGCCGCCGAATTATTTTCAGCGGTGATAACGCCGCACCACGCTGCTGTTACGCAGTACGTGGCCTTTGATTTTGTCCATCAGCTCGGCGCGGGTCAGGCCGGCGGGCAAGGCGTCCGGGGCCAGATCGAGGGCGTAGATCTGAATGATGTAGTGGTGGGCGCTGTCGCCGACCGGAGGGCAAGGCCCGATGTAGTGGGTGGTGCCTTTGGTGTTGGTACCGCCCACGCCTTCCAGGTTGGATTTGGCGCCGACACCGGCCGGGATCTGCCGGGTGGTGGCCTTGATGCCGTAGTGAATCCAGTGATCGACGCCCAGGCCTTTCTGGCCGTCCGGATCGTGCATGACGATCGCGTAGCTCAGCGTACCGGCAGGGCCCGCATTCCAGGCCAGCGCTGGCGACTGGTTCTTGCCGCCACAGCCTGCCGCATCGCTCGCGGCAGCCGAGGTGAACAGGCGGTTGTCCGAGACACCGGGGATGTCGAGGGTAAAGCGCTCGGCCGCCTGCGCCGGAAACTGCACGCAAAGGGCGACGGCGACGGCCGCCAGCCAAGGGTTTAGAGAGGTCAATCGGGTCATTCCGGGAGCACCTTGTGCAGTTGGGCCTTCGTCGGCCTGCAAACTATAGCCGTACCGTTCGTGCCGTGGCAGTAGCAATTGGCTGAACCTCGCACTGCGCCGCAAACTCGTAAGAGAAATACCTGCCAGGAGCACGAACATGAGCCTGCACCGTGTCGCCCGTTTCGCCGATGTCCCTGAAGACCGTGGCCTGCCGGTGCAGATCGGCGACTGCAAGCTGGTTTTGTTGCGTGTCGCCGGCCAATTACGTGCATTTCAGGGCGAATGCCCACACGCCGGTGCGCCATTGGCTGACGGAGCGCTGTGCCATGGTCGTCTGATCTGCCCGTGGCACAAAGCCGCGTTCCGCGCCGAGGACGGTGCACTGTGCGAACCGCCGGCGCTGGACAGCCTCAAGCGTTATCCGCTGGAAATGCGTGGTGATGAAGTCTGGGTGGATGATCAGCCGATATTCGATCCGCATGTTCCACCGGCCGATGATGCGCGCACCTTTGTGATCGTCGGTGCCGGAGCAGCAGGCACGGCGTGTGCGGCGGCGCTACGGGAAAAGGGCTTTGGTGGCCGCGTCGTGATGATCGACCATGAACCCGATGCCGGCTATGACCGTACGGTGCTGAGCAAATTCGTCCTCGCCGCAGAGATGCAAGTCAGCGAAACCCCGCCGCTGCGTGATGACGATTTTTACCGTGAACAACGCCTCGAACGCCTTCAGGACGAAGTCCGTTCAATCGATGTCGACGGCAAAATCCTGCACCTGCGCGAGGGCCAATCCCTGCGTTACGACGCGGCCGTGCTGGCCACCGGTGCTGTGCCCAATTCACTGGAGCTGCCCGGCGCCGATCTGCCGCAAGTCTTTGTCCTGCGCTCGAAGGCGCAAGCCGGGCAGATCATGAGCGCAGCCAAGGCGGAGCAACGCGCGGTCATCATCGGTGACAGCTTTATCGCCCTCGAATGCGCTTCGGCGTTGCGCCAGCACGGCCTCGAAGTGACCGTGCTGGCGCGGCACCAGGTACCGTTCGCCGCGCAGTTCGGCGAAGCCGTGGGCAAAGCGATCCGTGCACTTCACGAAAAAAACGGGGTGAAGTTCATCGCTGAGCATCAAGCGCGGGAAATCGTTGGTGAAGGCAAGGTGGAGGCAGTGCTGCTGGATAACGGCCTGCGGGTGAAGGCGGATCTGGTGCTGGCAGGGATCGGCGTACGTCCGGCCACCGAGGCCTTCGCCTCGCTGCCCAGGGAAAAGGATCAGTCATTGCGGGTCGATGCCGGCATGCGCGTCGCTGAAGGCCTGTGGGCGATTGGCGACATCGCGACCTTTCCCTTGAACGGCCAGCCACAACGCATCGAACACTGGCGCCTGGCCCAGCAACACGCGCGCATCGCCGCCGCCAACATGCTCGGCGCTGACGAGCATTATCTGGACGTACCGTTTTTCTGGACCTGGCACTTCGGCAAGAACTACGACTACTTGGGCCACGCCGAACATTGGGATGAAGTGGAGTTCATCGGCGAGCCAGAACAGCCACCGTTCCTCGGCCTGTTCGGCAAAAACGGCGTCGTCGTTGCCGCCGTGGCGTGCGAGAAAGAGCGGGAGATGGCCATGCTCGCCGAACGCATGAAGCAACCGCTGGAGATGGAGGAAGCGTGGGAGCTGATTCGCGGGTGAATACAGCTCCTGCCGAGGTTGCGTGAGCCGTTCAGTGAGCCGTCGGCCCGCGATTGTCATCGTCTTCCGAGTGCAGAAAGATTATCCGTGGATGCTCCAGCGGCGCCAGCGGCGGTGGCAGTTCCGTGGCCTCCACTGGCCTGAAGTTCAGCACGACACGGCTGACATCGCCCTCCTGGTCGTTATGAATGGTGATCACCCCGGGGGTGCGCAGCTGCTGCAAGCGGTCATCGCAGATCTTGAAGCTCTTGCTCAGGCCTTCGTCATCGACAACCGGTGCCGGTAATCGACGCTGCGCGAAGCTTCGGCTTTTGCGCTGCTGATAGCGCGCCCAGCCAATCAGAATGACCGCATTGACCAGCGCCACCCACAGGTAAATCTCCAACGTACCCAGGGCCTCGAACGCCGAACTGTCGATCCGCGGTCCGCCGGCGTGCGTCTCGATCAATGGCCACAACCCGCGAATCAGCAGGTACAGCAGGCCAACCCAGGCCAGTACGGTGAGGATCACATCGACCACCACCAGAAATGGCCGCTGGCGGGTCCGGATGATTTTCATTTGATGACCTCCTCTTCGTCGTCTCCGGCCGGTTTGATACCCCGGTCAGGACTGACCCAACGCGCACGCTTCTGATGTTGGCCGAACAGCACTTTGGGAAAACTGACGAGCGTGGTCAGCAGGCTGATGAACCAGAACACCAGCGGATACCACACCACCCAGAACATGGTTCGGCCCAGCCCCGGTTCGTAGCGCCGGTCGATAACGATACTGACCGCGAACTGCACCAGACAGACGAACGCCAGCAACAGTCCGGTGAACGCCGGCGGCATCAGGTGGTGTACGGCGATGGCGTCGGGCATGACCACGAACTTGCCGACGCCCCAGAAGATCACCGACAGCAGGAAGGTGAAGGCCCAACCGGTCGACAGGCAGTATTCAAACAGCAGTGGCCACAGATAACGATGGCGGTACTGCCAGATGCCGCGGATGTTCTTGAACAGCACTTCGGCGCCACCCTGCGCCCAGCGCAGGCGCTGCTTCCACAGGCCGCGCAGGGTCTCCGGCATGAGGATCCAGCACAGCGCACGCGGTTCGTAGAAGATGCTCCAGTGATCGAGTTGCAGCTTCCAGCTGATGTCGATGTCTTCGGTGATCATGTCCGGGCTCCAGTAGCCGACCCGGTTCAGCGCCGTACGGCGGAACGCGACGATCACGCCGGACACGGTGAAGATCCGCCCGAACACCCGTTGCGTGCGCTTGATCAGCCCGATGATCGATGAGAACTCGCCAACCTGCACTCGCCCGACCAGCGTCGAACGCGTGCGAATCCGCGGGTTGCCGGTCACCGCGCCGAGGCGCGCGTTGTCGAGCATCGGCGCTACCAGATAGGCCGCGGTATTCGGCGCAAGCAACGCGTCACCGTCGATGCACACCAGATATTCGCTGCGCGCAGCAATGGCGCCCATGCGCAAGGCCACAGCCTTGCCCTGGTTTTCCGCCAGATGCAGCACCCGCAGGCGTGGGTCTTCCTTGGCCAGCCGGTCGAGCACTTCGGCGGTGTTGTCCTTGGAGCCGTCGTTGATCGCGATGACTTCGATGTTCGGGTAATGCTGGGCCAGCGCCGCGTGAATGGTGTCGGCGGCGTTTTCACCTTCGTTGTAGCAAGGAATCAGGATCGAGATCAGCGGCTCGCCTTCCAGTGGCGGCGGCAGGGTGTCGTCCTTCCATGGCCAATGGCGCTCCCAGTGCAGCCAGAAATACAGGCCGCCGGCAATCCACAGCCCGGACATGAACAACGGGTAGAAGAACACGAAGTCCATCAGGAACTGCCCGGTGACCAGGAAGATCAACCCCAGCGGCACGCCGAGGACGAGCGCCAGAACAAGCAGGGCTAACAGTCTATCCAGCATGTCATGGGTTCCATTTGTTGGAGAGCGCAGGCCTTACGGTTTTCAGGTCCGGCAGGTTGTCGAGGAAGTTGTCCGGGTAGTAACCGAAGCTGGTCGCACCCTGACGCTTGAGCCGGCCCATCCAGTCGGCCAGTTGCGCACCGTCGATGTCGGCCTGATCCTTTTTCGTCCAGTCGCGGGCCTGCAGTTCGAACACCGTGCGGTCCAGGGCGCCGGGGCGCTGTTTGATCTTTGCCACCAGCGCTTCGAGCCACGGGCCGGATTGCGCCTGGGTCTGTTTTTCCATCAGCGGCATGGCCATCGGCGCCGTCCAGTCGTAGGCCACGAGGAAGTCGTCGAGGTTCTGCGCGAACCAGGCTTCGCTGTCGGGATTGAGCACCGGTTCGGCGAAGATATTGCGCGCGGTCAGCACCTGTGGGCCACGGATAGCCCGGACTTTGGCGGTCAGCTCGTTGGTGAAGTCGATCAGGTATTGGCTCTTGAAGCGCGTCCAGCGCTGCATCGCCGCCGGATCGGCGCGCAGCGCGGCAATCGAACCCGGCAAGCCGTGTGCTGCATAAGCTTTCAGCGCTTGCGGGCTGGCATCTTCGAAGTCCGACAGCACCGCGTCGTCGTGGTAAAGGATGCCGTCGACCGAGGTCAGGCGCGCCACGTCTTCGTAGATTTCGCCAATGATCCGCCGCACTTGCGGATCGAACGGCGACAGACGCTGGTACTGGTCCGGATCCACCGCAGTGGTGCCGGTCTTCGGATCCCAGCGAGTTACGCGCGGCAGCTTCGCATCGAGGCCGAAACTCAGCACCGGCATCCACGCGAACACTTTCACGTGGGCCCGTGTCCGCAGTTGCCAGGCTACACGGTCGAAGATATCGGCGCGCACCGGCAAGTGACGGTTGGGGAAATACAGCGAGTGCACCAGACCATCGCCCTTCGGATCGGCGAAGGCCTGCAGGAACACGGTGTTCGCGCCCATGTCGGCCATGCGCTGGATCAGCTTGCCGAGGTTGATTTCCTGCTGCGCCGGATCAGGGTCGTAGACATTGTCCAGATCCACATGCACCACGCGCATGGTGAAATCCGACTGCACCGCGACGATGCTGTTGGCGAAGTGTTCGCCGTCAGGATCGGAGGCAACGAGGAAGCGCGGGCTGCTCATCAGGTTGTCGAGAGCGTCGAGGCCGTCGTCGAGCGTCAGAGCCAATTCATAGCCTTCTTCGCCAATCACCGTCAGCGAAGTGCCATCCGCCGTCCCGTACGGCCAGACCCAGACGCGCGGCTTCTTGCCGGTGACCTTGCGGATTTTTTCCGAAATGGTCACCACGTCGTTGCGAATCCGTGCGCGGAAATCATCTTCCGATTCATAGCGTTTGGTCACCGGATCATAACGCCGGGTCGCGGCCGCTGGCTGCAGGTTGCCCTGCGGATTGGCGAGGATGCCCTTGTGGCTCGCGTCGGTGTGAGCGGCGATTTCCACCAGCCCCGATTGCGAGA
Source organism: Pseudomonas sp. 14P5.3.2 (assembly GCF_057799175.1). NCBI lineage: Bacteria > Pseudomonadati > Pseudomonadota > Gammaproteobacteria > Pseudomonadales > Pseudomonadaceae > Pseudomonas > Pseudomonas sp. 14P5.3.2. The sequence goes on along the minus strand of NZ_JBYOKU010000036.1, from coordinate 37,666 downwards.
TTTCCCGCACCTGGTCCCAGGTCAGAAACTCGGAACGCGGGCGCATATCGCCAGCGAAATCCACCCGTTGGTTGGAGGGTGTATCGATCCAGGTGCCGACCGGCGCGAGCAGTGCGTGCCAGTTGTAGGCGCGCAGCACCGGCAGCACGCGGGTATAGAAGCTCGAATAACCATCGTCGAAACTGAGCAGAATCGCCTTCGGCGGCAGCTCCGGCCCACCCTTGCGGGCGGCCATGATCTGGTCGACCGTCACCGGCTTGTAGCCGTTCTCCCGCAGCCAGGCCAACTGTTCGATCATGCGTTCGGTACGTACTGCCACCACCGCCTGATCCGGATCGCGGTCTTCGATGTCGTGATAAGCAATGCCCAGCACGTGATTTTTCGGCCACGGTTTTTCGCTGGCCGCCAGCGGTCGTTCCGACGGCGGCGCGAAGGCCGGGGCTTGCTGGGCACAGGCGCTGACCAGCAGCACTCCCAGCAGAAGGATGAAACGCGAAATCAATGGCATCTTCAAACTCTTCTAGAAGCGGAAAGTGAGGTCGACGAGCAGACGCAGATCGGTTTCCCGATCGCCGTCGTAGGGCCGGTTGATCACACTGAACAAGCCGCCCACCTCGAAAACGTCGTTCCAGGCATAACGTTGGCCATAACCGAGCATCGCCATGCCGCCAGTACCGTAATCACGCTGGCTGTAGGTGCCCGCACCGGCCTGGAACTGCTGGCTCCAGGAGGTTTCGTAGCGGTGGTACAGCACGTGATTGACGTTGACCGTGGGCATCACACTGAAGTCCGCCTTCGGGTTGAAGTACGGCACGTCTTCGGAGTTGGAGTTGTGGCTGGTGCCGACCTCCAGACCGGCGTCGACCTGCACGTGCGGCGTGCTGTAGACGCCCTCGCGCCCGGTGAGCAAGGCTTCGACGCGGTTGTTGCCGTCGCTGAAGTGCGATGGGCTGACGGAGAGTTTCCACTCGCGGCTTTCGTTGGCGCGCCAGCGGATGAACGCGTTGCCGCCGTTGGCCTTGATATCGCTGTTCAACGCACGCAACGGCGTCTCGGCCGACAGATAGGAGAAGCTGCCGCCGTACTGCCAGTTGTCGTTGATGTCGCGGGCAATCGCCACGCGCGCGCCTTGCTTGTCGCCATAGCCGTAGTCGTGGTTGGAAACTTCGGCTTCCAGGGTCATGTCGCGGGTACGCCGCTCCAGACCCACGCGCTGGAAGCGGTCGGTGCCGGTGCCTTCGGCAAAATCACCAGTGGCATAACCGGCGCCGACGAATACCCGCCAGTCTTCATCGATCGGCGGGCTGTACAGCGTGCTCTGGATACCGAAATCACGGCTGCCGCTGACCGCACCGGCACCGCTGTTGCCGCCGCCATTGGCCTTGCCGCCGTAAGCTTCGACGCGCAGTTCGGACATGTCGTGGACTTCGCGCTCACGCTCGGCGCGCTGCACCTGACGGTTGTCCGGGAAACGCTCGACGAGGTCGTCGGTCAGCGCATCCATTTGCCGCCATTCCTGCAGGGTCATGGCGGTGCGCGCCTGAGCGAGTTCCAGGCTCATGTCGCGCGGCACCATGCTCTCGACTTCCTTGAGCTGACTCTCGGCGCGGCGCGGCCAGTCACGGGCCAGATACAGATCCGCCTGGGCCACGCGCAAGCCGACGTTGCCCGGCGCCTGGTCGACGAGGGTCTGCAGGCCTTCCTCGCCGTGAGGCAGGTCGGCGCCGTACGTCCCGGCCTGCGCGGCCAATTGCTGAGCATCCATCCACTCGTCGTTGGGGTTGCCGATCGGCAGACCCTTGAGTTCGACCCGTGGCTTCTCTGACTTGGCCAGGTCATCCGCAACCTTGCGGGCCTCCTCGGGGTGATCACTTTCCAGCAGCGAGTAATACAGGGCGGTGGTGTCTTCCAGACGATCCCCCGGATCGGCGTCAGGTGCCGCCAGCACCTGACGGTACAGATCGGTGGAGATTTCCGGCTGGCGCTGATCCAGATAAGACGCCGCGACCCAACGCAAGGCGTAGGTCGGGACCTTCACGCCTTCGGCTTGCAGCTTCTGGTATTCAGTGATGACTTCAGCGGTTCGCGTCCGCGCCTTGAGGGCGCCCATGCGGTCGATGCGCCAACGAACCACGTCGTCGTGGGCACTGGCGTCGGGGGTCCAGGTGGCGAGCAGCTTGTCGTAGTCGGCCAGCGCGCGGTCGGCGATGACATAGCGCTCTTTTTCGCTGCGGGTGGCGAACTCGGCGAGGCGCACACGCTCGGCGGCCAGGTCGCCTTCGAGGCGGCGCAGGGTTACCGGATCGATCAGCCCCGGACGCTGGTTGGCCAGACGCAGTGCCGGCTCCGGCAGACGCGCCTTTTGCAGCGCCACCACGTACTCACGGGCAACGTCCGGTTTGCTGCCGGCGCGGATGAACGCCTGATCATATTCAAACAGGGCATCGTATTGCTTGCCGGCGCGGGTCAGGGCATAGCCCAGTGCGAGGCGACGAGTCGGATCATCGGGTTTGGCGGCGACCAGCGCTTTGGCGCGGGCGACGGCTTCGTCGGGTTTGCCCGAGTCGGCCTGGGTCAGCGCCAGCCCCAGTTGCAGATCAGCGTTGCTCGGCTCCAGCGCCAGGGCTTTGTTGTAGACCTGGATTGCCTGATCCCAACGCTTGAGGTTGCGATAGGCACGGGCCGTGGCGGTCAGTGCCTGCACCGGCAGCGCACGGTCGCGACCCTGGGTCTCATAGACCTGTACCACTTCGGCATCGAGACCGGCCCAACTGGCGATCTGCAGGTGATCGCTGATCTGGCCGGTGGTCGATTGCCAGGGCGGCACCTGACGCAGCACATTCAGCGCAGGCGTGGTCTGCCCGGCACGGGCATCACGCACCATCTGATCATAGGGCGTATCGGCAAACGCCAGTGCCGGCCAGAGCAACTGGCTGCACAGCGCGACACGAAACAACGGGCGTAAACCACGATGTAGAACAGGCACATCAATACGCGGCATTCGTCAGCATCCTTACATGGCCAGCCGGGTCGCAATGCCCCCCTTGCCCATTAGTAACGGCGGCCAAGTCGAAAGCACTCGGCCAAGCTTAGTCAGGCAGTCTTGCATGCAAGCGTAGACCAATATTCAGAACACAATAATTGTTCAGATTCGTGACGCAGCGTCTGCCCCCAACCTGAGCAAAGCCTGATGCCAGACAGCAAAACGCCCGGCGTCTGCATTGCGCAGAGGCCGGGCGTCGCTTTTGGAACGCGCGGGTGTTACTGGATCTGAACCCCGGCGAATTTGCTCATCAGGAAGCCGACGAACTGCTCGACGGTCATCTTCTGGCCGTTGAATTCCACCTGATTGGCGGCGTAGTGAAGTTTGGTCACCACATTGGTGCCGTCGAGAGTCGCCAACTGCGAACCGACTGCCATGCCGGCAAACATGTCGGCGCCGGCGCTGGCCTGATCGACGATGGCTTTGGCATCGGTCTGGCCATCGACTTGCGCCTGCACGCTGAGCAGATCGACCAGCATCGGCTTGGACACCTGCACATTGAGGTCGAGCAGTGCGATCAACTGTTTGACCAGTTGGTCCGGCGGCATGTCCATCGAGGCCGGTTTGGTCAGGTCGATTACCAGATTGGCGCGGCTTTCACCGTTGGCGGTTTTCAGCGACAGGTTTTCCAGCGCCAGTTGCGGGCCGGCGGCCAGCAGTTTTTGCAGATCGGATTTGACTTGCGCGTTTTCCGCCTCGGTCAGATTCAGCTCCGGAGCTGGCAGGCCAGCGGCAGCGGCTTCAGCGGCAGCCTTCTCGTAAGGCTGCAGTTTGGTCTGATAGATCTGCATCAACGACAGGGTCGACGGGATGTCGAGGTTCTTCAGGCTCATGGCCAGTTGCGCCGAACCGATCTTTTTGTCGTTCAGCGACACTTCACCGATCTGGTAATCCGCACGGCCGGAGGCGTTGCTGCCATTCTCTTCGGTGAGGTTCTTCATTTCGAAGTTCTTCACGCCCAGCACCGACTGTTTGGCACCGAAAGTGGTTTTGCTGCTGGTCAGCTCCAGGGTGTTTTCCCCGGTGTAGTAGCCGTAGCTGCTCTTGGTCAGGTTGCTGGCCAGGGTCAGACCGTTGAGTTCGACCTGCACCGGCGCCTGGTCTTGCGCCACGGTGACCAGTTTCAGGTTGTCCATGTAACCGTCAGCCTTGACCTTCTGCGCCTGGGCACTGGCGGAGATGTTCATGGTCAGGCCGGAGAATTTCAGGCTCGATTGCTCGTCCAGCGCGGTTTCCAGTGGCAGCAACTCAAGGCTACTGGTAGTGGATTCGTCGTAGCCGATGTTGGTCACGCCCTTGAGCGGCGCGGCGCCTTTGGTAGCGGCAAACCATTTTTCGGTGGCCGGGCTCTTTTCCAGCTCGTAATTGCTGGTGGCCATGACCGGCAGCCACTTCAGCGATACCAGACGCGAGAACGGCAGCGGGCCGTGTTCGATATGGTCGACGAACAGCAGCTCGACCGGCTTGTCACCGAACATCTCGCCCTCGCCCTTGAGGCGGTAGTGCGCGGTGCTGGTGAAGGTGTGACGCTCCAGCGACACCAGCTCCAGCGATGCGGTGCCATTGGAGCCGGCCATCGCGGTCTGCAGCTCTTTGTTGGCGTTGGTGACGGCGTTGTTCAGCACGCCTTCGATCTTGGTTCCGGTGTACCAGGCCCCGCCGGCGCTGATGGCACCGATGGCTACAACAATCCCGAGAAGCACGCCTGCTGATTTATTCATGAATGACCTGATCAATGTCCGTGGCTGAAAATGTGGTCGTCTTCCCTGAACCCGTGACCGGGTCGCGGCTCGACTCCGCTGAAATTAGCGGTGGAGATTAGCACTGGCAGCGCGAGGCGGCCCAATGTTTAAAGGTTAAAGAGTGTCTATGGGGAGTGTGGACAGCTGACAGGCAGGGAGAGTTGCAGTGTTTTTGAGGACGCTATCGCGAGCAGGCTCACTCCTACAATTGAAATGCGTTCCCCTGTAGGAGTGAGCCTGCTCGCGATAGGGCCACCGGATTCGCAAAAAATCAGGAATATTGGACCTCGATCTCATCGAGTTGATGATCAAAGCTCTTCAACCGCGCCGTCCACGTATACACCAGCACTTCGAAATCCCGATCGATCACCGCTGCGCCCGGTCCCTCGGCGCGCGGGTCGCAGAAATCCAGTTGATAACGCTCCCGGGCCATGGCCGTGGCGACATCCGATAATTCGCGGGCATTGTTGAGCCAGTGCCAGCCTTCATCGGCAATCTGCTTGTCGAGTTCCAGACACTGCTTTTTCAGGGCTTCGAGGCTTTTTTCCAGCGGGGTGCCGGTGAGCTCGCCCATGACTTCGGCGAAAGTACGTCCAGGTTGCCAGTAACTGCCCCAGAAGTAGCGATCGAATACGGTTTCGACCCGACGCAGAGCGACTTTGGTGTCCCAGATCAGCACCAGGGTCTTGCCTTGTTCAAGCTGTCTTTTCTTGACCCGCTGCACCTGGACCGAAGCCCACGCCACGACGACGATTGCCATCACCGCGATCAACGCCGTGGCGCTGTCGAGGAAGACCATGGCCTTGTCGATCTGATGGGCCAGCATGATGCCGTAGAAATAGGTGGCCGACAGCAGCACCAGCGCTACCAGGGCGCACCAGAAGCCGAGAGCGTAAGGGTTTTTCATTATTGGTTTCCCCTAGACCAGCGCTAGCAATGTGCGCTGAAAGGGTGCGTTGCACGTGGCACCCCTTCAACACTTCAAAGCATAGCAACGGCTTCAGGGTTTGCTGGTGCTTGAGGCTTGCGTTCGTCCGCTTTCCCAACCGCCGCCCAGCGCGAGGAACAAATCGATCTGGCTCATGGCAACCTGGGTGTTGGCGGCGGCCAGTTGCGCGGTGACGTCGGTGTAGGTGCGGGTCGCCTGCAGGTCGGCGAGGAACGACTCACGCCCGGCCTGGAAGAAGCGGTGCGTCTGATCGGCGGCGAGTTTCGCCGACTGTTCCGCATCGGCCAGCGCATCGCGGCGTTGCAGCAGCGCGGTGTACTGCGCCAGGCCGGTCTGGGTTTCGCGGATGGCGTTGAGCACCACGCCATCGAAGTGCGCCAGCGCACCCTGGGTATTAGCTTCCGCCTCGCGAATACGGGCGCGGGCGCCGTTGGTCGGGACCTTCCAGCTCAACGACGGGCCGAAGCCCCAGCGGTTGGTCGACGGATCGCCAAGATCGGAAATAATACCGACAGTGCCGATGGTCGCGCCGATGCTGATGTCCGGGTACAGCTCGCCAGTGGCGATGCCGATCCCGGCGGTCGCGGCGGCGAGGCGACGTTCGGCCTGACGCACATCAGGCCGACGCTTGAGCAGCGCCGCACCGTCGCCGACCGGCACCAGTTGGGCGATTTTCGGCAGTTCGGCGCAGGTGGCGGTGCCGGCCGGCAACTGATCGACCGGTTTGGCCAGCAACATCGACAGGCGGAACAGCCCGGCCTGACGCGCCGCTTCATAGCGCGGCATGTCGGCGCGCAACGACTTGAATTGGGTTTGCGAACGGGTGACCTGGGTTTCATCGCCACGCCCGGCATCGCGCAGGCGCTGGATCAGGGTCGTGCCTTGCGATTGCAGGTCGAGGGAATGCTGGGCGATTTCCCGCTCTTCATTGGCGGCACACACCTGGGTGTAGGCGCGAACCACGTCCGCTACCAGAGTGATGCGCGCGGTGTCGGCGGCGGCCTGGGTCGCATCGGCGTTGGCCTTGGCGGCTTCGATCCCGCGTTGCAGCGTGCCCCACAGATCGAACTGGTAAGAGGCGCTGATGCCGATATCGCCGACGTTGGCCACCGGCACCTTTTCCGTCAGCAGGTAGGCCTGACCGGACTCCTGCAAGCGCTGCGCGCCCATCTTCACCCCGGCACTCCAGCCGCCCGCCGCTTCAGCCTCATCGACCTGGGCCCGCGCCCGCGACAGGTTCGCCGCCGCCACGCGCAAGTCGGTATTCGACGCCATGGCCTGCTGCACCAGTTGGTCCAGACGCGGATCGCGATACAGCCGCCACCAGTCGGCGGGCACCGGCGCTGACACCACCGGTTTGCCCTCCACCGCCAGTTCGCCCTGAAAATCCTTGCGCTGCACCGCCGCGTCAGCGGGCAGGTGATAGTCCGGCCCGACCATCTGACAGGCCGAGAGCATCACGCCCAACCCGGCGATCATCAGGGCCCTGTTCATTGCGCGGGCTCCTGTTTGTGGTCGTCGCGTGGCTGATCGTCGATGATCGACACGGTAGCGGTCCGCCCGGCGATCATGCGGAAATCTTCCGGCACTTCGTCAAAGGCGATGCGCACCGGAATCCGCTGCGCCAGCCGCACCCAACTGAACGCCGGGTTGACGTTGGGCAGCAGGTTGTTGCCGCTGGTACGGTCGCGGTCTTCGATACCGGCGACGATGCTTTCGACATGCCCGCGCAGCCTGGCCTTGTCACCGATCACACGGATGTCCACCGACTGCCCGACATGAATGCCGTCGAGTTTGGTTTCCTCGAAATAGCCGTCGATATGGAACGAGTTACTGTCGACCACCGACAACACCGGACGCCCGGCGGTGACGAACTCCTGCACACGCGGCGCGCGGTCGTTGACGTAGCCGTCCACCGGACTGCGGATCACCGAACGGTCGAGGTTGAGCTGCGCGCTGTCCACCGTCACTAGCGCTTCGGCCAGCGCCGATTGCGCACGGGCAACTTTCGACAGGCTTTCTTCCAGCTGTTCGGCCGGCACCAGATTACCCAGCCCACGGTTACGCTTGGCTTCACGCTGCGCCTGGGCCAGGGTTTCTTCGCGATCGGCGACCGCCGCCTTGGCCTGACGCAGGGCCAGTTTGAAACGGTCCTGATCGATGCTGAACAGCACCTGGCCGCGTTTGATCAACTGGTTGTCCTTGACCTCGACCTGCTGGATCAGCCCGGATACATCCGGGGCGATCTGGATGATGTCGGCGCGGATGTGGCCGTCGCGGGTCCACGGCGCAAACATGTAATACATCACCATGCGCCAGACGAGGACGACGGCAAAAGTCACGATCAGCAGGGTCAGGACCACGCGACCGATAGTCAGAAACGGTTTTTTCATGTCATCAGGTATCGACTGAGTGAGTCCACGCCGTACAGCATCACGGCGTAGAGGGCCACGTTGAACAATGCCCGGTGCCAGACCAGACGGTAAAAGTGCAGGCGCGTGAGCACGCCATGCACCAGCAGAAACAACACATAGGTGATGCCCATCAACACCAGCAGGGTCGGCAGGAAAATCCCGCTGATATCCAGATCACCGATCATAGGGGCGCTCCATCGGGCAGCGGTTCTTCGGCATCGCTCGTGCTGACGAATTCCACGCCGGGCAGCAGCGCCAGGCGCAAACCGCTCAGGGCATGCAACAGGTTTAGTCGGGTTTCTTCGTCGCCGTGGCCTTTGAGGGCGCGACGCGCACGGTCCATGGTCATCAGTAGCGGGCTCGGTGCCGGCAGGCGTTCGCCGGCCTTCAGACACGCGCGGAAATAATCGCCGACCTCGGCCACCACTTGCCGCAGCAATGCCTGCGGTGCACCTTCCACACGCGGCGTGTAGGCCAGCAGGTCGAGCAGGTTCAGCCCAACGCGCACTTCACGCATGGCGATCCCGGTGTCCTGACCGGTCATGGCCAGACGCGGCAGGTGCTGCATCAAACGGTCGAGCAACTGCACGCCCAGTTGCCGGTGCTCGGCGAGGTTCGCCGGCTCGGTCATGCGCACGATGTCCTTCCAGCTGAAACGGGTCAGACGTTTGGCCGCCAGTTCGACACCGAACGGGCGGGTGACCAACGTCCAGATGAACGCGAACAACAGGCCCATCGGCCCGGCCAGATTGGAATTCACGAAGGCAAAAAAGTCCGCGTCGTACGCGCCCTGAATGCTGATGAAAGAAGAGGTGTTGACCAGTGTCAGGAGCATGCCGAGATAGAACCGTGGCTGCACCGTCAGGGTGCCGACACAGATGAACGGAATCGCAAAGGCCAGCACCAGCATCGGGAAATCGTGCAGGTTCGGCAGAATCAGAAACAGATAGAGACTGGCAAACAGCACCGACATCCCGGTCCAGAAAAAGAACCGGTAGATCTGCGGCGCCGGGTCGTCCATCGAGGCAAAGAAACTGCACGCTACCGCCGCCAGAATCACCGCGCTGCCACCGTCCGGCCAGCCGAGCAGAATCCACAGCACCGAAGCGACGATGATCGCCAGAATGGTCGAGGCCACCGAATACAGCATCATCCCGCGGTCAAGAAACGGCGTCAGCCGCCCGAGGCGCCAGTGCCGGTACACCGCACGCCAGCTGTCCTGGCGCTCGCAGAGAATCGCGTCCTGCAGACTGCGGCAGTCCTGCCACAGATCGATGAATTCGCCGAGGCGATAAATCGCGTTGGAGAACAGCAATTGCTTGCGATCTTCCAGCGCCTCGCAGCTCGGCTGCAGCGCCTGAAGCTGATCCTTGAGCGCCTGCCAGCGGTCCAGATCGGCGTCTTTGTGACCGAGCCACTCCTGGGTCGCGGTCAGCAGCGGGGCAAACTTTTCCACCAGTTCCGGCGTGCGTCGCTCAAGGGCATACAGCGAGTCTTCCAGAGCGTCGATCACCGGCAACAGGTGGATCATCCGCCCGCGCAGTTCCTTGGTGTTGCGCACGGTTTGCGGCCGGGCGCCTTCGTGGGGTAACTGGCCGATCATTAATTCGAGGCTGTTGAAATTGGCGACCATGGCCATGCGCAGCGCGGTGATCTGTTCAGGCTGCACGTCGCGGCTGAGAAACTTCAGGCTGTAGGTGGTGGCGTCGGCGAACCACTTGCCCACCGCGTCGTTGAATACCGGCGCCAGACGGCGCGGCCAGAACATCGCGCCGACCACCGCCGCCACGGCGATGCCGAGAAAAATCTCTTCGGTCCGCGCCTCGGCCACATCCCACACCGCCAACGGGTTATCCACGGTCGGCAAGGCAATCAGCGGCAGGGTGTAACCGGCGAGCATCAATGCGTAGTTATTGGCCGTGCGCAGGTGCAGCGACAGGAACAACAGGATCCCCGTCCACAGCGCGATGACCACCACCAACACGTACGGACTCTGCACGAACATCGGCACGAACAGCACCGCCGCCGCCGCCCCGAGAAAGGTGCCGATGGCGCGGTACAGCGCCTTGGAACTGGTCGGGCCGAGAAACGGGCTGGAGACGATATACACCGTGGCCATCGCCCAATACGGACGCGGCATTTGCATGAGCAAGGCGATGTACAGCGCAATCATCGACGCTGCAAAGGTGCGGACCCCGTAGAACCAGTCCCGGGCCGGAGGAATGCCGGAGAAAAAACCGTTCAAGAATTGATCACCACAGGCGGATGGGCCGCCTCAAAAGCTCGCAGTACCCGAAGCGTAGCCTCCAGATCACTCTGGTCGATGCCTTCGAGCACTTCATGACGCAGACGTACCAGTTCACTTTCCACCGCTTGCACCAGCTCACGGCCGGTGTCGGTCAGGCTCAGGCACTTGGCCCGACGATCCTGTGCATCTTCGGTGCGGCAGACGTAGCCGGCGTGGCACAACTGATCGAGCAGGCGCACCAGCGACGGACTCTCCATCCCGGCCGCCTGCGCCACCTGCACCTGACGCACGCCCTCGCCCAACCGCCCGATCATCAGCAACGGCACGGCGCAGGCTTCGGAGATTCCATAGTTGACCAGCGTGGTCTGGCAGATCTTCCGCCAATGCCTGGCGGCCACCACCATGGCACTGCTGATGTTCATCTGAAGAGCGTCGAGGGAATTCGGCACGGGAAAATGCACACTGTTAGTTTGCTAACTATCAATATCGCATTGGCGGGGAATTTCAGTCAAGTTTTGAAACAAATCTTCTCGGCAGAGAATTTCTATAGTTCATCCAGCTCGATGGCTACCCCTACTTCGTTCCTGCGCGAATGTGTGATTGACACCAAATCGAAATCATCCAGCTTATTCAGGATCGCTTCATAAATTTCTGGCGAAATCAGCACAGCCACTGTTGTGTCGTGCTCCCGAAACTCGACAGGCCCGTTGGAGATGCTTTCGATCACTGCCTCAATACAGTCTCCAAGCGCGTCAACATCAATAGTTCTGACTGGCAAAAATGATTGCATCGACGGCTCCGGGTTGTTGAATTGGCAAGCTACTCCAACATCGATAGGGATCCTGTGGACATTCTGTAATAAGGTTTTACTTCAGTCCTACAAAACCCGCCCCTTGCGCAACAACACATTCAACTGATCCACCACCTCCGCCCAATCCGCATCATCAAGAATCTCATCCCGCAAAAAATCCGCCTGGCTCTTGCTCCAGAAAAACGCGTCTGCGAGGTGCAACTCGGGTTTGAGTGGTGAATGGGTGGCGATGAATTGCTCGATGCTGGTCGGGTCGCTGCTCAGGCCGAGTTGGTCGAACAGGGATGGGAGGCTGTGGGTGGGCTGTTCCATGGAGGACTCCTTCAAGAATGCGGTGGATGGGCGATTACTCGCCAGCAAGCCCGCTCCCACAGGGGATTGCGGTCAACCTGTGGGAGCGGGCTTGCTCGCGAAGGCGTCAGTGGCCGCACCACAAAACCTAATGACTCAACTCCTGCACCTGCGCATGCGGCACCATTTTCAGGAACTCGGGCATGCTCATGTGCAGCAGGTAGTTGTGGTTGCCGGCTTCCAGGTAGATGTCTTTCTGCCGAGTCAGCAGCGGGTCGATGACCATGTCCAGGCCATAGGAATCACCCAGTGGCGGCACCGCGCCGCGTTCACAGTCATCGAAAATATGCGCCAGATTGCTCTCGCGGGTGATCTGCCATTCACCGCTGCTGCGCACTTTGCTCAAATCCAGGTGCCGGCTGGCGGGCAGCACGGCCATCAGGTAATGCCCGTGGTGGTCGTCGAGGATCACCGATTTGGCCACACGTTCGGCGGGCACACCGGAGACCCGCGCGGTTTCCAGGCTGCTGGCCGAGTGTCGGTGGGCCACGACGTCATATTCGCAGTGCGCCCGACTCAGGCTGCTCTGCACTTTTTTTGCCATACGCATGATGCACCTCGGTGTCACGCTGAACGTTGTACCTGTTCTGCTGAGTCTAGTTCGGCAAGCCACTGGCGAAGGGAAATCCGCTCACTGGACACATCTGTTCATTGATCAGAATTCATCCAGCGCCAGGCTCAACTAGACTCAAGGAACCAACCCATGACTCTCCCGGAGGGTCACGTGACCAGTCGATGTTGTACGTTTTTCCTGATGCTGCTGCTCAGCGGCTCGGCCCTCGCGGCTGACGTCCCGCTGACGGCGGTCAATCCGGTCGGCCTGTGGCTGATCACCCTCGGGATTGCCTTTCTGATTGCCGAAGCCGCGCTGCCCAACTACGGGGTGATCGGCCTGGGCGGGATCATCATGTTCGTCATCGGCGCGCTGATTCTGAGCAATGCCGATTTGCCGGTACCCATGATGATCGGGCTGGGCCTGATCAGCGCCCTGCTGTTGATCGCGCTGATCATCCGCGCCTTGAAAACCCGCCCGCGTCACGCCGTCAGCGGCGATGCCGGGCTGGTCGGCAGCGTGACGGCGGTGACCACCGTGCAAGCGGAAAACACGCACAACGGCTGGGTGCAATTGCAGGGTGAGCATTGGCAAGTGCAAAGCACAACACCGCTGCACACCGGGCAATCGGTGCGTGTGGTCGGGCGTAAGGGCTTATTGCTGAAAGTCGCCGCGACTGACGCGGCAGGACACGGAGAGTGATCATGGGTCTGCAAATCGGTTTCGTTGCACTGTTGCTGCTGGTCATTGCCCTCGCCGGGTCGACCTTTCGCATCCTGCGTGAGTACGAGCGCGGCGTGGTGTTCCAGCTCGGGCGCTTCTGGCAGGTCAAGGGTCCGGGGCTGATCCTGCTGATTCCAGTGGTGCAGCAAATGGTCCGGGTCGACCTGCGCACCGTGGTGCTCGACGTGCCACCACAGGATGTGATCACCCGCGACAACGTCTCGGTGAAGGTCAATGCGGTGCTGTACTTCCGCGTGCTCGATCCGCAGAAGGCGATCATTCAGGTCGAAGATTTTCTCTCGGCCACCAGCCAACTGGCGCAGACCACCCTGCGCGCGGTGCTCGGCAAACATGAGCTGGATGAACTGCTGGCCGAACGCGAGCAGTTGAACATCGACATCCAGCAGGTGCTCGACGCCCAGACTGACGCATGGGGCATCAAGGTTGCCAACGTCGAGATCAAACACGTTGATCTGAATGAGTCGATGGTGCGTGCGATTGCCAAACAAGCCGAAGCCGAACGCGAACGCCGGGCCAAGGTGATTCACGCCGAAGGCGAACTGCAAGCCTCGGAAAAACTCATGCAGGCCGCCGAAATGCTTGGTCGTCAGCCCGGCGCCATGCAGCTGCGTTACATGCAGACCTTGAGTTCGATTGCCGGCGACAAGAGTTCGACCATTGTTTTTCCGCTGCCGATCGAGCTGCTCAAAGGGATGGCGGATCTGTCAGGCAAGTCCTGAGCATGCGCACACCAGCGATTATCCCCCCGGTTTATCGGCGCTTGGCGCCATCACGTACAAGCGTGCAAAAGCGCCGCCCGCATGCACATCGCTTTGCCGCTGCCAGCCTTCGGGCAACGCCGCAAAGTCAGTGGGTTCGTCCAGGGTGCCGATCAACCATACCCGAGCGCCAACCTTGGACAAATCGCCGAGTTGGTCGAGATAAACATCCTCGCTGACCAGCGTGCCGAACCCGTAGGCATTGGGCCGCGTGGAGCGTCCGTCCGCCGCCGGTGGCGTGTACAGGCGAACCTGCGCATCGGTGCGGTTGTAATAGATGTAACTGAGGTACCACATCATGTCGCTGGTAACGATCCGGTCACCCTCAACGAAGTGCCGGTTGACGTAGTCGACCACCACGCTGAACTGATCGTTGCTGTCGACCGTGGCGTTGTTCTTCACACCCACCAGTTCGACCCCAACGAACAACACCAGAATCGCCAGCGCCAGCACGCGAGAACCTGTGTACAGCCGATCGACCGCCAGCGCCACCAGCATCGGCAGCCCCAGCGCATAGGCCGTCACATAACGTTCGATGAACACCGGTGAGATGAACGACACGCCAAACACCAGCAGAATCGGCAACACGCTGTAGAACAGCAGCAGCAAGCTGCCGCGAAATACGCTGCGATCACGTAGCAGGGCAACCCCGATCACTGCCACCAGCGCCGATGGCAAGAGCAAAAACAGCCAACCCGGCAGGGTCATGCCATCGTCTTGAATCAGCAGCGACCAGACCATCGACGGCAGTGAGCTGAGGGTGACCGGATCTTCCCAGCCAATGTCATTACTGGCCTTGAGTTCCGGGATGTGTTGCAGCAGATCCAGCAGATTGGGCACCCACGGCAGGTACAGCAACGCAATGACCAGATTCGCCAGCCACCACGCCGGTCGCTGGATATGCCGCAGCCGATACCCCGGCTGCACGCGCACTGCCGCCAGGTACAGCCAGTGGCTGATCACGCAGAGCACGGTGAAGTAATGGGTATAAAACGCCGCCGTCATCAGCAGCGCGTACGCCACCAGGTAGCGATGCCGCCGAGGCTGCCGAACCCAATAGACCAACGCAATGGTCGCCGCGATCAGCCACATGCCCAGCAGCGAATACATGCGCACTTCCTGGCTGTAGCGCACGGCCGTGGGCAACAGCGCCAGCAGCAGTCCGGCCAGCAGCGCGGCGCGGCGGGTGGCGAGCAGATCCACCAGCCACACACCGAGACCGACGGTAATGATCCCCGGCAGCGCACTCATCATGCGAATGGACAGGATGCCGTCGCCGAACAGCCCGATCCAGCCGTGCAGCAACAGGAAATACAACGGCGGGTGCACGTCGTGGGCTGCACGCCCCCAGATTTCAGTCAGCGAAAACTGGCTCAGCAGGACGCTGGAGCCTTCATCGAACCAGATCGCCGCCGCAGTCAGGTCGTAAAAACGCACCACCGCCGCCAGCAGCATGATCGGTAACAGCCAGTGTTCTCTGGCCCAACGAATCAGGCGCAAGGCAACCAGCCATGCACCCGGAACCGCACGCGGATCCTGCGTGTCGCCAACCGGCGTTTCTCTGTGTGCCGCCATTGCATCCTCTTGCTGTGCCGGAATATCGCGAACGGAAGGCTCCGAACCTGACCATCACTTTAGGTCAGCCACGGGAGGGCCGTCGATGGTGGTGTGCGGTTTCACGACATCCGGCACCCCGTCAAATCCCAAACAGCCCTCGGCATTTTCAGTTCACGCCATCAGCGTTGCGCCATCTCCCCCGGCGGATACACCGACTCCCAGCCCCCACCCAACGCCCGGTACAACCCGACCATCGCCAGCGAAACGCCGGTCGAACTCTCCACCCACTGCTCCTGCGTCGCCAGCAACGCACTTTGTACGGTGAGGACGTTGACGAAATCCACCGCGCCCTCGACGTATTGCTGCTGCGCGGTGCGCAGGGCGATCTGGTTCTGCCGTACGGCTTCGGCGAGGCTGTCGCGGCGACGCTGGCTGGCGTTGTAAGCGGTCAATTGATCGTCGATTTCATGCCAGGCGCGCAGCACGGTCTGCTGATAGGCGATGCCCGCTTCCTGTTGCTGGGCTTCGCGCAGTTGCAGCATGCCGCGCAGGCGTCCGCCGTCGAACAACGGCAGGCTGAATTGCGGGCCAATGCCGAATGCACGTGAACCCCAGGAACCGAAATCGCTCAGTTGCATCGCTTGCGATCCGAGGTTGCCGGACAGGGTGATGCGCGGATAGAAGTCGCCCTTGGCCACGCCGATGTTGGCGGTGGCGGCGTGCAGGCGTGCTTCGGCCTGACGAATGTCAGGACGGCGTTCGGCCAGTTGCGACGGCAGGCCGATGGCAACTTGCAGCGGTGACTGCGGCACCGCGCCGTCTGTGGATAACTCTTTGGCCAGGGCTTGCGGCGGCTCGCCCATCAGCAGGCTGATCGCGTTGATCAGTTGCGACTGACGCTGCTCAAGCGCCGGCAGGCGCGATTCGATGGCGGAGACCTGCGCGGCGGCTTCGGCGACGTCGAGGTCGGTCGCCACACCGTCGTTCAGGCGCAATTGCGAGAGCTTGAGGCTGTGCCGGGCGACGTCGAGGTTCTGCTCGGTGACCGCGCGAGTGTTCTGCACGCCACGCAGCTGGATGTAGTTCTGCGCGGTGTCGGCGAGCACTGCCAGAAGCACGCCGCGCCGGTCGTTTTCAGCGACTTCGAGGCTGGCATCGGCGGCTTCGGTTTCGCGGCGCACACGGCCCCAGAAATCCAGTTCCCAGGAAGCGGAGAAACCGGCGTCCCACAGGTTGAAGGCGGAATCGCCGTTGTGCCCGGACGGGTCGCTCAAGCCTTTGCCGCTGTTGCGCTGGCGGGCGTAACTGCCAGTGGCGGCGGTGTTCGGGTAGCGATCAGCGGTGATCACCTGACGCGCGGCGCGGCTTTGTTGCAGACGGCTGCTGGCCAGTTGCAGGTCGAGGTTGCTCTTGATCGCCCGCTGGGTGAGGGCCGAGAGCTGCGGGTCGTGGAAAACCTCCCACCAGCGTTCGTTCAGGGGTTCGCTGACGGCTTGACTGGGGGCGGATTTGGCGGGTTTGGCCCAGTCGGTTATTTGTGCGGCTTCGGGCTTGTGGAAGTCCGGGCCGACGGTGCAGGCGCTGAGGCCAATAGCGAGCAATGCACCGAGGGTGAGTTGCTGCCACTGGCCTCTTCGCGAGCAAGCCCGCTCCCACATTGGGTAATGCGTTCCCCCGGTGGGAGCGGGCTTGCTCGCGAAGGCGTCAGTTCTATCAAAACTGTTCATCGCTGAGTCACCTCACGTTCCGCTGACGCCGAACGGCGAGTATCGATACTCGCCTCCACCGACATGCCCACACGCAAACGCTCGGCCAACGGCTGACCCGGTTCAAGCACGATCTTCACCGGAATCCGCTGCACGACCTTGGTGAAGTTACCCGTGGCGTTGTCCGGTTTCACCGCGGCGAATGTCACGCCAGTTGCCGGGGCGATGCTTTCGACGCGACCGCTCAAGGCCTCGCCACCAAGGCTGTCGACGCGCACCTGCACGTGCTGGCCCTGCTGCACGTCCGTCAGTTGGGTTTCTTGAAAATTGGCGACCACATACGCCTGCTTCAACGGCACCACCGCCAGCAGCTTGCTGCCCGGCGTGACATAAGCGCCGACGCGCACAGCACGCTCGCCGATCATGCCGTCCTGCGGCGCGGTGATCCGGGTGTAGGACAGCTCGAAACTGGCGATTTCCAGCGCCGCTTGCGCGTGCTTCAGATTGCCTTCGGCGGCATCGCGCTGCGCCGTGAGAATCTCGACCTGCTTGCGTTCAGCCGCGAGCTTCGCGCTGGCGGTATCGAGCCGAGCGCTCGCCTGATCTATACGCGTGCGGGCCTGTTGCGCGTTCTGCACCGTGCCGGCACCCACGCCAGCGAGGTGGTTGTAACGATTGAGCTCCTGCTGGGCGAACGCCATTTCTGCCTTGGCCGAGACCACCGAGGCCTGCGCCTGAGCAATCACCGAGGTCTGCCGCTCCAGCGTGGCCTTGGCGTTTTGCAGCTGAGCGCGGGCGACCAAAGTTTGCGCATCGGCCGCTTCAGCGGCGGCGCGCAAATCGCGATCATCGATCAGCGCCAGCAGTTGCCCGGCCTTGACCTGCTGGTTGTCTTCCACCAGCACTTCCTTGATGAATCCGGCCACACGCGGCACCACCAGGGTGAAGTCGGCGGAAACGAACGCATCGTTGGTGTTTTGCTGGGTGCGCTTGCCGAACAGTCCCGGCACCGCCAGGTACAGCAACACGCCGACAGCCAGTGCGGCCGCCACGGCCACCGCGAGTTTTTGCTTTGCTTGAGTCGTCATAAAAACCTTCGGTATCAGTGAAGCAATCAGGTCGGCGCACGGGGCGGAAAGATCCGCGTCGGCAGCCAGAAAATCAGCAGGATCAGCGCCACCGCGACGCCGGCCATGCACACATAGAGATCAGAGGAAGTCAGCACCACGGCCTGTTCGTGCAGGCGATGGGCGAGGCCCGGATCGCTGCGATCGGCCAACGGTGAATTGCCGAGGCTGTCGATCAACATGGTCGAGTGGAAATGCAGGCGCGCGGTGGTCAGCGCCTCAATGATTCCGGTGGCGATCACCGCCGCCAGGCCTTTCACCGTGTTGAACCACGCCGAGGCAAACGGCCCGTCCTGCGGCTGGATGCTGCCGGTCGACAACATCAACAGCGGCAGCACCGACATCGGCTGACCGAAGATCTGCAGCCATTGCAGGACGTAGAAATTGTCGCGGATCCACTCCGAGGTCAGCAGCGAGCCACCCAGGCAGGACAGGGTCAACATGCTCAAACCGATGCCAAGCACCCAACGGCAATCGACCCAGCGCAGGTTGCACAGCGCCGCCACCAGCGGCAGCGCGATCAGTTGCGGCAACGCGGCGATCAGCATGATCGGCGCGGTCTGCACCGGGCGATAACCCTGGACCTGCGCCAGATAGCTCGATGGAATCAGCACCACCGCCTGCAACACCACCAGCACCCCGGCCAGGGTCATCAGGGCGAACGCCAGGTTGCGGATGCCGAGCATCTGCAACTTGAAGAACGGAATCGGCTGCGACCACTCATTGATCAGAAACGCCACCAGCAACAGTGAGCCGGCGCCGAGCAAACCGCAGATCAGGCTCGACTCGAACCAGTCCAGCCGATTGCCTTGCAGCAAGCCGATCACCAACATGCAGATCGCCGGAAAACCCAGCAGCAGGCCTTTCCAGTTGAATGTCTTGAGGCGTTCCAGGCGCAGCGGATCCTGCGGAATCCCCCAAGCGACCATCGCCATGGCGATCAGGCACGGCACGATGATTTGCCAGAACGTCCATTGCCAGCCGACGTACTCGCTCCACAGTCCGGCCAGCGGCGTGCCGAGGCCCGGGCCGAACGTCGCCGTCAACGCATAACCGGCCAAACCATAGAGCTTGAAGTTGGCCGGCAGAAAACGCAGGGCGACGGTCATCAGCATCGGCGGCAACGCGCCGCCGGCCAGACCTTGCAGGGTGCGCATCAGCAGCAGGCTTTCGTAATTCGGGGCGAACGGGCACAGCACGCCGAGCAGGGTAAAGACGCTGATCATGCAAAGGGTGAAACGGCGCAGCGAAAAGGTCACCGAGCACCAAGGGGCGAATGCCATCGCGGCGACCGAGGTCGCGGTGTAGCAGGCAACCAGCCACGTGCCTTCGTCGTAACCGATGTGCAGCGCGCCACGGATGTCGGCCAGCGCGACCTTGGTCACCATCTCGTTGAGGCCCGAGACCAGCACCGCCAGCAGCACGCCGACCAGGCCCGTGATGATCCGCGCCCCGAATACCGGTGGCGCGGCCGCCGTCGCCGGACTGGCCGCAGCGAGGGGCGCCGGGACCGACAGGGATGTCATGGATTCAAACTCCGGAGGAAAAATACCGGAGCATTTTAGTAAGGCTTACTGCTGACGAAAATTGACTTATTGGCAGGTTATAAGTGCGCTCAGTGCAGCAATGAATATCCAATGTGGGAGCGGGCTTGCTCGCGAAAGCGGTGGGTCATTCACCCTATGCATTGCCTGGCACGACGCCTTCGGGAGCAAGCCCCCTCCTACATTGATTCGGTGTCAGGGCTGTGCGGCCAGCCAGGTTTCGTCACAACACGCCTTGAGCGTTTCACGCAGCCAGCGGTGCGCCGGGTCCTTGTCGAAGCGCGGATGCCAGGCCTGGGTCAGCATCAGCGTCGGCAACGGAATCGGCAGATTGAACGAGCGCAGCTTCAGGCCCAATCGGCGCACGCTGAGCAACGCTTCCTTGGGCACCGGCAGGATCAGGTCGGAATCCGGCAAGGCAAACATCGCCGCGTGGAAACTCGGCGCGATCACCGCCACCCGCCGCTCCAGGCCCAGTGCATTCAGCGCGGTGTCGATGGGGCCGCGAGCAATGCCACGGCGCGACATGCTGATATGCGAGTAACCGGCATAACACTCGGCGGTGATCTCACCGTCGAGCAACGGATGATCTTCACGCACCAGACCGACGAAATGCGTGGAAAACAGGTTCTGCACTTTGACCTCCGGGGACACCGGACGGGTGTTGCTGACACTCAGATCAATCCGTCCTTCGCGCAGCGCTTCGTCGTCACCATCGCCCTCGGGGACGAAGCGCAACTCGCAGTGCGGCGCCTGCTGGTCGAGGGTATCGAACAGCTTGCCGCCATACACGCCGATGAAAAAATCGTTGGCGCGGATGCTGAAGCGCCGGCGCAACGTGCCCAGATCCACGCTGTCGGCGGAGCGAAACAGCAGCGCCGCCTGCTCGACCACATCGCGCACTTGCTCGCGCAGTTCCAGCGCCTTGGGGGTTGGCACCAGGCCGCGACCGGCGCGCACCAGGATCGGATCGCCGATCGCCTCGCGGATTCGCGTCAGCGTGCGGCTCATGGCAGCGGGACTGAGGTTCATCCGCCGCGCGGCGCCAACCACACTGCCCTCGTCGAGCAAGGCGTCGAGGGCGACCAGAAGGTTCATGTCCGGGAGTTGCATGCTGAGCACTCTTGGCTGATCTGGATTGATCTGGGTGCAATGCTAGCAAACATCCTTGAAACCGGTGGCGCATGAACCGACGCCTTCGCGAGCAAGCCCGCTCCCACAGGAGAAACGCATTCCAAAATGTGGGAGCGGGCTTGCTCGCGAAGGGGCCAGCGGGAACAACACAAATTACCGCTGCATGCCCCAGCGCTTGACGGTCACCCGCTCCAGCGTATCGAACACCAGATTCTCCACCAGCAACCCGATCAGGATCACCACCGCCAACCCGGCGAACACCTTGTCGGTGTACAGCTCGTTGCGGTTCTGGAAGATGTACCAGCCCAATCCGCCCTTGCCGCTGGTGGCGCCGAACACCAGTTCGGCGGCGATCAGCGTGCGCCAGGCAAACGCCCAGCCGATTTTCAGCCCGGCGAGGATCGACGGCAGCGCTGCCGGGATCAGGATGAACAGCACAAAACGCATGCCCTTCAGCCCGTAATTACGCCCGGCCATGCGCAGGGTTTCCGAGACACCGAGAAAACCGGCGTAGGTGTTCAACGCCAGCGCCCACAACACCGAATGCACCAGCACGAAAATCAGGCTGTTCTGCCCCAGCCCGAACCAGAGCAAGGCCAGCGGCAGCAAGGCAATCGCCGGCAGCGGGTTGAACATCGAGGTCAGGGTGCTCAGCAGGTCGCGACCAAACTGCGTCGACACCGCCAGCGTGGTCAGGGCAAACGCCAGCACGATGCCGATCAGGTAACCCTTGATCAGCACCACCAACGATATCCACACCTTGCCCAGCAACTCGCCGCTGAGCAGGCCGTCATACAAGGCATGACTGGTCTGCAGAAAACTCGGCAGCAGCAAGTCGTTGTTCTGCACCCGGGCGATCACTTCCCAGAGGATCGCCAGCAGAATCAGGATCACGCTTTTACGCAACCAGCCCTGTTGCCACAGGCGTTGGCCTAGAGGCAATTCGCGCTCGAGCGGTACGCTGGTCAATGGTTCAAGGACGGTTTCAAACTCTTGTCGTACAGACGATGGTTGGCTCATCGGGCAATCCTCCAGAACGCTCAATAAGCGATACGAATGTCGTTGAAATCGTGCTCGCGCTCGGTTTCCGGCGACTGGCCTTCATCGAACAGCAAACGGTGAATGCGCCGCGCCGACTCCTGAAACGCCACGCCGCCGAGGCTTTGCAGATCGTATTGATGGCTGTGCACTTCAGCGCGCACCCGCCCCGGATGTGGCGACAACAGCAGGATGCGATTGCCGACCACCAGCGCCTCTTCGATCGAGTGGGTGACGAACAGCAAAGTGAAGCGCACCTCTTCCCAGAGCAGCAGCAATTCTTCCTGCATCTTGCGCCGGGTCAACGCGTCCAGCGCGGCGAACGGCTCGTCCATCAAGAGGATTTTCGGCTGCATCGCCAGCGCCCGGGCAATCGCCACCCGCGCCTTCATGCCGCCGGACAGGGTGTGCGGATAGGCATCGGCAAACGCCGCCAGACCGACTTTTTCCAGATAGTGCAGCGCGCGTTCTTCGGCCTCCTTTTTCTTCAGCGTGCGCGAGGCCAGCAGCGGAAACATCACGTTCTGTTTCACGGTTTTCCACGGCGGCAGTTGATCGAATTCCTGAAACACCACGATCCGGTCCGGCCCCGGCGCATCGACGCGCTGGCCTTGCAGGCGGATCTCGCCTTCGCACGGCGCAATGAATCCGGCGACCGCTTTGAGCAAGGTGGATTTGCCGCAGCCGGACGGGCCGAGCAGGACGAAGCGGTCCGCCGGATCGACCTCGAAACTGACTTGATGGGTTGCCCGTACCACCCGTTGCGGGGTGCGGTATTCAAGGCTGACTTGGTCAACCGCCAACAGCGCCTGGCTGCTGGCGATCGGGTTGCTGGCCGCGTGGCCTTGCAAGGGGGCGTTCATCTCGATCAGCTCCCTTGCAGCGGTTTGGCGTCCTGGAAGAAGTAGTCCTTCCACGATTCCGGTTTGTTCTTGATCGCCCCGACGCGGTAGAGGAATTCGGCCAGCGGATAGGTGTTTTTCGGCGTGACGCTGAATTCGAACTGCGGGTTGTCGATGATTTTCAGCAACTCGGCGCGGTCGATCTTGGCCTTGGTCACGCGGATGTAAGTGTCCGCCGCCGCGCCCTTATCGTTCTGCGCAAATTGCGCGGCTTCGGTCAGCGCTTCGACGAAGGCTTTGTAGGTTTTCGGATTGTCGTTGCGGAATTTCTCGGTGGCGAACAGCACCGTCGGCGAGTTCGGGCCGAGGATGTCGTAGGAGTTGAGCACCACGTGCACATTCGGGTTCTGCAGCGCCTGATCCTGGAACGGCGGGTTGGAGAAATGCCCGGTCAGTTCGGTGCCGCCGGCGATCAACGCTGCGGTCGCGTCCGGGTGCGGGACGGCGATGGTGTATTTGTCGAGGCGATTGAATTCCTTGTCACCCCACTGCTTGGCCGCGGCGTATTGCAGGAAACGCGACTGCACCGAAACGCCCACCGCCGGCACCGCAATGCGGTCTTTCTCGGTGAAATCGGCAATGGTTTTGACCTTGGGATTGTTGCTGACCAGGTAGTACGGGAAGTTGCCGAGCGAGGCGACTGCCTTGACGTTCTGCTTGCCGTGGGTGCGATCCCAGATGGTCAACAGCGGGCCGACGCCGGCGCCGGCAATGTCGATAGAGCCGGACAAGAGCGCATCGTTGACCGCCGCGCCGCCCGAGAGCTGCGTCCAGTCGACCTTGATGTCGAGGCCTTCCTGCTTGCCGTACTTCTCGATCAGGCCCTGATCGCGCACCACGTTGAGCAATAAATAAACGATCCCGAACTGTTCGGCGATGCGGATTTCACCTTCGGCGTGGGCCACGGCCGGCGCTACCAGGCTGCCGGCGATGAGACTGAAACCGAGGCCAATGGCCGCCGCCAGCGGTGCAAATGGAAGACGTTTGGACATGATCGAATCTCCGGCAAATCAGAAAGGCGCGTCGCCCTGGATGGTCGTGCGATACAGCTTGCGGCGCAGGTGCGCGGGGCAGCCGGCGGCGAGGTGGATCAGCGAGCGGTTGTCCCAGAACACCATGTCGTGGGGCTGCCACTGATGGCGGTAGATGTTCTGCGGCAGCACGCTGTGGGCGTAGAGCTCGGCCAGCAGTTGCTGGCTCTCGTCCTCGGGCAGACCGACGATGCGAGTGGTGAAGCCTTCGCTGACGAACAACGCCTTGCGGCCGTTTTCCGGATGGGTGCGAACGATTGGGTGCACCACTTCGGCGACCTGCGCCAGTTGCTCCGGGGTCAGGGTCGGGCGCCAGTTGCCTTCGAATTTGGTCTCGCTGTAACGCGCCGTATAGGAGTGCGCTGCCGAGCGCCCTTCCACGGCTTTGCGCAGCGCTTGCGGCAGGTTGTCCCAGGCTTTGTGCATGTCGGCAAACAAGGTGTCGCCGCCCTCGGACGGCAATTCCTGCGCATGCAGCATCGAGCCGAGGCTCGGCAGTTCTTTATAGGACAGGTCGGAGTGCCAGAACTTGCCGGCATCGCCCAGGCCGATGTTCTGGCCGTTCTCGACGATGTTGGAAACGATGAGAATTTCCGGATGATTGGCCAGCAGGAACTGCTTGAGCACGTGAATCTGCAACACGCCGAAACGACGGCTGAAATCGATCTGCTGTTGCGGGGTGATGCGCTGGTCGCGGAACACCACAACGTGGTGATCCAGGTGCGCACGGTGAATGCGCGCGAAGTCCTGGTCGTTGACCGGCCGGGTCAGGTCCAGGCCGATGATTTCGGCACCGACGGCACCGCTGAACGGGCGAATTTCAAAGCTTTGCGGCGCGGCAGTCGCGGCGCTTGGGGTGGCAGTAGCTGCGGACATCTTTCAATCTCCCACGCACGGCGCGCTCACAGGCGCGCACGTCGATCAGAAACTCACGCTGGATTGCGTGTTGGTTCAGGTCGTGCGGCGCGCCGATTGGTCGGCAGGTACGCAGGTGGCTGACTTTAAAGCTATAAGAAAGGGAAATTAAATACCGTTAATGAATAACGATATGGCGGATGGTGAGGAATGGACTGGATGGTGAATGACGATTTGTGTCACTTACTGACAGGGCATGGTGATTTTGCTGGCCCCTTCGCGAGCAAGCCCGCTCCCACATTTGATCTTCAGTGGACACAAGTTCTGTGTTCGACCGAGATCCACTGTGGGAGCGGGCTTGCTCGCGAAGGGGCCATGTGCCGCGCTGAAGACTTACCGCTCGTGCAACGCCTCGGCCCGCGCCCGGATGATCGGCTTGAGCAAATAACTCAGCACCGACTTCTTGCCGGTGATGATATCCACCGACGCCACCATCCCCGGAATGATCAGCAGCGGTTTTTCATCAGTGCCCAAGTGGCTGCGCTCGGTGCGGACCTTGATGATGTAGTAAGTGGTTTTCTTGTCTTCGTCGGTGATGGTGTCGGCACCGATCTGCTCCAGTTTGGCTTTCAGCCCGCCATAAATGGTGTAGTCGTACGCGGTGAATTTGACGATCGCTTCCTGCCCCGGATGCAGGAAGGCAATGTCCTGCGGACGGATCTTGGCTTCGACCAGCAAGGTGTCATCCAGCGGCACGATTTCCACCATGTCGCTGCCCGGCTGGATCACGCCGCCGATGGTGTTGACCAGCAACTTGTTGACGATCCCGCGTACCGGCGAGGTGACCAGCGTCCGGCTGACCCGGTCTTCCAGGGCCTTGCCGGTGGCCTGGGCCTTGTTCAGGTCGGTGCGGGCTTCGTTGAGCTGGGTCAGCGCATCGCTGCGGAATTTGCCGCGCGTCTCGTCAATCTTGCGTTGTACTTCCTTGATGGCCGATTCGGCGCGCGGAATCGCCAGCGTGGTGGCGTCGAGCTGACCACGGGTTTCGACTTCGGCACGCTTGAGTCGCAGCACTTCCACCGGCGACACCGCGCCCTGCGCCACCAGCGGCTCGGACATGTTGATTTCCTGGCGTTGCAGGCCCAGTTGCTGGCGATATTGCGCCTGCTTGGAGGTAAATTCGCGCAGCTCTTGCTGACGCTGGATCAGCTGTTCCTGTAAACCGCCAATCTCGTCGTGCAATTGCTGGCGACGGCTGATGTACAACGATTCTTCGCTTTTCGCCTGACCCGGCACGGCTTTGAGCACGTCGTCCGGGAAATTCAGCGGGCGGTCATCGACCTCGGCGCTCAGGCGTTCGACGCGCAGCAACATCGACAGGCGATCGGCTTCGGTTTCGCCGACGTTGGAAGCAAAACGCGTGTCGTCGAGGCGAATCAGTGGCGCGCCGGCCTCGACGATCTGACCTTCCTTGACGAACATTTCCGAGACAATCCCGCCCTCGAGGTTCTGGATTTTCTGGATCTTCGACGATGGAATCGCCTTGCCGTCGCCCTTGGTCACTTCGTCGATCACCGCGAAGTTGGCCCACAGCAGCAGGAACAGGAAGAAGCCGATGATTGCCCAGATGGTCAGGCGCACGACGCGCGGGGCGTCCTCGATCAGCGCCTTGTTGACCTCCGGCAGCGGCTGGCCCTGCAGCGAGGCAGAACCCTTGAAGTAGCGACGGATCGACTCTTTGACACCCGACTTAAGCAACACTGATCTGCCCCTTCTTCAACGC
The DNA here is from genome assembly GCF_057799175.1 of Pseudomonas sp. 14P5.3.2. NCBI lineage: Bacteria > Pseudomonadati > Pseudomonadota > Gammaproteobacteria > Pseudomonadales > Pseudomonadaceae > Pseudomonas > Pseudomonas sp. 14P5.3.2. The sequence continues at coordinate 11,376 of NZ_JBYOKU010000036.1, read as the reverse complement.
TTCCATCACGGCGGCTTTCGGGCCATCGGCGAGAATCTGTCCACGGTCGACCACCAGCAGGCGGTCGACCAGCGACAGCAGCGAGGCCCGGTGCGTCACCAGCACCACGGTCTTGTTTTCAACGACGGCAGCCAGACGTTGCTTGAGGCGTTCTTCGCCGGTGTTGTCCATGGCGCTGGTCGGTTCGTCGAGCAGCAGGATCGGCGGGTTGAGCAGCAGCGCCCGCGCCAGAGCGACGTTCTGCCGTTGGCCGCCGGACAGGTTCTGCCCGCGCTCGCCGACTTGCAGCTCGTAGCCTTGCGGATGCAGGCGGGCGAATTCGTGGACGCCGGCCAGTTCGGCGGCTTGCAGCACCAACTCGTCTTCGACGTAACGCGCGCCGGAGACCAGGTTGTCACGCAGGGTGCCGGCCAGCAGCTGGATGTCCTGCGGCACGTAGCCGATGTTGTAGCGCAATTCGCTGACGTCGATCTGGCGGATGTCCACGCCGTCCACCAGCAACGCGCCGTCGTCCGGCTGATACAGGCCCACCAGCAGTTTCGCCAGCGAGCTCTTGCCCGAACCGCTGCGGCCGATGATGCCGATCTTCTCGCCGGGACGAATCACCAGGTTGATGTTCTTCAGCGCCGGGTTCTGTTGTTCCGGATAGGTGAAGTTCAGCTGACGGCACTCGATCGCGCCCTGCAGCACCTTGCGGCTCAGCGGACGTTCTTCGAAATTGCGCTCCTGCGGCAGCTCCATCATCTGGTCGACGGAAGTCATGGTCACCCGCGCCTGCTGGTAGCGGGTCAACAGACCGGACAGCGACGCCAGCGGGCTGAGCGCGCGGCCGCTGAGCATGTAGCAGGCAATCAGACCGCCCATGCTCAGGTTGCCGGCAATGATCTGGTACACGCCGAAGACGATCATGATCACCCCGGCCAGTTGCTGGATCAGCAGGGTGATATTCATCGCCAGACCGGAGAGCATTTTCACCCGCAGCTCGAGGCGGCTGAGGGTGCCGATGGTCTGTTCCCACTGGTACTGACGCTCGCTTTCGGCGTTGTTGACCTTGACCGCATCGAGGCCGGCGAGGGTTTCGATCAGACTCGACTGACGCTCGGCGCCGAGGGCCATGGTGCGTTCCATGGTCGCGACCAGCGGCTTCTGCAACGCGTAGCCGATCAACAGCGCAATCGGGAACGCCAGCACCGGAATCCACACCAGATGCCCGCCGAGAATCGCGATGACGATGAAGATCAGAATGGTGAATGGCAGATCGATCAGACTGGTCAGCGTCAGCGAGGCGAGGAAGTCGCGCAGGCTCTGAAATTCATGGATGTTCTGGGCGAAGCTGCCGACCCGGGCCGGGCGGTACTTCATGGCCATGCCGACGATACGCTCGAACAGCGTCGCGGAGATGATCAGGTCGGTTTTCTTGCCGGCCAGATCCAGGCACAGGCTGCGCAGGCTCTTGAGAATCAGGTCGAAAATGTAGGCACCAGTGATGCCCAGCGCCAGCACCCAGAGGGTCGCTTCGGCCTGGTTCGGCACCACGCGGTCGTAGACGTTCATCACGAACAGCGGCGCGGCCATGGCGATGATGTTGATCAGGAAACTCGCGGCGATCGCATCCGCATACAACCAGCGCGAACGCTTGAGGGTGTCGCGAAACCACGAGCGCGCACGCGGGATCAGCGTGCCGTGATTGACGTCGAATTTATGCTGCGGCTGGGCGAAAAACACTTTGCCGGTGTAGTCGTCGGCCAGCAGTTCGCGGCTGACCACCGATTCGCCGCCATCACTTTCGCTGAGCAGCACCCGTGCTTCGTTTTCGCCTTGCCAGCCGAGCAGGACGGCGCTGCGGCCATCCTTGAGCAGCAACAACGCCGGCATGGCAATCGCCGGAATCTCTTCCAGCTTGCGTTGCAGCACCCGGCCCTGCAGCCCGGCGCGAGCCGCCGCACGCGGCAGCAGCTCGACACTCAGGCGTTGTTTGGGCAACGGCAGGCCGGTGGTCAGCATCGCCGCGCTGGCGGGCTTCTGGTGCAGCATGCAAAGGGCGAGCAGACCATCCAGCAACGGATCGTCGTGCAACGCGCGTGGATCATGACTGAGATGAACTCGACTGACTTCTGATTCCACGCTCGACACTCTTTAACAGTTGAAAAGGGATAACTCAGTTCATCCCGGGCAGCTGAACCTTGGGCTTCACGTCGTTCTGCACAACGGATGCCAATGGTGCGACCACTCCCTGGCTTTTGAGCAATTCGCCCATGGTCGCCTTGATTCGGTATTGAGTAAATAACTGAATGTTTTTGATTTCAGCCAGACGCCGCGAAGCGGTGAACAACTCGTTTTCGCTGTCGAGCAAATCGAGCAGGGTCCGCTCACCGAGGCTGAACTGACGCTGGTAGGCGGTGCGCACGGCGGTGCTGTGATCAACGTACTGCTGAGCAATCGGCACCTGCGCATTGGCGTTGTTCAGGGCGTTCCAGGCCAGGCCCAGTTCTTCGTTCAACTGACGCAGGGCGTTGTTGCGGATGTCCAGCGCCTGGTTCGACAGGTACGACTTGGATTCCAGATCGGCCTTGTTGCTGCCGCCGGAGTACAGGTTGAAGCGCATACGCAGCATCGCCTGCCACTCGTTGTTGTGGCCGTTCTGACCGTCGAGATCGTTGTCGGCAGTGCGACCCAGCTCGGCGTCGAAACGAGGGTAAAAAGTCGACTTGGCGGTTTCGTACTGTTTCTCGGCAGCGGCGATATCGGACTCGGCCGAACGCAGGATCGGGCTGTTTTCCAGCATTTGCTGGCGCGCTTCATTGAGGTTGACCGGCATCATCGCCATAAACGGCGCCGGACGCTCCAGCTGGTCAGGCATCTGGCCGACAGCGCTGAGGAAGTTGGTCTCGGAGTCGGCGAGGTTGGTCTGTTCGGTGATCAGGTTGTTGCGCGCCTGGGCCATCCGCGCTTCGGCTTGATCAAGGTCGGCGCCGCTGCCAACGCCGCGCTGGGTACGCAGCTGGATCTGGTCGTAGATACGCTGGTGGCTCTTGAGGTTTTCCTCGGCCAGGCGCACGAATTCGCGGCGGGTCAGCACGTCCAGGTACACCTGGGCGACGGTCAGCGCAGTGCGCTCGGAAGTGCCCAGCAGAGAGTAGGCGCGGGAGTTGACGGTGGCTTGTTGACGCCCGACTTCGCTGGACGTTGCAAAACCGTCAAAAACCATTTGCGAGAGACGTAAACTTGACTCGCCGCGGTTCAGGGTTTCCCAGTGATTGCCACCACCGTTGGCCCGCGTGGTCACGCTGTCGGTGCCCTCACGGCCATACCCGCCCAGCAGATCAACTTTGGGCAGGTATCCACCTTTGGCAGCCTTTAATTGATAATCCGCGGCCAAACGACTGTTGACCCCTGCCTGGATTTCCGGGTGGACATCCAGTGCCTGTTGCATGGCTTCCGGTAAGGATTGTGCCTGGACGAAAGAGGCGGCGAGAGCGAACGGTAGAGCCTTGAACAAGTGCAAACGCATGGTAAAGATTTCCCAGGACTTCTTGTCTTGAATCACAGCAAAACGTGCTGCTGCGTCGAATAATTGGCAACCGGAATGACCGTATGTCGGAAAGTTCAAAATAGGAACTGGATCACACGCTGAGGGACAGGTCGCCGCGGAAATATCAATGTGACATTAGTGGGGCGATTGTTTAGGATGGCACCCAGAAGGTCAATAGTTTGGCATAAAGTTAATAGCGAAAGAATCTAGCCAAATTTTTGACACAGAACAGCGTCAAACTTGATTAGCAAATTTTAAAAGTACGTCCAGACTGATTCGGCGCCGAAGCCATCAGGTCTATGGAAGTCAACTGAACGTGACACCCCGGAGAGTCTTCAATGAGCAGTGTTGTTGCCATCGTCAAAAGCATTGTCGGTCAGGTATTCGTGGTCTCCCCCGAGGGTGTACGCCGCGTGCTCGTTGAAGGCGATCGCCTGTTCGTCGGCGACCAGATCGATACCGGCCTCTCCGGCGCCGTGTCGCTGGAACTGGCCGATGGCCGCACCCTGGACCTGGGCCGCGAGACTCAGTGGAGCGCCAACGCGCCCGACTCCAGCACTGACCTGGCCGAAGCCACCGCGCAGGCCGCGCCGTCTGTAGCAGAACTGCAGCAGGCTATCGCTGCCGGCGCCGACCCGACCACCGATCTGGAAGCCACCGCTGCCGGCCCGAGCGCTGCGGGGACAGGTGGTGCTGCCGGTGGTGGCCATAGCTTCGTGATGCTCGACGCCACCGCTGGCCGCGTCGATCCGACCATCGGCTTCCCGACCGCGGGCATCAACTCCGGTGCTCAAGCGGCACAGAACATCACCGGTGGCCAGACCACCGACAGCACCGCCAACGCTCTGCGTGAGTCGACCCTGAGCCTCAGCGCCACGCCGACCATCACCGAAGCCGGCGGCGTGCTGGTGTACACCGCGACCCTGACCCAGGCGCCGCTGACCGACCTGACCATCACCCTGTCCAACGGCTCGGTGATCGTGATTCCGGCCGGTTCCACCACCGGTACCGTCAACGTGCCGCTGGCACCGAACGACACCGTCTACAACGACCCGACCCAGATCAACGTGACCGTCACCGGTACCACCGGTGGCAATGGCATTACCGTCACCGTGCCGACTACTCCGGCCGTGACCCAGGTCACCGACACCATCGACACCACCACCGTTACTCTGACAGCGGGCAACAGCGTCACCGAAGGTGGCCAGATCACCTACACCGCGACCCTGACCAATCCGGCGCAGACGCCGGTTACCGTGACGCTGTCCAACGGTTCGACCATCACCATCGAAGCCGGCAAGACCACGGGCACCGTCAACGTGCCGACACCGCCGAACGACGTCTATAACAATGGCAGCACCGTCACCACCACCATCACCGGTGCTACCGGCGGCAACTTCGAAAACCTGGTGCCGAATCCGACGCCGGCGGTGACCACCATCACCGACTCGATCGACACCACCAACCTGACCCTGACCGCCACCGGCAGCGTGGTTGAAGGCGGCCAGATCACCTACACCGCGACCCTGACCAACCCGGCGCAGACACCGGTTACCGTGACGCTGTCCAACGGTTCGACCATCACCATCGAAGCCGGCAAGACCACGGGCACCGTCAACGTGCCGACACCGCCGAACGACGTCTACAACAACGGCGGCACCATCAGCACCACCATTACCGGTGCTACCGGCGGCAACTTCGAAAACCTGGTGCCGAGCACGACGCCAGCGACCACAACCGTTACCGACTCCATCGACACCACCAATCTGTCGCTGAGTGCCACCGGCACCGTCGCGGAAGGCGGCTCGATCGTTTACACCGCAACCCTGACCAACCCGGCCGGTACCCCGGTGACCGTGACCTTGAGCAACGGCTCCGTCATCACCATCGAAGCCGGCAAAACCACTGGCACTGTGACCGTTCCGGCGCCTGCGGACGACGTCTACAAAGATGCCGGCAAAGTCGAAGTCAGCATTACCGGTACAACCGGCGGTAACTTCGAGAACCTCGTTCCGAGCACTGTTCCGGCTGTCACCGAAGTCACCGACACCATCGATACCTCGACCGTCAAACTGACTGCCGATACCTCGGTCGCTGAGGGCGGCACCGTCACTTACACCGCCACCGTAGGCGCTCCGGTCACCGGTTCGCCGGTTGTTGTGACCTTGGCGAACGGCCAGACCATCACCATCGAAGTGGGTAAAACCACCGGCACCGTGACAACCACGGCACCGAACGATGCGCTCACCGGCAATCCGCCGCTGACCAACGCCATCACCAATGTCAGTGGCGGTAACTACGAGAACCTCGTCGCCGACAAAACTCCGGTTTCGACCACCGTTACCGATACCGTCGACACCACCAACCTGTCGCTGAGCGCCACCGGCTCGGTCGCCGAGGGTGGTTCGATCGTCTACACCGCGACCCTGACCAACGCGGCTGGTTCGCCAGTCACCGTGACCCTGAGCAATGGCGCGGTGATCACTATCGAGGCTGGCAAAACCACCGGCACCGTGACTGTTCCAGCGCCAGCCGATGACGTCTACAAAGATGCCGGCAAGGTTGAAGTCAGCATTACCGGTACAACCGGCGGCAATTTCGAGAACCTGGTGCCGAGCACCGTTCCAGCCGTGACCGAAGTCACCGACACCATCGATACGTCGACCGTCAAACTGACCGCCGATACCTCGGTCGCCGAGGGCGGCACCGTCACTTACACCGCCACCGTCGGTGCGCCCGTGACCGGTTCGCCAGTTGTCGTGACCCTGGCCAATGGTCAGACCATCACCATCGAAGTGGGCAAGACCACCGGCACCGTAACTACCACCGCACCGAACGACGTGCTGAACGGCCAAGCACCGCTGAGCAACTCGATCACCGGCGTGACCGGTGGCAACTACGAAAACCTCGTAGCGGACAAAACCCCGGTCAGCACCACCGTAACCGACACTGTCGACACCACCAACCTGACGTTGAGCGCCACTGGCTCCGTCGCTGAAGGTGGTTCGATCGTTTACACCGCCACCCTGACCAACCCTGCCGGCACCCCGGTAACCGTGACGTTGAGCAACGGCTCCGTCATCACCATCGAGGCTGGCAAAACCACCGGCACTGTGACCGTTCCGGCGCCTGCGGACGACGTCTACAAAGATGCCGGCAAAGTCGAAGTCAGCATTACCGGTACAACCGGCGGTAACTTCGAGAACCTGGTGCCGAGCACCGTTCCTGCCGTGACCGAAGTGACCGATACCATCGACACCTCGACCGTCAAACTGACCGCCGATACCTCGGTGGCCGAGGGCGGCACCGTCACTTACACCGCCACCGTAGGCGCGCCTGTCACCGGCTCGCCAGTGACCGTAACCCTGGCGAACGGCCAGACCATCACCATCGAAGTCGGCAAAACCACTGGCACCGTGACCACCACCGCGCCGAACGATGCCTTGAACGGTCATGAACCACTGACCAACGCGATCACGGATGTGAGCGGCGGCAATTACGAAAATCTGGTTGCGGACAAAACACCGGTTTCGACCAACGTCACCGACACCGTCGACACCACTAACCTGTCGCTGACTGCGACCGGCACCGTGGCTGAGGGCGGTTCGATCGTCTACACCGCGACCCTGACCAATCCGGCTGGCACTCCGGTGACCGTGACCTTGAGCAACGGCTCGGTGATCACCATTGAAGCCGGCAAAACCACTGGCACCGTGACTGTTCCGGCGCCTGCCGATGACGTCTATAAAGACGCCGGCAAAGTCGAAGTCAGCATCACCGGTACCACCGGCGGTAACTTCGAAAACCTGGTGCCGAGCACCGTTCCTGCCGTGACCGAAGTGACCGATACCATCGACACTTCGACCGTCAAATTGACCGCCGATACCTCGGTGGCCGAGGGCGGGACCGTCACTTATACCGCCACAGTGGGCGCGCCTGTCACCGGCTCGCCAGTGACCGTGACTCTGGCGAACGGCCAGACCATCACCATCGAAGTCGGCAAAACCACCGGCACCGTGACCACCACCGCACCGAACGATGCGTTGAATGGTCATGAACCGCTGACCAACGCGATCACCGACGTGAGCGGTGGCAACTACGAAAACCTCGTCGCCGACAAGACTCCGGTCAGCACCACCGTGACCGACACCGTCGACACCACCAACCTGTCGCTGACTGCGACCGGCACCGTGGCCGAAGGCGGTTCGATCGTCTACACCGCGACCCTGACCAATCCAGCCGGTACTCCGGTGACCGTGACCCTGTCGAACGGCTCGGTGATCACCATCGAAGCCGGCAAAACCACCGGCACCGTGACTGTTCCGGCCCCTGCCGATGACGTCTACAAAGACGCCGGCAAAGTCGAAGTCACGATCAAGGATGCTGCGGGCGGCAACTTCGAGAACCTGGTGCCGAGCACCGTTCCAGCCGTCACCGAAGTCACCGATACAATCGACACCTCGACCGTGAAACTCACAGCCGATACCTCGGTCGCTGAAGGCGGCACTGTCACTTACACCGCTACAGTTGGCGCGCCGGTCACCGGCTCGCCTGTGGTCGTGACTCTGGCGAACGGCCAGACCATCACCATCGAAGTGGGCAAAACCACTGGCACCGTGACCACCACCGCGCCGAACGACGCGCTGACCGGTCACGAACCGCTGACCAACTCGATCACTGGCGTGACCGGTGGCAACTACGAAAACCTGGTGGCCGACAAAACGCCGGTCAGCACCACCGTCACCGACACCGTCGACACGACCAATCTGTCCCTGAGCGCCACCAACTCGGTCGCCGAGGGCGGTTCGATCACCTACACCGCGACCCTGACCAATGCGGCCGGCACCCCGGTGACCGTGACCCTGTCCAACGGTTCGGTGATCACCATCGAAGCGGGCAAGACCACTGGCACCGTAACCGTTCCAGCGCCTGCCGATGACGTCTACAAAGACGCCGGCAAAGTCGAAGTCACAATCAAGGATGCTGCGGGCGGCAATTTCGAGAATCTGGTGCCGAGCACCGTTCCAGCCGTAACCGAAGTCACCGACACTATCGATACCACCTCGGTCAAACTGACCGCGACCGAGTCCGCTGCTGAAGGTGACACCGTCACCTACACCGCTACCGTTGGCGCTCCAGTGACCGGTTCGCCAGTCGTGGTGACCCTGGCCAATGGTCAGAACATCACCATCGAAGTGGGTAAAACCACTGGCACCGTGACCACTACCGCGCCGAACGACGCGCTGACCGGTCATGCACCGCTGACCAACTCGATCACCGGCGTAACCGGCGGCAATTACGAGAATCTGGTCGCCGATAAAACCCCGGTTTCGACCACCGTCACCGACACCATCGACACCACCAACCTGTCGCTGACTGCGACCGGCACCGTGGCTGAGGGCGGTTCGATCGTCTACACCGCGACCCTGACCAATCCCGCCGGTACTCCGGTGACCGTGACCCTGAGCAATGGCTCAGTGATCACCATCGAAGCCGGCAAAACCACCGGCACCGTGACTGTTCCAGCCCCAGCCGATGACGTCTACAAAGACGCCGGCAAAGTCGAAGTCACGATCAAGGATGCTGCGGGTGGCAATTTCGAGAACCTGGTGCCAAGCACCGTTCCGGCCGTGACCGAAGTCACCGACACCATCGATACTTCTACCGTCAAACTGACGGCCGATACCTCGGTCGCAGAGGGCGGCACGGTTACCTACACCGCCACCGTCGGTGCGCCAGTGACCGGCTCACCTGTGGTCGTGACCCTGGCCAACGGTCAGACCATCACCATCGACATCGGCAAGACCACCGGCACCGTGACGACCACCGCACCAAACGATGCGTTGAACGGTCACGAGCCGCTAAACAATTCGATCACCAACGTCAGCGGCGGCAACTACGAAAACCTCGTAGCTGACAAAACGCCGGTCAGCACCACCGTCACCGACACCGTCGACACCACCAACCTGTCGCTGAGCGCGACCCCGGCGGTGAACGAAGGCGGCCAGATCACCTACACCGCCACCCTGACCAACGCCGCCGGCACCCCGGTGACCGTGACGTTGAGCAATGGCGCGGTGATCACCATCGACGCCGGCAAAACTTCCGGCACCGTGACCGTCGATGCACCGAAGGATGACGTCTACAAGGACGCCGGCACCGTTGAAGCGACCATCAAGGGCGCGACCGGTGGCGACTTCGAAAACCTGGTGACCAGCAACACCCCGGCAGTGACTACCGTCAACGACACCATCGACACCTCCACCGTGTCGCTGACTGCCACCGCCAACGTCGCCGAAGGCGAAACCGTGGTTTACACCGCGAGCGTGACCGCACCAGTAACCGGCTCGCCAGTCGTGGTCACCCTGTCCAACGGCCAGACCATCACCATCGCCGTCGGTGAGACCACCGGCAGCGTGAACTTCGTCGCGCCGAACAGCCCATTGGCGGGCGGCAGCTCGTTGAGCGTCGCCATCGACAAGGTTGCCGGCGGCAACTATGAAAACCTGGTGGCCGACAAGACACCGGCTAACACCTCGGTGTCGGACACTGTCGACACCACCAACCTGAACCTGACCGCCAGCGACTCGGTGGCTGAAGGTGGCTCGATCGTCTACACCGCGACACTGACCAACCCTGCCGGCACCCCGGTGACCGTGACGCTGAGCAACGGCGCCGTCATCACCATCGAGGCCGGCAAAACCACCGGCACCGTGACTGTTCCGGCTCCGGCTGACGACGTGTACAAAGACGCGGGCAAAGTCGAAGCGACCATTTCGTCCGCCACCGGTGGCAATTTCGAAAATCTGGTGCCGAGCACCGTTCCAGCCGTGACAAATGTCACTGATACCATCGACACCACCACGGTCAAACTGACCGCAACCGAGTCTGCTGCTGAAGGTGGCACCGTCACCTACACCGCAACCGTTGGCGCACCAGTGACCGGTTCGCCTGTGGTCGTGACCTTGGCCAATGGTCAGAACATCACCATCGAAGTGGGTAAAACCACTGGCACCGTGACCACCACTGCGCCGAACGATGCGTTGACCGGCCACGCGCCGCTGACCAACGCCATCACCGACGTGAGCGGCGGTAACTACGAAAACCTCGTGGCTGACAAAACTCCGGTTTCGACCAATGTTACCGACACCGTCGACACCACTAACCTGTCGCTGTCAGCGACCGGCACCGTGGCCGAAGGTGGCTCGATCGTTTACACCGCGACTCTGACCAACGCCGCTGGTTCGCCAGTCACCGTGACGTTGAGCAACGGCGCTGTGATCACCATCGAGGCCGGCAAAACCACCGGCACCGTGACCGTTCCTGCTCCGGCGGACGACGTTTACAAAGATGCCGGTAAAGTCGAAGCGACCATTTCCACCGCTACCGGTGGCAACTTCGAAAACCTGGTGCCGAGCACCGTGCCGGCAGTGACCGAAGTCACCGACACCATCGATACTTCTACCGTCAAACTGTCCGCTGATACCTCGGTCGCCGAGGGCGGCACCGTGACCTACACCGCAACCGTCGGCGCACCAGTGACCGGTTCGCCGGTTGTGGTGACCCTGGCCAACGGTCAGAACATCACCATCGAAGTGGGTAAAACCACCGGCACCGTGACCACCACCGCGCCGAACGACGCGTTGACCGGTCATGCGCCGCTGACCAACTCGATCACCGGTGTGACCGGTGGCAATTACGAAAACCTCGTGGCTGACAAAACCCCGGTCAGCACTAACGTCACCGACACCGTCGACACCACCAACCTGTCGCTGTCCGCGACCGGTACCGTGGCCGAAGGTGGTTCGATCGTTTACACCGCAACGCTGACCAACGCGGCTGGT
>NZ_JBYOKU010000035.1:0-60847 GCF_057799175.1 Pseudomonas sp. 14P5.3.2 | reverse complement strand
CCCCCCCCCCCCCCACCCCCGTCCCCCCCCCCCCCCCCCCCCCCTCCCCCCCCCACCCCCGCTCCCACAGGGTTTATGGATTGGGCTTTAGGTCAGTAGTGATACCACTTCACCTCAAGCATGACTTCGGTCTCCGGTGTGGCAACGTGGCTGAACTCACGCTGTGCCGTCAGGCGCAAACCGAGGTTGCGCGACAACTCCCACTGCTGGTTCAGGCTCAGGCTGCGGCGTACCTCGCCGTTGGTGAAGTAATCGCCCTTGGCCTCGACGCTCAGATTGCCCAACGGGTTTTTCCACAGCACGCCGCTGTTGAAACCGGCGGCCGGCGTGACAAACCCGGCGAAGTCATTGTTGTGTTCGATCCGCACCGTACCGAGGGCAAAGCCGAGCGTGTCTTCGCCCAGTTGCCAGGTGCCGCCACCGCCGCCGTTGACGTGGCTGACCAGGTTTTCGTCATCATGCTTGCCGGGTACCCGCTCGAGGCCGCCGGTGACTTGCCACGACAGTGGCTGCAGCAACTCATTGCGCGGGGTCAGCGAGCGGATGGTTGCGAGATCCAGTTGCTGGAACTGCCATTGATTACCTTCGTATTGACGCAGCTTCATCTGCAGGATTTCGATCTGCGCGCCGAGGGGGAAGCTTTCGGCGTTGTCGTTGAGATCGTGATAGGCCATGCGCAAGCCGTACTCGCCGAAGGCACGATCGCCCCGGGTGCCGATGCCGGCCTGCCAGGTGCGCGATTCATGGCCGTCTTCGGGCAGGCCCGGTTGTGGAATCTGCAAGTCCGGCGCCGGGTTCTTGTTGATTGCCCGCAGCAGTTCGAAGCTGCGCTGCGCCCGTTGCGGATCACGTTCCTGACCGTTGGCCCGGTAGCGTTCCAGACGATACGCGGCGTCGATGATCAGCGCCTGGCGATCCCGGGGCAGGGCCTTGAACGTCGGGTCCTGCAACACCTGTTGATCGGCGCTGACCTTCAGCACCCATTGCTGTTCTTCCTTGTTCAACGGCTCGGCGCGGCTGAGCAGTTCACGCTCGCGTGACGGGCGATATTCGATACTTTCCACCAGCCCGGCCTCTTTCACCGCTTTGACCGTGTCGGTAGGGATGGCGGTCAGCGGGAATTGCTCGGTCAGGCGCAGGCTTGGGCGCGCCACCTGCAGCAGTTCGAGCAGGCGATAGGAGCAGTTTTCGTCGAAGAAGAAATAGTCGAACTGGATCTGCTTCAGCTCCCACACGTGCTCGACCATGCGTGCGGTTTCTTCTTGCGTCAGGTTCAGCCGGTATTCCCACAGGTCGCGGTTTTCCAGGCTGCGGTACTCGGAGAGTTTTTCCTGATACGGCACCAGCGCGAACAGCCCCGGGTAGCCACCCATCAAGCCTTTCCAGGCGTAGAGGATGCTGTTGTCCGAGCCTTCGATGTAGGCGCCGAAGTTGATCGCGTAACTCAGCAGCGACGTCTTGTCGGTCTGAACGTCGGCCTGGTCGATGCGCAACAGGGTATGGCCGAACATCGACGACGGGCTGTTGAGGTAGGCCGCTGGAAAAATCATCACCGCGCTGTGCGGCGAGACGTCCTTGAACCACTTCTTGAATTCGGCGCAATCGGGGGCGGGCAGGTCGGTCAGATTGAGTTGTGCTTTCAACCAGCGAGTGCGGGCCGGGTAGACGCATTGGGCGTGCTGCTCGCCGAGACTGGCCGGGGCGTATAGCGCTTGCACGGTAGCGGCCAGTTCATGGTCGGGGTGTTCGTTGCCATCGGGCGCGAGAAAGAACTTCTTGTCGCTGACATAGCTGCGCCAGCCGCCGAGCTTGGCGGTTTCGTAGTGACCGAGGGAAATCCAGAAGCGGTCGTTGGCCAGTTGCTGCAAACGTTGAGGGTCGACGTGAGGCGCGGCGGAGAGCGGGGCGCAGACACAGAGCGCCAGCCAGGCAAGGCGTTTGAGCATAGGTGGCAACTTAAGTCGAAAGAAAAACAAAGACCCCGGGCGTTAATACAGACAATTCAAACTGCACTAAACCTGTGGCGAGGGAGCTTGCTCCCGCTGGAGTGCGCAGCGCTCCCTTTTCTTGAAGATTGGGGCCGCTTCGCGCCCCAGCGGGAGCAAGCTCCCTCGCCACAGGGTTCAGCGCATGTCGCAACTGACCTGCATCGCTCAAAAAGGGCGGGCCATAAAAAACAAAACCCGCTTCCCGAAAGAAGCGGGTGGGGTCGAGCTTAAGCTTGAGTCGCGTACTTGGCCAGACGAGGGTCGTTTTTCAGTACGGCCAGAGTGTTGGTATGCACGTCTTCTGCGGTCACGTCAGCTTTGCTGAAGATCTGCTGGAAGTGCTCGTGAGTGACAGCCGCGAAGTGCGCACGGTCTTCCGGCGCCACGCCCAGTACCACGGCGTAGGTCGTCAGCGCTTCGCCGTTGCCCTTGGCCATGTCTTCGGACAGCTCGTTCATCATGCCATTCATGGCGAACCAGGATTTACCGCCGTAGGTCAGCGACGCGTTGGTCGAGCAACCGTTGGTGCCGGAAGTCATACCGAACGTAGCGTTACCGGAGGTGCCGTTGGTGGTGGATGCCAGGAAGTGTGCCGGGGTGCCACGCTGACCTTCGAACAGCATGTTGCCCCAACCGCAATCCGGACCGCCTGGCGCCTGAGCCATGGCGTTGAGGGAAACAACGGTGAAGAGAGTACCGAGAAGAATCCGTTTCATAGCTTTGTTCTCTTTGTGTGCATACCAATGGACAGGGTTCTGGCCCCCCAAGCGCTGTCTAGACAGACTCTTTTGAAGCCAGTGGGCCGGTTATTGTTCCAGCCGCGCAGTTTGGAGTTTAGGCACGTTCCTGTGGTTCCGTGATTTTTTGCTGATTATTCGTTGATGTCCCCGGTTTCACGGGGCCGGCTGCGGAGCAGGGCGCTTGTCTATGCTTTGTCGTGTGGCGCGCCTTGCCAGTGGGGTACGGGCAGCGCCAGAATGCCGCTATCTGCCCCGCCTGATTGTTAAGGAAGCCCGATGCCTGATCCTGTTGCTGCCAGCTTGCGTCTAGCGCCCGAAGCGCTGACCCGTCCGTTTTCCGCTGAACAGTTCAGCTTCACTACCACCAATGATCTGGAGCCCTTTCGCGGTGTGCTTGGCCAGGAACGTGCGGTCGAAGCCTTGCAGTTCGGTGTGGCCATGCCACGCCCCGGTTACAACGTCTTTGTCATGGGCGAACCCGGCACCGGCCGCTTCTCGTTCGTCAAACGCTACCTGAAGGCCGAAGGCAAACGCCTGCAGACCCCGGCGGACTGGGTCTACGTCAACAATTTCGATGAGCCGCGTGAACCTCGCGCACTGGAATTGCCTTCGGGCACCGCCGGCGCATTCATCGGCGACATCAACGGTCTGATCGACAACCTGCTGGCGACTTTCCCGGCGGTGTTCGAACACCCGTCCTACCAGCAAAAGAAAAGCGCCATCGACCGCGCCTTCAACCAGCGCTACGACAAGGCGCTGGACGTCATCGAGCGTCTGGCCCTGGAAAAAGACGTCGCCCTGTATCGCGACAGCAGCAACATCGCGTTCACCCCGATGCTTGAAGGCAAGGCGCTGGACGAGGCCGAGTTTTCGCAACTGCCGGAAGCCGAGCGCGAGCGCTTTCACGAGGACATTTCCGGCCTCGAAGAACGCCTGAACGAAGAACTCGCGAGCCTGCCGCAATGGAAGCGCGAGTCGAACAATCAGCTGCGCCAACTCAACGAAGAAACCATCACCCTGGCCTTGCAGCCTTTGCTCTCGCCGTTGTCCGAGAAGTACGCGGAGAACGCCGCGGTCTGCGGTTACCTGCAAGCGATGCAGGTGTATCTGCTGAAAACCGTGGTCGAGCAATTGGTCGACGACAGCAAGACCGACGCTGTGGCGCGCAAGCTGCTGGAGGAGCAATACGCGCCGAGCCTGGTGGTCGGGCATCCGCACAGTGGCGGTGCGCCGGTGGTGTTCGAGCCGCATCCGACCTACGAAAACCTGTTCGGCCGTATCGAATACACCACCGATCAGGGCGCGCTTTACACCACTTATCGTCAGTTGCGCCCAGGTGCATTGCATCGCGCCAACGGCGGCTTCCTGATCCTGGAAGCGGAAAAAATGCTCAGCGAGCCGTTCGTGTGGGATGCGCTGAAACGCGCCCTGCAATCGCGCAAGTTGAAAATGGAATCGCCGCTGGGCGAGATGGGCCGTTTCGCCACTGTGACCCTCAATCCGCAGCACATTCCGTTGCAGGTCAAAGTGGTGATCATCGGTGCGCGCCAGTTGTATTACACGCTGCAGGATCTGGATCCGGACTTCCAGGAGATGTTCCGGGTGCTGGTCGACTTCGACGAAGACATCCCGATGGTCGACGAAAGCCTGGAGCAATTCGCCCAGTTGCTGAAGACCCGTACCTCGGAAGAAGGCATGGCGCCGCTGACTGCCGATGCTGTCGCGCGTCTGGCCACTTACAGCGCGCGTCTGGCTGAGCATCAGGGACGTTTGTCGGCGCGGATCGGCGACCTGTTCCAGCTGGTCAGCGAGGCGGACTTCATTCGTCATCTGGCCGGCGATGAAATGACCGACGCCGGGCACATCGAACGTGCGCTGAAAGCCAAGGCAACCCGCACCGGTCGTGTCTCGGCGCGGATTCTCGACGATATGCTCGCCGGTATCATCCTGATTGACACCGATGGTGCGGCGGTCGGCAAGTGCAACGGGCTGACCGTGCTGGAAGTCGGTGATTCGGCGTTCGGTGTGCCAGCGCGGATTTCCGCCACGGTGTATCCGGGCGGCAGCGGCATCGTCGACATCGAGCGTGAGGTCAATCTCGGCCAGCCGATCCACTCCAAGGGCGTGATGATCCTCACCGGGTATCTGGGCAGTCGTTACGCTCAGGAATTCCCGTTGGCGATTTCCGCAAGCATCGCGCTGGAACAATCCTACGGTTATGTCGATGGCGACAGCGCGTCGCTGGGCGAGGCTTGCACGCTGATTTCAGCGTTGTCGAAAACTCCGCTCAAGCAATGTTTTGCGATCACCGGTTCGATCAACCAGTTCGGCGAAGTGCAGGCGGTCGGCGGGGTCAACGAGAAGATCGAAGGCTTCTTCCGTCTCTGCGAGGCGCGCGGGCTGACCGGCGAGCAGGGCGCGATCATTCCGCAGGCCAACGTCGCTACGCTGATGCTCGACGAGAAGGTGCTGGCGGCGGTACGTGCCGGGCAGTTCCACGTGTACGCGGTGCGTCAGGCTGACGAAGCGCTGAGCCTGTTGGTCGGCGAGCCGGCCGGTGAGCCGGACGCCGAAGGCCAGTTCCCGGAGGGCAGCGTCAACGCCCGCGTGGTCGAGCGTCTGCGGGTGATTGCCGAGATGATCAGCGAAGATGACCTGAAAGAGGCCGAGAAGGAACTGGCGCAGGAGGCGTTGGCAGAGGCTAAACCAGCCTGAACGCTGACCTGGTAAATATTGTGGGAGGGGGCTTGCTCCCGAAGGCGGTGTATCAATCAACTAATGTGTCGATTGATACACCGCCTTCGGGAGCAAGCCCCCTCCCACAGTTGTTTTCAAATTGGATTTTGCGGTGATCATCGGGAAAAGTGCCACTACTCTGACGTCAGAATTCACACAATGACCATTCGGCGCCTTCTGGTTCTATCCGGCTTGCTTGGCGGACTTTTCTTCTATTCTCAGCTCAAGGACATCGACAGTATCACTGGATCGAAACAGCCTTCGCGTGAAGGCTGAATACAGGCTTTACCGAGGGTCGCCGCCATGTCGCGCAACCTCTGCCTCACCCGTCAATGCCTGGGTCTTGTGACCCGCATCGAATGCGTCATCAAGCCGTTGGCCGGCGATACCGGCATGTGGACGCTGCTCTTCGCTGCCGGCATGGCCGGCGAACAACCTTCCGCCATCAAGGCCCAGGGTCCGTTTCACGGGCCGGTCGCCGCCGAGTCGATTCTCGACACCATTGTTGAAAGCCTGACGATGCACGGCTACGAACTGGCCGACGATCCGCAGATCTGGAGCCTGCACCTGCAAGCACAGCTGCGCCAGATCAACGGTGGGCGTGGGCGTACGGTCGGCGTGTTCGACCATTAGGCGCCATCATGGCGCAGTGTCGGGCAGTTGCGCCTTGTCGAGCTTGACCTCAAAGCCGTATTGCACGGTATTGAGTTCGGTTCGCTGATAGGTCTCCACGTGCGTTGGACGGCCATAGAAGTAATGCACGCCGAACAGCGCCGGACCTTGTGCGCTCGCGTCGTGACTGACCGACAGAATCTGTTTCAGGTAGTTGCCACTGTCATCTTTGACGAAGAATCGCCAGGCGTTGGCCGGGAACAGTTTCAGGTCTACCACCAGCATGTTGTTCTTGATCTCCAGGCCTTTGGGCAAGGACTTCGCGTCGTAGGTTTTTTTGTCCACGCTGGCGAGAAACAATGGCATCGAGCCCACGGCAATCGCCGGGGTTTCCGGAAACAGATTCAAATCGTAAGTGATGGTCGCTTGCAGCGGATCGACCTGGTACGCCTCGGGCGGCAGTTCGATCGGTTCATCGAGTTTGCCGCTGCGTTTCTCGGTGAAGAACGTCACCGGGCTGTCGCCCGGGCTGAAGTCATCGCCGAGCAATTCATCGTTGAAGGTGCGTCGGTGGGAGAACTCGATGCGTGCAGCGCTCGGGTCTTCCGTGGACTGATGGATGCGGATGCCGGCCTTCAACGCTTCCTCGGTGAGGCGCGCGCCCTTGAGCCAGTTCGGCGCCAGATCGTCATACACCACCACCCCCGGGTCCAGCGGCTGGATGGCCTTTTCCGTGGTGTGCTGACTGAAGGTGCGCACCGGTAGATCCAGGGCTTTGCGAGTCACGGTCGCCGATGAGAAGTCGAGCACGCTGATTTCCAGAGTGTCGATAGGGCCGTTGAAGTAGATCTTGTTGTAACGCCGTGGGTGTTGCTGCTCGAAGGCATGCTGTTCGTTCTCGAGCTGTTTTTCCAGACCTTCGCTCCAGGTTTTCTGTTGTTGCAGGTACGCCAATTGTTTTTCGTAGAAGGCAACCTGTGCCGGACTTTCATTGATTGAGCCGGCGCGCTCCAGGTATTGCCCGCTGGTGTCGCGAGCCTGAACGATCACTGGATTGAGCTGTGCCCCCTCAACCTCGGGAGCCAGTGGCAGGCTGTTGCTGACTTCGATTTCGGCGTAGTTCTTTTCCAGCTTCAGCAGGGTGACGCTGAGGTTATCGTCGGTGCGGGTCTGGCCGACATCCTTCTGGTTCAGGTTGAAGCTGAACAAGCGTCGCGGCGCAATCACTTCCACTTTGCCTTGCAGGCTCACCGGCTGCGGCTGGCTCTTCCTGTCCACGTCCAGACCCTCGATGAACGGGTAGGTCACGGTCAGGTCTTCGGGGTTGGTGACGTTGGAACTGGACGGGCTCAGCTGAATGCCGGGATCGGTTTCCGACCACTCCTGCTGATAGGCAATCACGCGTTTGTTGCTCAGCGTGACTGACTGCCATTCCACACCATGCGGGAACAGGAAGCCGCCGGGAATGTTCAGGTTGAAGGGGAACACCGGTTGCAGGTCGGTGAGGTAGTCGGAGCTGGCATCCTTGTGCAGCACGAACAGGCCATTGATGAACGTATCGACCAGCGCCTGCGGTGAAGGGTAATGCTTGAGGACGCCGAGAATGTCTTCGCCGTACACGGTTTTCAGCGGTGCGCCGTCAAGTTTGAGCTGCGCGCGTTCGAGCAACAGCAACGATCCGCCGAGCTCGGTCACGGCCTCCTTGAGCTTCGGGTCGGCGATGGCGTCCAGTGAATGTTCGAACGATGCCGTCTTTGCTTCGAGGCTGACCGATGGTTTTTTCTCATCACCCGGAGAGCAGCCTCCCAGCAGCAGAGCGAGGCAAATTCCGGCAGTCTTAAACGGCAATCGCACATCCATTTCCAGTCGTCCTGTCCACTTTCGCTAGGCGGTCAATGGTTTGGACAGTAGCAGAAAAAAAATCACCTACACACGCAGGTTGCAGTGAGTGGAGGTGCGAGCCGGGCGGTTTCTGGCTGTCACAGGGGGCTGGTATACTCGCCTCCGATTACAACCCCCCCCCTTGTGTGAGATTCAATGGAACGCTTTTTCGAAAACGCAATGTACGCCTCGCGCTGGCTGCTGGCGCCGATCTATTTCGGCCTGTCCCTCGGGCTGCTGGCGCTGGCACTGAAATTTTTCCAGGAAGTCTTCCACGTCATCCCCAACGTGTTCTCGATGGCCGAATCGGATCTGATCCTGGTGCTGCTGTCGCTGATCGACATGGCGCTGGTTGGCGGCCTGCTGGTGATGGTGATGATTTCCGGCTATGAAAACTTCGTCTCGCAGCTGGACATCGACGACAACAAGGAAAAGCTCAACTGGCTGGGCACCATGGACTCTTCGTCGCTGAAGATGAAAGTGGCGGCATCGATCGTGGCGATTTCTTCGATCCATCTGCTGCGCATCTTCATGGACGCCAAGAACGTCGATCCCGAGCACCTGATGTGGTACGTGATCATCCACATGACCTTCGTGATCTCGGCGTTCGCCATGGGTTACCTGGACAAGGTCACCAAGCACTGATCATTGATTGATCGCTGCAAAAACACCGCCCGTCTGTTGCGAAACAGACGGGCGGTGTCGTTTGTGGCTTGTGCTTTGGTGCGTCCGGGCATATCCCTGTAGAGGTCTTGGCTCGCCACTGTGTGAGGTGCGTTCATGAACCTGCAAGAGTTGAATGCGTTTGCCATCGCCAGGAAGGTCGATGAGCTGAACCTGATCTCCATGGAGGGCGGGCTTTATCTGCTCGAGGCGCGGATGCATGGGGCGGCGTATCCGCTGAGTGATCCCAAGGGCAACATGCTGATGCTGCGTTCGGTGGAGCATGCGCGGGATGTGTTGCACAACTTTCCGGTGCTGCCGTTCAACCTCGTACACACCTTGGTGCACGATGAAATGTGCGGACTGGTCGTCAGTGCCGATGAAAGCCTGAAAGTACCGCTGGCCTGGCGCTCGGCCCTGTAGGCCTTGCGCGCCATCGCTGGGCATCTGTGCTAGTCTGCTCGCCCTTTTGGTTCCGGGCGCGCCGGGACGCGCTGTGCACGCACGGCAAGTCTGATGGCCGTCCGCACAGCGGAGCAGTGTCATGTCCGAAGTAAATCTGTCCACCGACGAAACTCGCGTCAGCTACGGCATCGGCCGTCAGCTGGGTGACCAGCTGCGCGACAACCCGCCACCGGGTGTCAGCCTGGACGCCATCCTGGCCGGTCTGACCGACGCATTCGCCGGCAAGCCAAGCCGTGTCGATCAGGAAGCCATGTCCGCCAGCTTCAAGGTGATCCGCGAGATCATGCAAGCCGAAGCCGCCGCCAAAGCTGAAGCCGCTGCCGGCGAAGGCCGTGCTTTCCTGGCTGAAAACGCCAAGAAAGAAGGCATCACCACGCTGGCTTCCGGTCTGCAATTCGAAGTGCTGACCCAGGGTGAAGGCGCCAAGCCATCCCGTGAAGACACCGTGCGTACTCACTACCACGGCATGCTGATCGACGGCACCGTGTTTGACAGCTCCTACGATCGTGGCCAGCCAGCAGAATTCCCGGTTGGCGGCGTGATCGCTGGCTGGACCGAAGCTCTGCAACTGATGAATGCCGGCAGCAAATGGCGCCTGTACGTACCGAGCGAACTGGCTTACGGCGCTCAAGGCGTTGGCAGCATCCCGCCGCACAGCGTTCTGGTATTCGACGTCGAGCTGCTGGACGTTCTGTAAGACCTGGCCTGCCTACAAGGCGGGCTAATGTAGGAGTGAGCCTGTCGCGATGGCGTCTGTTCAGTCGACTACTCAGTTGCCTGATATCCCGCTATCGCGAGCAGGCTCACTCCTACAGTTTTTTGGGGCTTCATATTTCGATCTTGTGATGCAGCTCATTGGTCGGGCGCAACGCCCGGGCATAGCAGAACAGGAACAGATTGCGCACCAGCTCCTTGAGCACCAGCGGTTCGCTGGAATTCAGGCTGCTGACGTCCAGATCACCCTGATCCTGCAGCTCATGCAGGGCTTCTTCTTCCAGTACCGCACAGACTTCTCCGGTTTCCC
Source organism: Pseudomonas sp. 14P5.3.2 (assembly GCF_057799175.1). NCBI lineage: Bacteria > Pseudomonadati > Pseudomonadota > Gammaproteobacteria > Pseudomonadales > Pseudomonadaceae > Pseudomonas > Pseudomonas sp. 14P5.3.2. Next base: position 50,738 of record NZ_JBYOKU010000035.1, on the reverse strand, counting down.
GATGCAGGATCCTGAGGTATGGGTGTGGGCGATCCAGCCAGGCGTCGATCAAATAAGTCATGGGTCTCATCTCCTTGAAAGGTTTCAATGAGAATAATTCTTATTCGTCAAATAGCAAGTGCCTATTGGCGGAATGCGATTTTTTCCGGGTAAAGATTGCGTAAGGTCAACACGGCTGGCGTCTGGCTATCACGCGAGAATGCAGGAGAGGAGAGCGGGGAGGGCGATTCACCATCCCGCGGCGGGCGCGGGATGGCTGACAGAAGGATCAGACCTTTCTGACGAACTCGGACTTGAGCTTCATCGGGCCGATGCCGTCGATCTTGCAGTCGATGTCATGGTCGCCATCGCACAGGCGGATGTTCTTGACCTTGGTGCCGACCTTGACCACCAGCGAAGTGCCTTTGACCTTGAGATCCTTGATCACGGTGATGGTGTCGCCGTCCTGCAGCACGTTGCCCACCGAATCTTTCTTCACGGCATCATCGGACGCCACTTCGGCTTCGCCATTGGCCGACCACTCGTGGGCGCACTCGGGGCAGATCAGTTGGGCACCGTCTTCGTAGGTGTATTCGGAATTGCATTTCGGGCAGGGTGGCAACGTGCTCACTAAGGCTCCTTGATAGAGGATCGCTAAAAGTCGCACATTGTATAGGGTTTTACGCGCAGGAGGGCATAGCGCAGAAACAACTGTGGGAGCGGGCTTGCTCGCGAATGCGGTGTGTCATCAAACATTAATGTTGAATGACAGGTTGCTTTCGCGAGCGAGCCCGCTCCCACAGAAGGCAGATCAGTGCGTGCGGGCGACCGCAAACTCGCTCAGCTCTACCAGTGCATCGCGGTATTCGCTGGCTGGCAGCGCGTCGAGGCATTTGATCGCACGGGCCACGTAGTCGCGGGCCAGTTGCGCGGTGTATTCCAGCGAACCCGAGGCTTCCACGGCGATGCGGATGCTTTCGAGGTCTTCGATTCCGCCTTTCTGGATTGCCTGGCGTACCAGTGCAGCCTGTTCCGGCGTGCCTTCACGCATGGTGTAGATCAGCGGCAGGGTCGGCTTGCCTTCGGCCAGATCGTCACCGACGTTCTTGCCCAGGGTCTCGGCGTCGCCCTTGTAGTCCAGCAGGTCGTCGACCAGTTGGAACGCCACGCCCAGGTGATCACCGAAGGTGCGCAGGGCTTCGCTCTGCTCGGCGGTGGCACCGGCCAGTGCGGCAGCGCTGTGGGTCGAGGCTTCGAAGAGCATCGCGGTCTTGCCGCGGATGACCTCCATGTAGGTTTCTTCGGTAGTGCTGGCGTCGCGTACCTTGGACAGCTGCAATACTTCGCCTTCGGCGATGATGCGCGTGGCCTGGGACAGGATCTTCATCACCGGCATCGAACCCAGCTCGACCATCATTTCGAACGAGCGCGAGTACAGGAAGTCGCCGACCAGCACGCTCGGGGCGTTGCCCCACATGGCGTTGGCGGTCGAGCGGCCACGGCGCATGCCGGACATGTCGACCACGTCGTCATGCAGCAGGGTCGCGGTGTGCAGGAATTCGATGGTGGCGGCCAGCAGACGCATGTCGTCGCCTTCGCGACCCAGGGCCTTGCCGCACAGCAGCACCAATAAAGGACGCAGGCGTTTGCCGCCGGCCGAGGTGATGTAATCGCCGATTTTCGATACCAGCGGCACACGGGAAGTCAGCTGCTTCTTGATGATGCCGTCGACGGCGTTAAAATCGTCCGCCACCGCGCGGTAGAAAGCTTGGGGTTGCATCAGCGACAGTTGCTCCAGAAGGGTTGCGCGGCATGCTAGGACCCACACCGGGGCCTGTCAAGGCGCGATGGACGGCCACTTGCGTGACTCTCGCGGCTTGCGTACAATCGCGCACCCTGAACTTCCTGGGCAGCACCTGCCTTACGCAATTGCACTTGGGCCGTTCCAGCCCCATGCAGCCATGCCAGCCAATACCTCTTCTTATAAAGAGCTGGGTGAGCAGGATTATCGGAGAAATACCATGTACGCAGTAATCGTTACCGGCGGTAAGCAATACAAGGTCGCTGAAGGTGAATACCTGAAGATCGAAAAACTGGAAGTCGCTACTGGCGAATCCGTGACTTTTGACCGCGTTCTGCTGGTCGCCAATGGCGACGACGTGAACATCGGCGCACCTGTTGTTGCTGGCGCAACCGTCAAGGCTGAAGTGATCTCCCAAGGTCGTCACGATAAAGTCCGCATCATCAAGTTCCGTCGCCGTAAGCACCACATGAAGCGTATGGGCCACCGCCAGTGGTTCACCGAGATCAAAATCACCGGTATTCAGGCTTAATTACAGCCTAATTCCTCACTAGGAGAATTGAACTCATGGCACACAAAAAAGCTGGTGGTAGTACCCGTAACGGTCGCGACTCAGAAGCCAAACGCCTTGGCGTGAAGATGTATGGCGGCCAGGTCATCAAGGCCGGCAACATCATCGTGCGTCAGCGCGGCACCCAATTCCACGCTGGCTACGGCGTTGGCATGGGTAAAGATCACACTCTCTTCGCGAAAATCGAAGGCGTGATCAAGTTTGAAGTAAAAGGCGCCTTCGGTCGTCGTTACGTGAGCGTTGTCGCGGCTTAATCGCGAGATCGCTGGAAGAGCCCTGTCTTGCGACGGGGCTTTTTCGTTTGTGGGGTGAGTCTCTTGCAAAACTGTTTGTATGGGCTGTCGGCGTGCGATGCAGGTCGTGGTTTGGGGTCGCTGCGCTCATTTTTGCAAGAGTCTTATGTCTTGATTGTTTTTCGGCTCGTCCGTATGGCGAGAGGCGTTGAGTTATGAAGTTTGTAGACGAAGTATCGATCCGCGTAAAAGCTGGTGACGGCGGCAATGGCTGCATGAGTTTCCGTCGGGAAAAATTCATTGAAAACGGCGGCCCGAACGGCGGTGATGGCGGTGACGGCGGTTCCATCTACATGATGGCCGACGAAAACCTCAACACCCTGGTCGACTACCGTTACACCCGGCACTTCGATGCCGAACGTGGCTCCAACGGCGGCAGCACCGATTGCACCGGCAAGAAGGGTGAAGACCTGATTCTGCGCGTGCCGGTCGGTACCACCGTGATCGACTCGGCCACCCAGGAAGTGATTGGCGACCTGACCAAGGCCGGCCAGAAACTGATGGTGGTGCAGGGCGGTTGGCACGGTCTGGGCAACACCCGTTTCAAATCCAGTACCAACCGTGCGCCGCGCCAGACCACTCCGGGTAAGCCGGGTGAGCAGCGCGACCTGAAACTGGAAATGAAAGTGCTGGCTGACGTCGGTCTGCTGGGCTTGCCGAATGCCGGTAAAAGTACCTTTATCCGTTCGGTTTCGGCGGCCAAGCCGAAAGTCGCCGACTACCCGTTCACCACGCTGGTGCCGAACCTGGGTGTGGTCAGCGTTGATCGCTGGAAAAGCTTCGTCATCGCCGACATTCCGGGGCTGATCGAAGGTGCTTCCGACGGTGCCGGCCTGGGCATTCGCTTCCTCAAGCACTTGGCGCGTACGCGTCTGTTGCTGCACCTCGTCGACATGGCGCCGCTGGATGACACCAGTGCACCGGACGCGGCTGAAGTGATCGTCAACGAACTGGTCAAATTCAGTCCGTCGCTGGCCGAGCGTGATCGCTGGCTGGTGCTGAACAAATGCGACCAGATCCTTGAAGAAGAGCACGAAGAGCGCGTCAAGGAAATCGTTGATCGCCTGCAGTGGGAAGGTCCGGTCTACGTGATCTCGGCCATCGCCAAAGAAGGCACCGAGCGCCTGACGCGCGACATCATGCGTTATCTGGAAGATCGTGCCGATCGTCTGGCCAACGACCCTGCGTACAAGGAAGAACTGGCTGATCTCGATCAGCGCATCGAAGACGAAGCCCGTGCGCAGTTGCAGGCGCTGGATGACAAGCGTGCCCTGCGTCGCAGCGGCGTGAAGTCGGTCCATGACATCGGCGACGATGACTGGGACGAAGAAGATGTGGATGATGAAGATGGTCCGGAAATCATTTACGTGCGGGACTGATTCGTTGCAGTAAACTTAAGCGCCGCTCAATCGAGCGGCGTTTTAGTATCTGGAAATCGATCGTTGGTCACCAATAGCCACGATTAACGTCACGGGCAGCGCTGGGTCGCGCGGCCCTCAAGCTAAGGTTGAAGATGATGCGGAGCAAAGTGACAGGTGCGCAGCGTTGGGTCGTGAAGATCGGCAGCGCTTTGCTGACGGCGGACGGCAAGGGGCTGGATCGCAAGGCAATGGGTGTCTGGGTCGAGCAGATGGTCGCCCTGCATGAGGCGGGTGTCGAGCTGGTGCTGGTGTCCTCCGGCGCAGTGGCTGCCGGCATGAGCCGCCTGGGCTGGACCGCACGACCCAGTGCGATGCACGAGCTCCAGGCCGCTGCTGCAATCGGCCAGATGGGCTTGGTGCAGGCCTGGGAATCGAGCTTCGCCGAGCATGGCCGGCACACCGCGCAGATTCTCCTGACTCACGACGACCTGTCCGACCGCAAGCGCTACCTGAACGCCCGCAGCACCTTGCGCGCACTGGTCGAGCTGAAAGTCATCCCGGTGATCAACGAAAACGACACGGTGGTCACCGACGAGATCCGTTTCGGCGACAACGATACGCTGGCGGCGCTGGTGGCCAATCTGGTCGAGGCCGATCTGCTGGTGATCCTCACCGATCGCGACGGCATGTTCGACGCCGATCCGCGCAACAACCCCGATGCGCAGCTGATTTACGAAGCGCGCGCCGATGATCCGACGCTTGATGCGGTGGCGGGCGGTACTGGTGGCGCGCTGGGACGTGGCGGCATGCAGACCAAACTGCGTGCGGCGCGGCTGGCGGCGCGCTCCGGGGCGCACACGATCATCGTCGGTGGGCGTCTGGAGCGAGTGCTCGATCGCCTGAAGGCTGGCGAGCGCATCGGTACGCTGCTGTCGCCTGAGCGCGGCATGCTGGCGGCGCGCAAGCAGTGGCTGGCCGGGCATTTGCAGACTCGCGGCACGCTGGTGCTCGACGAAGGTGCGGTGTCGGCATTGTCGCAGGGCAACAAGAGTCTGCTGCCGGTCGGCGTGAAACTGGTTCAGGGTAGTTTCCGTCGCGGCGAGATGGTGGTTTGCGTGGCGCCGGACGGTCGTGAAATTGCCCGTGGTTTGGCCAACTATAGTGCTCTAGAGGCGCAAAAAATCATTGGTCAGTCGTCGGACGCGATTGTCGGCGTGCTGGGCTACATGGCTGAGCCGGAACTGGTTCACCGTGACAACCTGATTCTGGTCTGAGGAAAAGCGCGATGCGTATGGCAAAAGGATTGTTGGGTCTGCTGATGGCGTTGCCACTGCTGGCCTCGGCCGAGGAAATCGGTCAGGTGTCGACGGTATTCAAGTTTGTCGGTCCGAATGACCGGATTGTGGTCGAGGCTTTCGATGATCCGAAAGTCGATGGCGTGACCTGCTACCTGTCCCGCGCCAAGACGGGTGGGGTAAAGGGTGGTTTGGGTCTGGCCGAGGATCGTGCCGAGGCGTCGATTGCCTGTCGTCAGGTTGGTCCGATCAAGTTCAAGGGTGAACTGAAGGATGGCGACGAGGTATTCAAGGAGCGCACGTCGCTGGTGTTCAAGACCATGCAGGTGGTGCGTTTCCTCGACAAGAAGCGCAATACGCTGGTGTACCTGGTCTACAGCGATCGCGTGATCGAAGGTAGCCCGCAAAATGCGGTGACGGCGATTCCGATCGTGCCGTGGGTTCCGGTTCAGCAATAACACCGCAAATCCACAATGTGGGAGCGGGCTTGCTCGCGAAGAGGTCGTGTCAGTCGCTAGAGATGTCGGCTGACAGATTGCATTCGCGAGCAAGCCCGCTCCCACTTTTTTATGTGCGGGATTCACCAAATCGCAGGCAATAAAAAACCGACCCTAAGGTCGGTTTTTTAATGACTACGTCGATTAAGCAGCTTCTTTCAGTGCCTTGACGTGGCCATTCAGACGGCTCTTATGACGAGCAGCCTTGTTCTTGTGGATGATGCCTTTATCGGCCATACGGTCGATAACTGGCACAGCCAGAACGTATGCAGCTTGAGCTTTTTCAGCGTCTTTTGCGTCGATGGCTTTAACTACATTCTTGATGTAGGTACGAACCATGGAACGCAGGCTGGCGTTGTGGCTGCGACGCTTCTCAGCCTGTTTTGCACGTTTTTTGGCGGAAGGTGAGTTGGCCACCGTCGAGCTCCTCGAAAGACTTTTTAGGAAATAGCAAACAAAATAGGCCGCGAATCATGCCGATGAGTTGAAGTCTTGTCAAGGGCGCTTGAAACGTTCCGCTAAGTGGTAGGTGTAAAGAGGCGGGATATTTATTTCCGGCGCTTGACCTGTAAACTCGCGAGCTTTGGCTCTGTGCTGTTGCGGCGCGGAGTATCGCACAAGTGGGCGCATTGTTCGCCTGCTGTTTATCGACAGGCACTAATTCCCTCAATGAATCTGCTCAAATCGTTGGCCGCTGTCAGCTCTATCACGATGCTTTCCCGGATTCTGGGGTTCGTCCGTGACACGCTCATCGCTCGCACATTCGGCGCCGGAATGGCGACGGACGCCTTCTTCATCGCCTTCAAATTGCCCAACCTGCTGCGGCGAATCTTCGCCGAGGGCGCGTTTTCCCAAGCCTTCGTACCGATTCTGGCGGAATACAAAAGTCAGCAGGGCGAAGAGGCGACCCGCACCTTCATTGCTTATGTCTCGGGCCTGCTGACCCTGGTGCTGGCGCTGGTCACAGCGCTGGGCATGATTGCCGCGCCGTGGGTGATCTGGGCCACCGCGCCGGGATTTGCCGATACGCCAGAAAAATTCCAGCTCACCTCCGATCTGCTGCGGGTGACGTTCCCTTATATATTGCTGATCTCCCTGTCCTCGCTGGCCGGGGCAATCCTCAATACCTGGAACCGCTTTTCGGTGCCGGCCTTCGTGCCGACCCTTCTCAACGTCAGCATGATCGTGTTTTCGCTGTTCCTGACGCCGTATTTCGATCCGCCGGTGATGGCCCTGGGCTGGGCAGTGCTGGTGGGTGGTCTGGCGCAGTTGCTCTATCAACTGCCGCACCTGAAGAAAATCGGCATGCTGGTGCTGCCGCGCCTGAATCTGCGTGATACCGGTGTCTGGCGGGTGATGAAGCAGATGCTGCCGGCGATCATCGGTGTCTCGGTCAGCCAGATTTCGCTGATCATCAACACCATTTTCGCCTCGTTCCTGGTGGCCGGTTCGGTGTCGTGGATGTATTACGCCGACCGTTTGATGGAATTGCCGTCCGGCGTGCTCGGCGTGGCATTGGGCACCATTTTGCTGCCGACGCTGGCCAAGACCTATGCGAGCAAGGATCGTCACGAATACTCGCGGATCCTCGACTGGGGCCTGCGCCTGTGCTTCGTGCTGGTGCTGCCATGTGCGCTGGCGCTGGGGATTCTTGCCGAGCCACTGACCGTGTCGCTGTTCCAGTACGGCCAGTTCAGCGCGTTTGATGCGTCCATGACCCAGCGTGCGCTGATTGCCTATTCTGTCGGACTGCTCGGGATTATCGTGATCAAAGTGCTGGCGCCGGGCTTTTACGCGCAACAGAACATCCGCACTCCGGTAAAAATCGCAATCTTCACCCTGATCGTCACTCAACTGTTCAACCTGGTGTTGATCGGCCCGTTGGCTCACGCCGGTCTGGCGCTGGCAATCAGTGCCGGTGCCTGCCTCAATGCCGGGCTGCTGTTCTATCAACTGCGCAAGCAAAAGATGTATCAGCCGCAACCGGGCTGGTACCTGTTCGGCTTCAAACTGGTGGTGGCGGTGGCGGTGATGTCGGCGGTGTTGCTGCTCGGTATGCATTTCATGCCGGCCTGGGATCAGGGGCACATGCTGGAGCGCTTCCTGCGACTGGGTGCGCTGGTGATTGCCGGTGTGGTGGCGTATTTCGGTATGTTGCTGCTGCTCGGTTTCCGCCTGCGTGACTTCAATCGCAAGGCTTTGAGCTGAGGTTTTAGCCTTTATAAACGGGCGCGGGCCGGCAGTTTTGTCGGCTCGATCACTTTGCGTTACGGTGTTGCCTGTCGTCGACCGTCGGGTGTGGTTATAATCGACCACTTTATGAGCAAGAAGCGCGTTATGCAGCTGGTTCGAGGCCTCCACAACTTGCGCCCCCAGCATCGGGGCTGCGTCGCCACTATTGGCAACTTTGACGGTGTTCACCGTGGTCACCAGGCTATCCTGGCCCGTCTGCGTGAGCGTGCGCTGGAGTTGGGCGTACCCAGCTGCGTGGTGATTTTCGAACCGCAGCCACGGGAATTCTTCGCCCCGGAGACCGCGCCGGCCCGTCTGGCCCGCTTGCGTGACAAGCTGCAACTGCTGGCCGCCGAAGGCGTCGACCGGGTGCTGTGCTTGGCGTTCAACCAGCGCCTGAGCAAGCTCAGCGCCAGTGAATTTGTCGATACCATCCTGGTGGACGGTCTCGGCGTGCAGCATCTGGAGGTCGGTGACGATTTCCGCTTCGGCTGCGACCGCCTCGGCGATTTCGATTTCCTGCTGCAGGCCGGGCAGGTTCACGGTTTTACCGTGGAAGCCGCGCAAACCGTCGAGCTGGACGGCATTCGCGTCAGCAGCACCCAAGTGCGCAACGCGTTGGCCGCCGCCGATTTTGCCTTGGCCGAACGCTTGCTTGGCCGCCCGTACCGGATCGCCGGTCGCGTGCTGCACGGTCAGAAACTGGCCCGGCAACTGGGTACGCCCACTGCCAATATTCAACTCAAGCGTCGTCGCGTGCCATTCACCGGGGTTTATCTGGTGGATGTGGACATCGACGGCAAGACCTGGCCCGGCGTCGCCAATATCGGCGTGCGGCCTACGGTCCAAGGTGATGGCAAAGCCCACCTTGAAGTTCATCTACTGGATTTTGCCGGCGATCTGTATGACCGGCGTCTGACGGTGGTTTTCCACCAAAAGCTGCGTGAAGAGCAGCGTTTTGCCTCTCTGGAGGCACTGAAAACGGCGATCAACGCGGATGTCGCCGCCGCCCGTGCACTAGCCGCACCTAGCGCCCATCGCTAATGAAGAGCCTTAAATGACCGACTATAAAGCCACGCTAAACCTTCCGGACACCGCCTTCCCAATGAAGGCCGGCCTGCCACAGCGCGAACCGCAGATCCTGCAGCGCTGGGACAGTATTGGCCTGTACGGAAAGTTGCGCGAGATTGGCAAGGATCGTCCGAAGTTCGTCCTGCACGACGGCCCTCCGTACGCCAACGGCACGATCCACATCGGTCATGCGCTGAACAAGATTCTCAAGGACATGATCATCCGCTCGAAAACCCTGTCGGGTTTCGACGCGCCGTATGTTCCTGGTTGGGACTGCCACGGCCTGCCGATCGAGCACAAGGTTGAAGTGACCCACGGCAAGAACCTGGGCGCGGACAAGACCCGCGAGCTGTGCCGTGCCTACGCCACCGAGCAGATCGAAGGGCAGAAGACCGAGTTCATCCGCCTCGGCGTGCTGGGCGACTTCGCCAACCCGTACAAGACCATGGACTTCAAGAACGAGGCCGGTGAAATCCGCGCCCTCGCCGAAATCGTCAAGGGCGGTTTCGTGTTCAAAGGCCTGAAGCCGGTGAACTGGTGCTTCGACTGTGGTTCGGCGCTGGCCGAAGCCGAAGTCGAGTACGAGAACAAGAAGTCCTCGACCATCGACGTGGCTTTCCCGATCGCTGACGAGGCCAAACTGGCTGCCGCGTTCGGTCTGCCGTCGCTGAGCAAGCCTGCCTCGATCGTGATCTGGACCACCACCCCGTGGACCATCCCGGCCAACCAGGCACTGAACGTGCACCCGGAATTCAACTACGCCCTAGTCGATATCGGCGACAAGCTGCTGGTCCTGGCTGAAGAGCTGGTTGAATCCTGCCTGTCGCGTTACGGCGTTGAAGGCACCGTACTGGCCACCGCGCCGGGTTCGGCGCTGGAACTGATCAACTTCCGTCACCCGTTCTACGACCGTCTGTCGCCGGTGTACCTGGCCGACTACGTTGAGCTCGGCGCCGGCACCGGTGTGGTTCACTCCGCCCCGGCCTACGGCGTGGACGACTTCGTGACCTGCAAGAAATACGGCATGGTCAACGACGAGATCCTCAACCCGGTGCAAAGCAACGGTGTGTACGTGCCGTCGCTGGAGTTCTTCGGCGGCCAGTTCATCTGGAAGGCCAACCCGGCCATCGTCGAAAAACTGACCGAAGTCGGTGCGCTGATGCACACCACCGTCATCGAACACAGCTACATGCACTGCTGGCGCCACAAGACCCCGCTGATCTATCGCGCCACCGCGCAGTGGTTCATCGGCATGGACAAAGAGCCGGTCAGCGGCGACACCCTGCGCGTGCGCTCGCTCAAAGCCATCGAAGAGACCAAGTTCGTTCCGGCCTGGGGCCAGGCGCGCCTGCACTCGATGATCGCCAACCGTCCGGACTGGTGCATCTCCCGTCAGCGTAACTGGGGTGTGCCGATCCCGTTCTTCCTCAACAAGGAAAGCGGCGAGCTGCACCCACGCACCGTCGAACTGATGGAAGAAGTCGCCAAGCGCGTTGAAGTCGAAGGCATCGAAGCCTGGTTCAAACTCGACGCCGCCGAACTGCTGGGCGATGAAGCGCCGCTGTACGACAAGATCAGCGACACCCTCGACGTCTGGTTCGACTCGGGCACCACCCACTGGCACGTATTGCGTGGTTCGCACCCGATGGGCCACGAGACCGGCCCACGCGCCGACCTGTACCTGGAAGGTTCCGACCAGCACCGCGGCTGGTTCCATTCGTCGCTGTTGACCGGTTGCGCCATCGACAACCACGCGCCGTACCGCGAACTGCTGACCCACGGCTTCACCGTCGACGAGTCCGGCCGCAAGATGTCCAAGTCGCTGGGCAACGTGATCGCACCGCAGAAAGTCAACGACACCCTGGGCGCCGACATCATGCGTCTGTGGGTCGCGTCGACCGACTACTCCGGCGAAATGGCCGTGTCCGAGCAGATCCTGCAACGCAGCGCGGACGCCTATCGTCGCATCCGTAACACCGCGCGTTTCCTGCTTTCCAACCTGACCGGTTTCAACCCGGCCACCGACCTGCTGCCGGCTGAAGACATGCTCGCACTGGATCGCTGGGCGGTGGATCGCACCCTGCTGCTGCAGCGCGAGCTGCAGGAGCACTACGGCGAGTACCGTTTCTGGAACGTCTACTCGAAGATCCACAACTTCTGCGTGCAGGAGCTGGGTGGTTTCTACCTCGACATCATCAAGGACCGCCAGTACACCACCGGCGCCGACAGCAAGGCCCGTCGCTCGTGCCAGACCGCGCTGTTCCACATCTCCGAAGCGCTGGTGCGCTGGATCGCACCGATCCTCGCGTTTACTGCCGACGAGCTGTGGCAGTACCTGCCGGGCGAGCGCAACGAATCGGTGATGCTCAACACCTGGTACGAAGGTCTGACCGAGCTGCCGGAAGGCTTCGAGCTGGGTCGCGCCTACTGGGATCGCATCATGGAAGTGAAGGTGGCGGTCAACAAAGAGATGGAAATCCAGCGCGCGGCCAAAGCCGTCGGTGGCAACCTGCAAGCCGAAGTGACGCTGTTCGCCGAAGACGCGCTGAGCGCCGACCTGGCCAAGCTGAGCAACGAGCTGCGCTTTGTCCTGATCACCTCGACCGCCAGCGTGGCGCCTTTCGTTCAGGCACCTGCGGACGCGGTCGCCACCGAAGTCAGCGGCCTGAAACTGAAGATCGTCAAATCGGCCTTCCCGAAGTGCGCCCGTTGCTGGCACTGCCGTGAAGACGTCGGCGTGAACCCGGAGCATCCGGAAATCTGCGGTCGTTGCGTCGACAACATCAGCGGCGCCGGCGAGGTTCGTCACTATGCCTAATGCCGTTGGCCGTTTCGGACGGTTGAGCTGGCTCTGGTTGAGTTTGCTGGTTCTGGTCATCGACCAGGCCAGCAAGTTCTACTTCGAAAACAAGCTCGAAATGTTCCAGCAGATCGTGATCATTCCCGATTACTTCAGCTGGACGCTGGCCTACAACACCGGCGCTGCCTTCAGCTTCCTGGCTGACAGCTCCGGCTGGCAGCGCTGGCTGTTCGCCCTGATCGCGATTGTGGTCAGTGCGGTGCTGGTGGTCTGGCTCAAACGCCTGGGCCGCAACGAAACCTGGCTGGCCGTCGCTTTGGCGCTGGTGCTGGGTGGCGCGCTGGGCAATCTGTATGACCGCATCGCCCTGGGCCATGTGATCGACTTCATTCTGGTGCACTGGCAGAACCGCTGGTACTTCCCGGCGTTCAACTTCGCCGACAGCGCCATCACCGTCGGTGCGGTGATGCTGGCACTGGACATGTTCAAAAGTAAGAAAACCGGAGAAGCCGTTCATGACTGAACAGGTATTGGCTGAGCAACGCATCGGCCAGAACACGGAAGTCACTTTGCACTTTGCATTGCGCCTGGAGAACGGCGATACGGTCGACAGCACGTTCGACAAGGCCCCGGCGACCTTCAAGGTCGGCGACGGCAACCTGCTGCCGGGTTTCGAAGCGGCATTGTTCGGCTTCAAGGCCGGCGACAAGCGTACGCTGACCGTCGAGCCGGAAAACGCTTTCGGCCAGCCGAACCCGCAAAACGTACAGATCATCCCGCGCTCGCAGTTTGCCGACATGGAACTGTCACCGGGTCTGCTGGTGATCTTCAACGATGCGGCCAATACTGAGCTGCCGGGTGTGGTGAAAGAATTCGACGACGCGCAAGTGACCGTCGACTTCAACCACCCGCTGGCGGGCAAAACGCTGACCTTTGACGTAGAGATCATCTCCGTCAAAGCGATCTGAGTAACACCTCAGAACATTGTGGGAGCGGGCTTGCTCGCGAATGCTGACTGACATTCAACATAGAAGTTGTCTGACACACTGCTTTCGCGAGCAAGCCCGCTCCCACATTGGATTTTTGCTGGATTTGAGCAATGTGCTCGATCAGCAGGACGTAAATTTATTTCGCGCGCAAGACACGAGGCACAGCATGCAAATCAAACTCGCCAACCCCCGTGGCTTCTGCGCCGGCGTGGACCGGGCGATCGAAATCGTCAACCGCGCCCTGGAAGTCTTCGGGCCGCCGATCTACGTGCGTCATGAAGTGGTGCACAACAAGTTTGTGGTCGAGGACCTGCGCAGTCGTGGCGCGATCTTCGTCGAGGAACTGGATCAGGTGCCGGACGACGTCATCGTGATCTTCAGTGCCCACGGCGTTTCTCAGGCCGTGCGTAGCGAAGCCGCCGGTCGTGGCCTGAAAGTATTCGACGCCACCTGTCCGCTGGTTACCAAGGTACACATCGAAGTCGCCAAATACAGCCGCGACGGCCGTGAGTGCATCCTGATCGGCCACGCCGGTCACCCTGAAGTCGAAGGCACCATGGGCCAGTACGACGGCAGCAATGGCGGCGCGATCTACCTCGTCGAAGACGAAAAAGACGTGGCCGAACTGCAGGTGCGTAATCCGGAAAAACTGGCGTTCGTGACCCAGACCACCCTGTCGATGGACGATACCAGCCGCGTGATCGATGCCCTGCGCACACGTTTCCCGGCCATCGGTGGCCCGCGCAAGGACGACATCTGCTACGCCACGCAAAACCGTCAGGATGCGGTCAAGCAACTGGCCGACGAGTGCGACGTAGTGTTGGTGGTGGGCAGCCCGAACAGCTCCAACTCCAACCGCCTGCGTGAACTGGCCGAACGCATGGCCACGCCGGCCTACCTGATCGACGGCGCCGAAGACCTGCAGAAGAGCTGGTTCGAGGGTGTCGAGCGCATCGGCATCACCGCTGGTGCCTCCGCACCGGAAGTGTTGGTTCGCGGTGTCATCCAGCAGTTGCAAGCCTGGGGCGCGACGGGTGCCGATGAACTGGCCGGTCGCGAAGAGAACATCACCTTCTCGATGCCGAAAGAGCTGCGCGTCCGTTCGATCTGACGCTCTTCGCCTTCAGGCACAGCGCCTGCTCAGCCTTTGCGCTGGTCAGGCGCACCCGACCGGTTGCGGCCAGCACCACTTGGAGCTGGCTGACCGGCTCCTGTGCCGAGCAGAGATGTAACGTCCCTGCCTGAAATGCCCGCCCGGGCATCAGCGGTTGTCCCAGACTGCTGAAGCGCACATAACGACTGACCAGCCAATTGCCGACGATCGGTATTCGCCCGTCACTCGCGTGCTCCAGCAGCAGTGGATTGCTGCTGTCCAGCGGCCCCTTGCCGCTGATATCCAGAATGATCCGCCAGCCCTGACTCCAGTCGCCATTGATGCCATGGATCACCACGCTCTGATTGCGGGTGATGGCCTGTGTGCGGGCGTTGCGAATGCCCTCGAGCAGCGACCGGGCCGCCTGGTCGCGATGAGTCGATTCAGTGAAGGCCGCGAAGGCCGGGCTGACCAGCGACAGAACAATTGCGCCAATCGCCAGTCCCATAAGCAATTCAATCAGACTGAAACCCTGTTGCGGCATGCCGACTCCCTCCGTGGAGCATGAAGCCCGGCGCAATCCTTTTCGCCGGGCAGGGCAAATCAACCGACGCAGGCCGGTTGAATGTTCTAGCTTGTAGAAGCAGGTATAGCCGACGGCAACGGAGGGCATCGATGGATCATCGTACAAAAGGTTTCACGCTGCCCGAACTGTTGGCTGCGGTCGCCGTGCTGGTGATCCTCATCACCCTGGCGGTGCCAGGCTTCACTCGCTCGATCCAGAGCAGCAAGGCCGACACCGAAATGGGCGACCTGCAGCGCGCCATCAACTACGCGCGGCTGGAGGCGATTGATCGCGGCGTGACCACACGCTTGCGCCCGAGCGCCGGCGGCAGCGTGTGGACCGGCGAATTGTCGGTCTACGACAGTACTGGCACTTCGGCCAATGTATTACGGGTTGTTCCAGCGATGAGCAGCGGCGCGACTCTGACGCTACCCTCAGGAGTGACCGCACTGGATTTCAATAATCTGGGCGGCCTGGCGGCGCCGTCGACGGCGGTGGCCATCAGTTATGTGCTGGGAACACAAAGCAGGACGCTGAACGTGTGTCTGAACGGACGAATTCAATTGGGTGGAAGTTGCGGATGAGGGCAGGGAGCACACAGGCACAGGAGGGCATGTCGCTGATCGAGGTACTGGTCGCGTTGCTGATTCTGACCGTCGGCATATTGGGCGCGGCCGCCGTTCAAGTGAATGCGCTGAAGTACACCGACAGTTCCCGGATGACCAGTCAGGCGAGCTTCATCGCCTACGACATGATGGACCGCATCCGCGCCAATTCCGCTGCCGATTACACGGTCACGCCGCCGACCGCCGGCAACCTCAGCGTCGCCCGCGATCAGGATCTCTACGATTTCACCACCAACATCGTCAATTTCGGCGGGCCGACTGCCACCGGCACAATCACCCTCAATCAGCGGGTGTACACCATCACCATCAACTGGAATGACTCACGGGCGGCGAATGCCACCGGTACCACACGCAGTTTTGTCCTGACCAGCCGTGCCACGGTCGATCCGGTGGCCGGCCCATGAAGCACGCCAACCGGGGTTTCGGCCTGATCGAAATGCTCATCGCCCTGGCGCTCGGGCTGATCATCGTGCTGGGGGTGGTGCAGACGTTTCTCGCGGCCAAGAACACTTACGTCAGCCAGAACACCGCTGCCGCCATGCAGGAAGACGCACGTTTTGTCCTGAGCAAGATGATTCAGGAACTGCGTATGGTCGGCATGTTCGGCTGCCTGGGCACGATTACTGACGCGAGCTCGGCAGGGGATTTCAACGCGGCGCAGATCACCCCGATCAGTTGGGACAACAGCAACCTCAAGCTGACCCTGGTCACTGCCGATGTCGGTGGCAATGGTGGTACGCCAACCTGGACGGTGGTCTCCGATTGCCGCAACAGCGCCACGGCCTATACCGGGTTGCGGGCGGCGGCGAGCGGGCAGATCGCCTTTCCGATCCGCCGCTTGATCTACAGCTTCAGCAACAACCAGATTCTCATGGGCACCGGCAGCGGCACCCCGACCCAGCAGGTGCTGGTGAACAATGTCAGTGCGTTCAACGTCATGTTCGGTCTGGCGACGTCCGCCACCGATGTCGCGGCGTCCTCCTACAGCGCCAACCCCAGTGACCCGGCGCGCATCCGCAGTGTGCGTCTGAGTCTGACCCTCACCGACCCGAACAACCGGGTGGCCAATCAAACCTTCAACGTGGTTGCCGCTTTGCGCAACCGCTTGCAGTGAGGCCGGAATGATGAGGATCACGTTCAACCAGAGGCAAACCCAGCGCGGCATGGTGTTGCTGGTCAGTCTGGTGTTTCTGTTGCTGCTGACCTTGATCGGGCTGTCCTCGATGCAGAGTGCCAACCTGCAGGAGAAAATGGCCGGCAGTGTCAGCCTGCGCAATCAGTCGTTCCAGACCGCTGAGGCGGCGTTGCGCATCGGCGAGAGTGCGGTACAACTCGACAGTTATTCGCTGGCGGTGTGTGCCAGCGCCACGCAATGTGCGCCGCCAGCGGAGTCCTCGGTGGTCAGCGCGGCGGGGCTCAACTCGACCTCGGGGGTGACGTGGGTCGCCGCAGGTAACGGCTTCTATGGTGTGCAGAACATCGGTACCACGCTGACGGCGGTGAACGTGCCTAGCAACACCTCGGCGACCTTGTACCGAGTGACCGCAGTCGGCATCGCCGGTACTTCGCGCAGTGTGGTGGAGAGCGTCTATGCGAAGTATTGAGCGCTGCCGGACGTTGTTGGCGGGGATGCTGCTGAGCTTTTATCTGGCAGCGCCGGCTTATGCGTTCACGCCTTCCGACTCGCCGCTGCTGAGTGCCGCTGCGGTACCGCCCAACGTGATGTTGCTGATCGACGATTCCGGCAGCATGAACAGCATCATTTACGCGGCGGGATTCGATCCGACCGTCACACGCACCCCGGCCCGGCAATGTAATGCGTTGCTCGGGCTGTGCCTGAGTTCAACGGCGATCACTGGCGATCCGGTGTTTCTCTCGAACCTGCCGACCTCCGGTTGCTCCGGCGGCGCCTTCGCCTTCTACAACAACAGCGTCGCGCCGTTGTGCCTGAAACTGCCTGATCCGGTGGGCGGCGGCAATACTCGCTACACGGGGGACTACATCGCCTATGTGGTCGGGCTGGCGATCAACAACGGCACTCGCGACTTCACCACCGGGGCGATTCCCAACGACTATCGGATCAACGTCGCGCGCAACGTGTCCACCGCACTGGTCACCAGCAACCGTAACTTGCGCATGGGCCTGTCGACCTTCAACCCGGTGACCAGCAACAACCCCGGGAACGGTGGATACATCGCTCGTTCCATCAGTGATCTGTCGCCGGTCTCCGGCAGCGTGACCCAGGCGCAGGCCGACGCCAACTACAATGCGTTGATTTCGGCGATCGGTGGTTTGGGGGCCGTGGCCAACACGCCATTGGCGGAAACCTATTACGAAATCACCCGGTACATGCGCGGCATGACGCCGTACTACAACAGCACACCCACCACTTACACCAGTCCGATCCAGTACCGCTGCCAGAAGAACTATGGCGTAGTGATCACCGACGGCCTTCCGACGTATGACCGCACGTTTCCCACCAATGACCCGTTGGGCGGAAGTCGCTTGCCGAACTGGGACGGCATCAACAATGACGGCAACAACCTCAATGGCGATAACGAGGGTGACACGCTGTATCTGGATGACATTGCCAAGTTTGCGTTCGACATCGACATGCGGTCGACAGGTACCGATCTCGCGGGCAAGAGCTGGGGCTCGGCGGATTTTCCCAAGCAGAACATGAACACCTACACCGTCGGCTTTACTGCCGACAACGACATGCTTTCCGACGCCGCTGCCTATGGGCAGGGCAAGTATTACCAGGCGAGCGACAGCACCGGTCTCAACAGTGCGCTGTCCTCGGCGTTGAGCGACATCACTTCCAAGGCCGGCTCCGGCGGCAGCGGTGTCACCAGCGGCACCACGCTGGCCAGTGGCACCAGTTATTTCCAGACCAGTTACGACCCCAGGGACTGGCGCGGCACGATCAAATCCTTTGGCTTCACTTCGGCTGGCGCGGTGAACACCTCGGCAGCGTTGTGGACCACCGATACCACCATCGTGCCGGGCGCGACCGCACCGACCTATCAATCCTGGAACACCAGCAGCAATGCCGCCGTGGCTCTGGCCTACGGCAACTTTTCCGCGACCCAACAGGCGACGCTCAGCCAGAGCCTGCCCACCGGCATCAGCGGCAGTGATCTGGTGGAGTGGAGCAAGGGCACCAACAAGACCGGGCTCAAGGTGCGCAGCGTGTTGCTCGGCGACATCATCAACTCGCCGCTGGTGCTGGCCTCGCCCAGCGACAAAACCGCCTCCGACCTGTCGGGCGACACCACCTACACCACTTACCTGACCACCAAAGCGGCGAACATGAATGCCAATCTGGTGGTGAACGCCAATGACGGTTTCGTCAACGTGATCAACTCGGCCAACGGCACTCGACGCTATGCCTACATGCCGTCCAGCGTGTTGCCGTCGATGCGGCTGATTGCCGATCCGGCGTACATCAATGGCGTCAGCCACAAGTTTCTGGTGGACGGCCAGGTCGGGGTCTACGATCTTCAGTTCAACAGTGCCTGGAAAACCGTGGCCATCGGCGGCACCGGTGCCGGCGGCAAGACCTTCTACGCGCTGCAGCTGTTCGACGCGTCTGCTGGCAATGTGCTCAATGCCCTATGGGAAGTCAGTGCACCTGCCACGGCGAACACTGCCAACGTATTCAATGATCTGGGTTACGCCTATGCCCGGCCGGAAGTGGCACGCTTGGCCGATGGTCGCTGGGCGGCATTCATTGCCAATGGTTATGGCAGCAACTCCGGGGTGGCGGCGTTGTATGTGCTGGATGTGCGTGACGGATCGTTGATCAAGAAGATCGTCATCGACAGCACTGAAACCACCAATGGTTTGTCGTCGGTGAAGCTCAAGGTCAATTCGTCGAACGTGGTGCAGGCCGCTTATGGCGGTGATCTGAAAGGGCGTCTGTGGAAATTCGATCTGAGCGCGACGTCGACCGACAGCTGGGGCGTGGCGTTTTCCGGCAAACCGCTGTTCACCACGGCGGGCGGGGCGACCCAGCCGATCACCGCGCAGCCGTTGCTGGCGGACAATTCGCTGGGGGGCAAACAGATCTTCGTCGGCACCGGCAAATTCAACGAGACCGCCGACAAGACCAACAAGGATTTGCAGGCGTTCTACTCGGTGTGGGACGCCGATGGTGGTTCCGGTCAGTTGACCGTCAGCAGCTTGCAGGCGCAAGCAGTGACCGGGGTGTTCTCCGGCAGCGCCGGACAGTTCATCACCACCAGCCAGAACGACACGACCTATCCGGCGGAGAAGGGCTGGTATCTGCCGTTGGTGTACAACAACGTGCTGACCGGCGAGCGGGTGATCAATCAGGCCAGTCTGGTACTCGGGCGCATCGTGTTTACCACCGCCAGTGTCGATACCACCGACCCGTGTGCCAGTTTCGGTACCGGCAAACTGGTCGAACTGGATGCGTTCAGCGGTAAGATGCTCAACTACGCGGTGCTCGACACCAACGCCGATGGCGTGGTCGACAGCAACGACACGATTTCCAGCGGCGTGGTGTTCACCGGCGGTATTCCAACCCTGAACTCCATCGTCAACGGCGCGACGCGCAAGATCGTCAACGATTCCAGTGGCACCGTCACCACTCTGGTGGAAAAATCCGGCGGCGGCAGCCGTCGTATCATGTGGCGACAAATACAGTAAGTGAGAGTTTGAGGCATGCGCAGATTCAACCGGGGCTTCACCCTGATCGAAATCATGATCGTGATTGCGATCATCGGGATCATCATCACCATCGCCGCACCGAGCTACACCGAATACCTGAAAAAGGGCCGCCGCGCCGAAGTGGTGTCGCTGCTCTCGGAACAGGCGCAGATCCTCGAGCGCTTCTACACCAAGAACAATGTTTATACCGGTATCACCGGGCTGAGCACGGGCAATGATTTCTACACCATCACCCCGACCATCGCTGACCAGACCTTCCTGCTGACGGCCACCCGCAAGGCCGGCACGACCATGGCCACCGACAAGTGCGGGGATTTCACCCTGACCAACACCGGCGTCAGAAGTATGAACAACGCAACCACCGGGCTGACCACCAAGGATTGCTGGGGCCGCTGAGGTACCTTCTCAAGGGCGCCTTTTTTGCGCCCACTGTCTTTTTTACGGTTGGATCAAACATGACCAGGCAACAGCAAGTGGTGATTGTCGGTGGCGGGGTGATTGGCCTGCTGACCGCCTACAACCTCGCCTCAGAAGTGCGCAGCGTGGTGCTGCTGGATCGTTCGAATGTCGGTCAGGAGTCGTCCTGGGCCGGCGGCGGTATCGTTTCGCCGCTGTACCCGTGGCGCTATAGCCCGGCAGTCACCGCGCTGGCGCATTGGTCGCAGGATTTTTATCCACAGCTGGGCGAGCGGCTGTTTGCCGATACCGGGGTTGATCCCGAAGTGCACACCACCGGCCTGTACTGGCTGGATCTGGATGATGAAGCCGAGGCACTGGCCTGGGCCGAACGGGAAAACCGTCCGCTGCGGGCTGTGGATATTTCGGCGGCGCACGACGCGGTGCCGGTGCTGGGTGGCGGATTCTCCCGGGCGATCTACATGGCCGATGTGGCCAATGTGCGTAACCCGCGCCTGGTCAAATCGTTGAAAGCCGCTTTGCTGGCGCTGCCGAACGTGACCATCCACGAGCAATGCGAAGTCAGCGGGTTTGTTCGCGAAGGCGGGCGAGTGGTAGGCGTCGAGACGTCCAAAGGCCTGATCCGCGGCGAGCAGATCGTGCTGACGGCCGGGGCATGGAGCGGTGATCTGCTCAAGACATTGGATCTGACGCTGCCGGTCGAGCCGGTCAAGGGCCAGATGATTCTCTACAAGTGTGCAGCGGATTTCCTGCCGAGCATGGTGCTGGCCAAGGGGCGTTATGCGATTCCGCGTCGCGACGGGCACATTCTGATCGGTAGTACGCTGGAGCACGAAGGCTACGACAAGACGCCGACCGATGTCGCGCTGGAGAGCCTCAAGGCTTCGGCGGTCGAGCTGCTGCCGGCGCTGGCGGATGCCGAAGTGGTGGGACACTGGGCCGGTTTGCGTCCGGGCTCGCCTGAGGGGATTCCGTATATTGGCCGGGTGCCGGGGTTTGAGGGTTTGTGGCTGAACTGCGGGCATTACCGCAACGGGCTGGTGCTGGCGCCGGCGTCATGTCAGTTGTTTGCCGATGTGATGCTGGGGCGTGCGCCGATTATTGATCCGGCGCCGTATGCGCCTGAAGGTCGCATTTAGTCAGATTTTTCTCTGCTGGCTGGCAGACCGCTTTCGCGAGCAAGCCCGCTCCCACATTGGATCTGCGGTGAACACAAATTGTGTGAACAACCGAGATCTATTGTGGGAGCGGGCTTGCTCGCGAAGGGGCCCTCAATCCAGGCCCAGTTTCTTCAGCCGATAACGCATCGACCTGAACGACAGACTCAACCGCTGCGCCGCCGCCGTACGATTCCAGCGCGTTTCCTCCAGCGCCTGCAGGATCAGCTTGCGCTCGACGTTTTCCAGATAGTCCTCAAGGTTATCGATCTGCGTCAGGTCGGCAATACCGCCCTCGACCGTGCAATTACCTTCGCTGAGACGCAGATCTGCGGCCTCGATCAACTGGTTTTCACACAGCGTGTGCGCCCGTTCAAGGACGTTTTCCAGCTCCCGAACATTCCCCGGGAAACGGTAACTCTTCAGCGCCTCAAGCGCCTGCGGGTGCAAACGAGCCGCTGCGCGGCCGCTGCCTGCCGCCAGACGCTGGAGCATGTGCGCCGCCAGCACTTCGATGTCATCGCGCCGTTCGCGCAGGGATGGCACACGCAGTTCGATCACATTCAAGCGGTAATACAGGTCCTGGCGAAAACGCCCGGCGGCGACCTCGGCGTCGAGATCCTTGTGGGTGGCGCAAAGAATGCGCACATCGACCACCGTTTCCTGCTGGCCGCCGACGCTGCGCACGGCTTTCTCCTGAATCGCCCGCAGCAATTTCACCTGCATCGACAGCGGCAGGTCCGCCACTTCGTCGAGAAACAGGGTGCCGCCGTGTGCGGCCTGGAACAGCCCAGGTTTGTCCTCCACTGCGCCGGTGAAGCTGCCTTTGCGATGACCAAAAAATTCGCTTTCCATCAGCTCCGACGGAATCGCCCCGCAATTGACCGGCACAAACGGCTTGCCGGCGCGTGGTCCCTGTTCGTGGATCAGCCGCGCGACCAGTTCTTTGCCGCTGCCCGACTCTCCACTGATGTAGACCGGTGCCTGACTGCGCGCCAGTTTGTCGATCTGTTTGCGCAGATTGCGCATCGGTGGCGAATCACCGAGCAGGCGCCGGTCGATCGAGGTGACGCTGCCTCCGGCTGCCGGCATGCGCAACGCAGTGCTGGCCAGTTCGCGCAGGCGCGTCAGATCAACCGGCTTGGTCAGGAAGTCGAAGGCCCCGGCTTTCAAGGCGTTGATCGCTGTTTCCAGACTGCCGTACGCGGTGATCATCGCCACCGGCAGTTGTGGATAACGTTGCTGGATGTGCTGCACCAGGTCCAGCCCCGTGCCGTCGGGCAGGCGCATGTCGGTCAGGCACAGGTCGAAGGTGTTGTTGTGCAACAGCGCCTGGGCTTCGCCGAGGTTGCGTGCACTTAGAGTGTCGAGTTTCATCCGACCCAGGGTGATTTCCAGGAGTTCGCGGATATCCGGCTCGTCATCGACGATAAGGATTTTTTGCCGTGGGCTCGTGTTCAACTTTGTTTCCGTCCGTGAGCAAAGGTGATGCGAAAGCAGCCGCCGCCTTGGCGTGGTTTGAAGTCTAGGCGCGCCTGGTTGCTTTCGCACAGCTCACGGGACAGATAAAGCCCAAGGCCGGTGCCCTGGCTACTGGTGGTGAAGAACGGCTCGAACAGATCGGCCTGCTGATCGGGTGGTACACCGGGGCCGTTGTCCTGCACTTCGAGCACCGCCAACTGGCTGTCGGGGTCGATGAACAGTGCCAGCCAGACCTCGGCCTGCTCGTGCAGCAGGGCACTGTGCCGCCAGCCGTTGCGTAACAGATTGTCGAGAATTTGCGTGAGCTGGTCGGGGTCCATCAATGTGATGAAGTCCCCGGAGTTGATCCGCAAATGAATCGACTGGCGCTCAGTCGCCTGTTCGCGGCTCTCGCAGACGAAGCGTTCCAGCCACGGTTTGAGATCCAGGCGTTGCGGAGCGCTCTGCTGGCGGCGCGACAGTTGCAGGACGTTTTCGATGACTCGGTTCATGCGCTGGGAGTGGTCTTGAATGATCTGCGTCAGACGCCGATCCGCGCCATCGAGTTCCTCGGACTCACCCAATAGCTGCGCGGCGTGACTGATGGCGCCCAGCGGGTTACGGATTTCATGGGCGATGCCGGCGGTCAGGCGCCCGAGCGCGGCGAGCTTGAGTTGCTGGGCTTGCTGGGCGACTTGTGCAAGGTCTTCGAGAAACACCAGGGTTTGCTGGTTCGGACTCTGTGCGAGGGCGATGAAGTTCGGTTGCAGTTCCAGGCCGTTGCCGGGAATCTTCAGGCTCTGCGGGCGCAGGGTCGGGTTGCTCAGCCACAGTTGCAGGCGCTCGACCAGTGCCGGCGAGTAGTCATCGATCAAATGCCCCTCAAGGTGCGACTGCGCCAGCAGGCTTTTCGCGCTGTGATTGGCCAGTTGCACCCGGCGCTGGTCATCGAGCACCAGGATGCCGGTGCGCATGCGCTGCAGAATCAGGGCGTTGAGGGCTTCGAGGCCGACCACTTCGCTGGCGCGCTGTTCGGCGAGGTTTTCGCTGACTTCCAGGCGCCTGACCAGCCCCTGTACCAGCAGTGAAGCGGCAAAACACAAGGCGCCCAGGGTTCCGGCTTGCAGGTAATTGTTGGCGCTCAGGGGGTGGTTGAAACTCAGCAGGAAACTTGCACCAATGATACCGAGAGCGCTGATGGCGGCTATCAGCAAGCCGATGCGTCGGCGCAGCAGGGTGTTGGCGATCGCCACCGAGACAATCAGCAAGTTACCGATGGCGCTGGCCACGCCGCCCGCCGCGTAGAACAGGCCGCACAGCAAGAGCACATCGACCAGCGCCAGGGTGAACAGCTGCGCCGGGCGGCGGGTGTTCTCCAGGAACACCACCAGCAGAATGTTCAGCACCAGATACAACCAGCTGCCGCTGCGCAGCAGTTCGTCGTCGGCCGACGTCAGCAGGCGGTTGTCCATGTTGCTGGAGATCAGCAGCACCAGGGTGATGCCGACGCTTAAACGGTAGAGATGATAGAGGCGCAGCAGGCGCTGCGCCTGTTTACTGTCGGCGTTGGCGGCCTCAGCGATCACTGGTGCCTGGGCCTTGCTCAAGGTGAGCCTGGCTGCAATACCACTGTTGCTTAAGGTTCAGCGCGCGATCGCGCGGCAGGTGCACGCCGCAATGGGCGCAACGCACCATCGGCGCGGCGTCTTGCTCGCGGGGCGATTGGGCAGACGCGGAGGGCGCCTTGAATTTGCGCCACAGCCATACTGCAGCGAAAATCAGGACAATCCAGAACAGTAAACGAAGCATGATGGGCGGCTTTTCGGCTAATGATTCGGCAGTTTAGCCAAGGAGTCGTCAGGCGCACAGACTATTAACGCCCGGCAATGAAAAAGGGAGATCCGCAGATCTCCCTTTTTTGTGTACCCGGTGTGATCAGTCGAAGATGCCGAAAGTCATGTAGCTGAACCACGAGCGGTCGTCGTTGTTGCCGGCGGCTTCGTGAGTTTCTTCGATCACTTCGCCGTTTTCGTCTTTTGGCTTGAGCTCATTCGGGATTGCGTCTTTTGCATCCTGGAACTGCTTCTGCACGTCCTGGTTGGCGCGGGTTTCTCCCGGCGGCAGCGGCGGACGCGACTCGATCAGGCCCAAAGTCGCCTTGCTCAGGAACGAACGGTTGTCGGCTTCGGCGACCGATGGCACGAACTGACCGTCCTTCAGGCTCGGGTGGTTCGGGTAGTTGAGCTTCAGGGTTTCCAGACTGGTGGCGGCCAGCTCGTCCAGGTGCAGACGCTGGTAAGCCTCGGTCATCACCGCCAGGCCGTCGCCGACCGATGGGGTTTCCTGGAAGTTTTCCACTACATAGCGGCCACGGTTGGCGGCGGCGACGTAGGCCTGACGGGTCAGGTAGTAGTCGGCTACGTGGATTTCGTAGGCCGCCAGCAGGTTGCGCAGATAGATCATGCGCTGCTTGGCGTCCGGCGCGTAGCGGCTGTTCGGGTAGCGGCTGGTCAGCTGCGCGAACTCGTTGTACGAGTCGCGGGCAGCGCCCGGGTCACGCTTGGTCATGTCCAACGGCAGGAAGCGCGCCAGCAGGCCGACGTCCTGGTCGAAAGAGGTCAGACCCTTGAGGTAATACGCGTAATCCACGTTCGGATGCTGCGGATGCAAACGAATGAAACGCTCGGCGGCGGACTTTGCAGCTTCCGGCTCGGCGTTCTTGTAGTTGGCGTAGATCAACTCCAGCTGTGCCTGATCGGCGTAGCGACCGAACGGATAACGCGACTCCAGGGCCTTCAGCTTGGCTGTGGCGCTGGTGTAGCTGTTGTTGTCCAGGTCAGTCTGAGCCTGCTGATACAGCTCGGCTTCGCTGAGGTTTTCGTCTACGACTTCCTTCGATGAGCAAGCAGCGGTCAATGCGAGGATGGCGATCAGCAGCAGGTGTTTCACTTGCATGGCGGCTTGCGTCCCTATGACGGCCGCTGTCTTGGGCGGGGCCGTCCTGTTATGATGAGCGCCCCGTTGAAAAGCCTCGGGGCAAAAGACGCCGTATTTAACCACAAGCGCGCAGCCGAAACCAAAGGCTGTGCCGACGCCCAGTCAGAGCATGTCCGATAAAATTGAACTTCGCGCAGAGGTGCCGTCCGATTTGGGCGGCCAACGCCTCGATCAAGTCGCCGCCCAACTCTTCGCTGAGCACTCTCGCTCGCGCCTTTCCGCCTGGATCAAAGAAGGTCGCCTGACTGTGGACGGGGCGGTCATCCGCCCGCGCGACATCGTTCATGGCGGTGCCATCCTTGAGCTGACTGCCGAGCAGGAAGCCCAGGGCGAGTGGATCGCCCAGGACATCGAACTCGACATCGTCTATGAAGACGACGACATCCTGGTGATCAACAAGCCTGCGGGCC
Source organism: Pseudomonas sp. 14P5.3.2 (assembly GCF_057799175.1). Lineage (NCBI taxonomy): Bacteria > Pseudomonadati > Pseudomonadota > Gammaproteobacteria > Pseudomonadales > Pseudomonadaceae > Pseudomonas > Pseudomonas sp. 14P5.3.2. The sequence goes on along the minus strand of NZ_JBYOKU010000035.1, from coordinate 24,428 downwards.
TGGTGGTGCACCCGGCTGCCGGTCACGCCGATGGCACCTTGCTCAATGCCTTGCTGCACCACGTGCCGGACATCATCAATGTCCCGCGCGCCGGTATCGTGCATCGCCTGGACAAGGACACCACCGGTCTGATGGTGGTGGCCAAGACCATTCAGGCGCAGACCAAGCTCGTTGCCCAGCTGCAAAGCCGCAGCGTCAGCCGGATCTACGAGTGCATCGTGATTGGTGTCGTGACCGCCGGGGGCAAGATCAACGCCCCGATCGGCCGTCACGGCCAGCAGCGCCAACGCATGGCAGTGATGGAAGGCGGCAAGCCGGCCGTCAGTCACTACCGCGTGCTGGAGCGTTTCCGTTCGCACACGCACGTGCGGGTCAAACTGGAAACCGGCCGGACTCACCAGATCCGTGTGCACATGTCGCACATCAACTTCCCGTTGGTCGGCGACCCTGCGTACGGCGGGCGTTTCCGTATTCCGCCTGCTGCGAACCCGACCATGGTCGAATCGCTCAAGCACTTCCCGCGTCAGGCATTGCACGCGCGCTTCCTTGAACTGGATCATCCGACCAGCGGTGAGCGCATGAGCTGGGAATCGCCGCTGCCGGAAGATTTCGTCTGGCTGCTGACCCTGCTCAAGCAGGATCGCGAGGCATTCGTCGGATGAACTGGCTGACGCCGGACTGGCCAGCGCCGGCCAGCGTCAGGGCCTGTGTCACCACCCGCGAGGGGGGTGTCAGCGAGGCACCGTTCGACAGCCTCAATCTGGGCGATCACGTCGATGATCGTCCGGAAGCAGTAGCCGAGAATCGTCGGCGTCTGACCGAACACTTCTCGATCAAGCCTGCCTGGTTGCAGCAAGTGCACGGAATTGACGTGGCTCATGCTGATCCGGGCGTGGTCGCCACCGCCGACGCCAGTTGGACGGCAACTCCCGGGGTTGCCTGCACGGCGATGACCGCGGATTGCCTGCCGGCATTGTTCTGCAACCGTGCCGGCACTCGCGTCGCGGCGGCCCATGCCGGCTGGCGCGGGTTGGCGGCGGGCGTACTTGAAGCCACCCTCGATCATCTCGACACCGCTGCGGCGGACGTGCTGGTCTGGCTCGGCCCGGCCATCGGCCCGAAAGCCTTCGAAGTCGGGCCGGAAGTACGCGAAGTCTTCGTCAGTCAATTGCCCGAAGCGGCAGCCGCCTTCGTGCCCAGCCACAATGCTGGCAAGTTCATGGCTGACATTTATCTGCTGGCGCGCCTGCGTCTGGCTGAACGCGGTGTCACCGCGGTTTATGGCGGCGGTTTCTGCACCGTGACCGACCCGCGCTTCTTTTCTTACCGCCGTGCGTCGCGCACAGGTCGGTTCGCCTCCTTAATCTGGCTCACCCGCTAGACTGACTGATCTGCATCAACTGTCCGCCGCTTGAATCTCCCAGAATCGACCACATCTACAGTGGTATCTGGCAGGTTTCTTTATTCAGGATGGTTTTTAGGTCCGGCCTGCTCAAAAGGAAGGTGACCCCATGCGTATAGACCGTTTAACCAGCAAACTTCAGTTGGCGTTGTCCGACGCCCAATCCCTGGCTGTCGGCCACGATCATCCGGCCATCGAGCCGGCGCACTTGATGCAAGCCATGCTTGAACAACAGGGTGGTTCGATCAAACCCCTGTTGATGCAAGTGGGCTTCGACGTCAACAGCTTGCGCAAAGAGCTGACCAAAGAGCTCGACCAATTACCGAAAATCCAGAACCCGACCGGCGACGTGAACATGTCGCAGGATCTGGCGCGCCTGCTCAATCAGGCGGATCGTCTGGCCCAGCAGAAGGGCGACCAGTTCATTTCCAGCGAACTGGTGCTGCTCGCCGCGATGGACGAGAACAGCAAGCTCGGCAAATTGCTGCTCGGCCAGGGCGTGAGCAAGAAAGCCCTGGAAAACGCGATCAACAACCTGCGCGGCGGTGAGGCGGTGAATGACGCCAACCACGAAGAGTCGCGTCAGGCGCTGGATAAATACACCGTCGACCTGACCAAGCGTGCCGAAGAAGGCAAGCTCGATCCGGTGATCGGCCGTGACGACGAAATTCGCCGCACCATTCAGGTTCTACAGCGTCGCACCAAGAACAACCCGGTGCTGATCGGTGAACCTGGCGTGGGTAAAACCGCGATTGCCGAGGGTCTGGCCCAGCGCATCATCAACGGCGAAGTGCCGGACGGCCTCAAGGGTAAACGTCTGCTGTCGCTGGACATGGGCGCGCTGATTGCCGGTGCCAAGTATCGCGGTGAGTTCGAAGAGCGCCTGAAAGCGTTGCTCAATGAGCTGTCGAAGCAGGAAGGGCAGATCATTCTGTTCATCGACGAATTGCACACCATGGTCGGCGCCGGTAAGGGCGAAGGCTCGATGGATGCCGGCAACATGCTCAAACCGGCACTGGCGCGCGGTGAGATGCACTGCGTCGGCGCAACCACGCTCAACGAGTACCGCCAATATATAGAGAAGGATGCGGCGCTTGAGCGGCGTTTCCAGAAAGTCCTGGTGGACGAGCCGAGTGAAGAAGACACCATCGCCATCTTGCGTGGCCTCAAGGAGCGTTATGAGGTTCACCATAAAGTGGCGATCACCGACGGCGCGATTATCGCCGCGGCCAAGCTCAGCCATCGTTACATCACTGACCGGCAACTGCCGGACAAGGCCATCGACCTGATCGACGAGGCCGCCAGCCGTATTCGCATGGAGATCGACTCCAAGCCGGAAGTGCTGGATCGTCTGGAGCGTCGCCTGATTCAGCTCAAGGTTGAATCTCAGGCACTGAAGAAAGAAAGCGATGAAGCGGCGATGAAACGCCTGGAAAAACTCCAGGAAGAAATCGTCCGCCTCGAGCGTGAGTACTCGGATCTGGAAGAAATCTGGAACTCGGAAAAAGCCGAGGTACAGGGTTCGGCGCAGATTCAGCAAAAGATCGAGCAGTCGCGTCAGGAGCTGGAAGCGGCACGTCGTAAAGGCGACCTCAACCGCATGGCCGAATTGCAGTACGGGGTGATCCCGGATCTGGAGCGCAGCCTGCAAATGGTCGACCAGCACGGCAAGAGCGAAAACCAGTTGCTGCGCAGCAAGGTGACCGAAGAGGAAATCGCCGAAGTCGTTTCGAAGTGGACCGGTATTCCGGTGTCGAAAATGCTTGAAGGCGAGCGCGACAAGCTGATGAAGATGGAAAGCCTGTTGCACCAGCGTGTGATCGGTCAGGACGAAGCGGTGGTTGCGGTCGCCAACGCGGTACGCCGCTCGCGTGCCGGGCTGGCGGATCCGAATCGTCCAAGCGGCTCGTTCATGTTCCTCGGCCCGACCGGTGTCGGTAAAACCGAGCTGTGCAAGGCGCTGGCCGAATTCCTCTTTGATACTGAAGAGGCGATGGTGCGGATCGACATGTCCGAGTTCATGGAGAAACATTCCGTGGCACGGCTGATCGGCGCACCACCAGGCTATGTTGGCTACGAGGAGGGTGGTTACCTGACCGAAGCGGTGCGTCGCAAGCCTTACTCGGTGATCCTGCTGGATGAGGTCGAGAAGGCGCACCCGGACGTGTTCAACATCCTGCTGCAAGTGCTGGAGGACGGCCGTCTGACCGACAGTCACGGACGCACGGTGGATTTCCGCAATACCGTGATCGTCATGACGTCGAACCTCGGTTCGTCGCAGATTCAGGAACTGGTCGGTGACCGTGAGGCCCAGCGTGCAGCGGTGATGGACGCGCTGACGTCGCACTTCCGTCCGGAGTTCATCAACCGGGTCGACGAAGTGGTGATTTTCGAACCGCTGGCGCGGGATCAGATCGCGGGCATTACCGAGATCCAGCTGGGCCGTCTGCGCAGTCGTCTGGCCGAGCGCGAGCTGAAGCTGGAACTGAGTCCGGAAGCCATGGACAAGTTGATTGCCGTGGGTTACGACCCGGTGTATGGCGCACGTCCGCTCAAACGTGCGATCCAGCGCTGGATCGAAAACCCGTTGGCGCAGTTGATCCTGTCAGGGCATTTCCTGCCGGGCGATACGGCGACCGGCAAGGTCGTGAACGACGAAATCGTTTTCGACTGAGCGGCAAAGCCAATGAAATAAGGAAGGCCTCGCTTTGCGAGGCCTTTTTTTCGTTAGGCTGTTGAACTCTAAGGAAAAGGCTTGTAAAGTGCGCCCCGCAGTCAGTCACCCGCAGCATCTCAGCTCACTGAGCTGAAATCTGAAATAAGTTGCAAATCATTAACTTGAAAGCGATTTAGGGGGTTGACAGAGGTGTTCTAGGTTGTAGAATAGCGCGCCTCAGACACACGAACGCAGCGATGCGAACGACGTCTAAGAGCTGTAAGATTCACCGTTGTAAATTGAAATATGTAGTTCCGTGATAGCTCAGTCGGTAGAGCAAATGACTGTTAATCATTGGGTCCCAGGTTCGAGTCCTGGTCACGGAGCCAATTTCAAGCCGGGGTATAGCGCAGTCCGGTAGCGCGCCTGCTTTGGGAGCAGGATGTCAGGAGTTCGAATCCCCTTACCCCGACCATTTTTGGGTCGTTAGCTCAGTTGGTAGAGCAGTTGGCTTTTAACCAATTGGTCGTAGGTTCGAATCCCACACGACCCACCATTTTTGAAACCAGTTAAGGCTGGGATCGAATCTTAAGATCAGAGGCCAAAAGCGCTGATCGAAGAAGGCGATCTTTGAAAGGTCGCCTTTTTTTTACCGGGGTATAGCGCAGTCCGGTAGCGCGCCTGCTTTGGGAGCAGGATGTCAGGAGTTCGAATCCCCTTACCCCGACCATATTGAAAATCCTCGTATCGAAAGATACGGGGATTTTTTTGTCCTCGCAAAAGACAATTCGCTTCAAGTCATCGTACAACTTGCCGATAGCCCGCTAACGAGAGGGGACTGCCGCTGTTCGCCCCTTCAATCTGGCCAATACAAGAATAAGGGCGTTCCTCATGTTGCTTCGTCAGTTGAATATTGCTCCACGTGCCGCACTGGGTTTTGCCCTGATCGCGGTACTGGTGGCGTTGCTTGGGGTATTTGCCTTGGGGCAGATGTCGAGCATCCGTGACAGTGAAGTTGCGGTAGAGAGCCAGTGGCTGCCGAGCATTCGCGGCGGCGACGAGATTCGTGAGTTGATGCTGCGGATCCGCACGATTTCCCTGCGCATGGCACTTGATCAGGATCCGAAGAACATCGCGACTTACCGCAGCCAGATGGACACCCGCGACAAAGAGCTGAGCGAGAAGATCGCCGCCTACGACAAACTGGTCACCACGCCGGAAGGCCAGCAGCTCTATGACCAGTTCAAAAAAACCTTTGCCGCATATCGCACCGGCATCGCGCAATCCTTCACCCTGGCCGATCAAGGCCAGCGTGACGCACTGACCAAACTGCTGCTGATTGATATGAAAACCGTGGTCGACGGCTCCGGCAAGCAACTCAATGACCTGGCGGATCTGTTCGCCAGACAGGTGGCCGCTGAAAGCCAGAAATCCGCTGACCACTATCAGACCTCGCGCACTATCGTCAGTCTGTTCATCGCGCTGGCGGCGCTGGCCACGGTGGCCCTGGCCATGTTGCTCACCCGCAGCATCGTCCGTCCGCTGAGCACCGCTGTCAGCGCTGCCGAAAGCGTGGCCCGGGGCGATCTGACCCGACCGATCGAAACCCACGGCAACGATGAGGTCAGTCGTTTGCTCAAGGCGCTGGCGACCATGCAGCAGAACCTGCGGGAAACGCTGCAAGGCATCAGCGGTTCGGCCACGCAACTGGCGACCGCTGCCGATGAGCTCAACGCCGTGACGCTCGATAGCACACAAGGTCTGCAACAGCAGAACAACGAAATCGAACAGGCCGCCACGGCGGTCAATGAAATGACCACGGCCGTTGAAGAAGTCGCTCGTAATGCCGTGTCGACGTCCGATGCCACCCGTCAATCCAGTGAGTCGGCGCAACTGGGACAGGCGCGGGTCAGCGACACCGCATTGGCCATCAATGCGCTGGCCAGCGACGTGCAGCACACCGGCGAGTTGGTGCAATCGCTGGCCAACCAGTCACAGGACATCGGCAAAGTGCTGGATGTGATCCGTGCCATTGCCGAGCAGACCAACCTGCTCGCGCTCAACGCCGCCATCGAGGCGGCCCGCGCAGGGGAGAGCGGACGAGGTTTTGCGGTGGTCGCCGATGAAGTGCGGGCGCTGGCCTATCGCACCCAGCAATCGACGCAGGAGATCGAGCAGATGGTGCAGGGCATGCGCAGTGGCTCAAGCCTGGCGCTGGATTCGATGCAGGCCAGCGCTGCACGGGCCACGACCACGCTGGCGTTGGCCGAGCGCGCCGGGGAGGCGCTGGAAACCATCACCGCGTCAGTGCATGAGATTCATGAGCGCAATCTGGTGATCGCCAGTGCCGCCGAAGAGCAGGCGCAAGTTGCGCGGGAAGTGGATCGTAACCTGGTGAACATTCGCGACCTGTCGGTCCGTTCGGCAGCGGGCGCCGATCAGACCAGCGCGTCGAGTCACGAACTGTCGCAACTGGCCAACGCGCTCCAAGGCATGGTGCGGCGCTTCCAGCTCTGATGAACAGAGATCGATTGTAGGAGTGAGCTGGATTTGTGAGCTGCGCAAAACAATGTGGGAGCGGGCTTGCTCGCGAAAGCGGTGTATCAGTCGACAGGAATGTTGAATGACACGACCTCTTCGCGAGCAAGCCCGCTCCCACCGTTTTTAAATCAATGCAGCTTCAGGCGTGGCTCGGTGCCGCGACCGATCTTGCTGCCCAGCATCAGCATCGCAGTGCGAAACGGCCCGTACAGCGCCATCTGGTGCATGCGGTACAGCGAGACATAGAACATCCGCGCCAGCCATCCCTCCAGCATCACACTGCCGGTCAGATTGCCCATCAAGTTACCCACAGCCGAGAAGCGCGACAGCGAAATCAGCGAGCCGTAGTCGGTGTATTTGTACTCCGGCAGAGTCTTGCCTTCGATGCGCAGCTTGAGCGACTTGGCCAGTAACGAAGCTTGTTGGTGCGCGGCTTGCGCACGCGGTGGCACGTTGCGATCCGAACCCGGTTGCGGGCACGCGGCGCAGTCACCGAAGGCGAAAATGTTTTCGTCGCGGGTGGTCTGCAACGTCGGCAGCACTTGCAGCTGATTGATACGGTTGGTTTCCAGACCGTCGATGTCCTTGAGGAAACCCGGCGCGCGAATCCCGGCGGCCCAGACTTTCAGGCTGGCCTTGATCACGTTGCCATCGGCGGTGATCAGGCTGTCGGCGGTCACTTCGCTGACCGAAGCGTTGGTCGTCACATTGACCCCGAGTTTCTCCAGGGTCTTGTGCACCGGGCCGCTGATGCGTTCTGGCAGGGCTGGCAGCACCCGAGGGCCGGCTTCGATCAGGGTGATGTGCATGTTTTCCGGTTTGATCCGGTCCAGGCCGTACGCAGCCAGCTCATGCGCCGCGTTGTGCAGTTCTGCCGCCAGCTCGACGCCCGTGGCGCCGGCCCCGACGATCGCCACACTGATCTGCTCGATCACATCGGTCTGCCCGGCATGCGCGCGCAGATAGTGGTTGAGCAGTTGCTGGTGAAAACGCTCGGCCTGTTTACGAGTGTCGAGGAACAGGCAGTGCTGCGCCGCGCCCTGGGTACCGAAGTCGTTGGTGGTGCTGCCGACACTGATCACCAGCGAGTCGTAGGCCACTTCACGAGCCGGTACCAGTTCCACGCCGTTCTCGTCGTAGGTGGCTGCCAGCTGGATTTTCTTCTGCGCGCGATCAAGCCCGCTCATGCGCCCCAGCTGGAACTCGAAGTGGTTCCATTTCGCCTGAGCAACATAGTTGAGTTCGTCTTCGGAAGAGTTCAGCGATCCGGCGGCCACTTCGTGCAGCAATGGTTTCCAGATGTGCGTGAGGTTCGCGTCGACCAGCATCACACTGGCCGTGCCGCGCTTGCCCAGAGTCTTACCCAGACGGGTAGCCAGCTCCAGACCGCCGGCGCCGCCGCCGACAATAACAATACGATGGGACATAGGGATAACTCGCAAGGTTTTTAAAGGAAATCGGTGCGGTTACCCGAGCGAGCGCGAGGCAGCTCATAGCGTCAGGTAACTGATTAATCGGCTCAGCAAGCCCAGACCAATGGTCACTGCCAGTACCAGCACCAGGAGCATCCACGGCCGGAAAGGCCGGCGCTCGACACGGTGTTGGGACAACTGCAGGTACTCTTCGACATGCTTCTGGTCTTCGGGGTTCAGGCGGCTGGTCATAAAGGCCTCGTCAGGTAGACGTTGCTGAAGGTGGGGAAGCTACAGCGGTTTTTAACCCGGGTTGAATGCAGCATAGCCACTGGCCGGAACCGGTTCGACAGAAACACCGTCGTCGAGGCGAATGATCCCGCTTTGTAACACCCGCGCGGTAATTCCGCCATGCCCGCGCACCGCTTGAAAGGTGCCGGGGCCAAGGTTGTTTTGCAGGCGCGCGCAGGGCTGACACCAGCCGGTGGTCTCGAATATTGCCTGACCGATGCGAAAGCGCCGACCCTTGAGACTAAACAGATTGATACCGCTGATGACCAGATTGCGCCGCAGGTCTTCAGGCCTCACGGGTTGATCTTCAGGCCGGCCCATCAACGCGCTGATGACCGCCAGGTGTTCGAACTGAATCAACGTCACTTGCCGCGCATTGCGCACGCCGGGGCGGGCGTGGTCACCGGTCAATCCGGCTTCAAGCCGTGCCTCGACGGCGTCGAGCTCGATCATCGGGCCGCGAGACTCGGGGCGCACGCCGATCCAGCGTACGCGGCCAGTCTGCGGGACGTCGGCAATCAACTGCTGCAGCGGCGTCACAGGCTGATCCCGACATCGAAGACGATGCTGCGACCGAGGTTGCTGCGCAGAAAGTCCGGCGCATCGGGATGGGCGAACAGCACCCGGGCGAAGGTCGGGCCGACCAGCGACAGCGAGCGCCAACCTTGGCGCAGATACTCGGTCGGCGGTGGAAAATGGCTGTTCAGGTCCAGCACCTCGCGCTTGAGGCTGGCGAAGGCAATGATGTCCAGTTCACCCAGATCCATACCGCGTTCTTTGTAGTTGTGCGCTTTTTTGCGCAAGGTCGGCGCCAGTCGCAGCAAGAACTCATTGGCCGGGATCCGCCGTGGCTTGGCTTCACGGCGCACCAGTTGGCTGAGGGAAAACGCACTGCGGCGGCGTTGCAGTTCATCGCGCCATTCGTCGTTGAGTCGGCGGCCTTCATCGAGAACGAAGAACACTTCGAAATTGGCATCGCGAAACAGCACGTCCGGCGGCTCGCCGGCGGGGGCGAACTCATCGGCGCGGTAAGGGATGTTCAAGCCTTGCAGCAGGCGCTGGCAGACCCAACGCTCACGCTCCCATTTGCGGGCATTGGACAGGAACGCGTTGGCTTGCTCGGCCGCAATGGTCAGCAGGCGTAAGTAATCTGAGTCATCCATAGGCCCAAGCTTAGCGTTCAAATGCGACAAGCAGAAAGCTTTGCATCGGCTGATGCCTGGAAGAGGGCGGTGTAGACTCCGATGAGGGAATCAAACCCATGGAGAAGGTAAGGGATTCATGATCGGTGCAGAACTGCTGTCTTCGACAAGCCTGACACTTGGCTGGCTGATTTACCTGCCGGTGCTGGTCTGGGCGATCTGTCGTGCGCCGTGGGTCGAGTTGTTCACTGACAGTCGCCGCCAGCATCTGCTGTTCGGCACGGTGTTCGCCTTGTTTCTGCTGTGGATGGTGCGCAGGGATTTCGACACCGGGGTTTCTTATCACTTTATCGGCATGACCGCCGTGACGTTGCTGCTCGACTGGCCGCTGGCGATCATCGGCGGGCTGGTGGCGCAGCTCGGGCTGGTGTTGCTCGGGCGTCAGGATCTGGCGGCGGTCGGGGTCAACGGTACGTTGCTGATCCTGTTGCCGGTGTTGATCACCGAGTGCGTGGCGATCATCGTCGAGCGTGCCCAGCCGCGTAATCCGTTTGTGTACATCTTCTGTTCCGGGTTCTTTGCGGCGGCGTTGTCGGCGTTGCTGTGCCTGACATTGAGCCTGGGCCTGCTCTGGTACGACGGTCTGTTCGCCATGCCGGAATGGCTGGAAGACTTCATCGGCTACCTGTGGCTGCTGATTTTCCCCGAAGCCTTTATCAACGGCATGGTGATCAGTGCGCTGGTGGTGTTCAGTCCCGAGTGGCTGGAAACCTTCAACCGCACCCGCTACCTTTCGGCGCCCTGGAAGGACGACGATCCCAAGTCTTGATCCACATCAAACCCGCCACCCGCACGGCATTTCATGCTCGGCCAAATTCCTTCAGGAGCAGCGGCATGAGTGTTTACGAGTGGGCGAGGCAGGAGACACGGCAGAGTCTGGACATGGCGCTGGAGGTGGGCTTCGATCCGGGCCTGAGTTTGCGCGCCTTGCTCAGCGCGGTGGTGCAACAGAGCAAGACGGTGCGCAACGCCGAAGACCTGGCCGACGAGTTGCGCTTTCTCGCGGAAAACCTCGACGACGATCAGGACTACGGCTTCATGCGGCCCTGATCTCAGTGACGCGGGTCGAAATCGCCGGAGAACATTTCGTCTTCGGCATCCGGGGCGACCGGAATCTTGTGCTCTTCGGACGCCCAGGCGCCGAGGTCGATCAGCTTGCAGCGATCGGAGCAGAACGGGCGGAATTTGTTCTCGGGGGTGAATTCCACGGGGGCGCCGCAGGTTGGGCATTCGACGGTTGTAGGGCTCATGAATGGCCTCCGGATAAAGTCAGGTAAAAGTGATGCAGACGCTCGACTTCGCTGTGCAGCCAGGCGAGGTCGCGGTCGTTGACCACGACATCGTCGGCGTGGCTCACGCGATCTTCGCGGCTCGACTGGGCCTTGAGGATCGCCTGGACCTGCTGTTCGCTGGTCTGGTCGCGCTGCAAGGTGCGTTCGATCTGCAGTTGTTGCGGGGCGTCGATCACCAGAATCCGCTGGGTCATCGCGTGTTGCCCGGATTCGATCAACAGCGGCGACACCAGAATCGCGTACGGCGATTTTGCCAGCGCCAGATGATGGGCGATTTCCTCGGCGATCAACGGATGCAGCAGGGCTTCGAGCCAGCGGCGTTCCTCCGCCACTTCAAAGATCAGCTGGCGCAGGGCGGCGCGGTTCAGCGTGCCGTCAGCCTGCAACACATCCGCGCCAAAGTGCTCGGCAATCTTTGCCAGTGCCGGACGTCCCGGCTCGACCACCCAGCGCGCCGCATGGTCGGCGTCGACCACATGGATTCCGAGATCGATGAAGTGCTGGGCCGCGGCGCTTTTACCGCTGCCGATGCCGCCGGTCAGGCCGAGAATCCAGGGTTTTTCCACAGGGGTATTCATTTCAAACCGACAAACTGCCAATAGAAGTCGGTTATTTGACCACCCCAGAGCAAGGCAATCCAGCCGGCAATTGCCAGATACGGGCCGAAGGGGATCGGCGTCGAGGTTTTCTGCTCGCGCAGACGCAACAGAATCACCCCGACAATCGCCCCCACCAGCGATGACAGCAGGATCGTCAGCGGCAGAATCTGCCAGCCACCCCAGGCCCCGAGCAGCGCCAGCAGCTTGAAATCCCCGTGGCCGATGCCGTCCTTGCCGGTCAGCAGCTTGAACAGCCAGAACACCGACCACAGCGCCATGTAACCGGCCACCGCGCCCCACAGCGCCGCGTTTAGCGAGACGAACAGGCCGAAACTGTTGACGATCAGCCCCAGCCACAACAACGGCAACACCAGCACATCGGGCAGCAGTTGATGTTCGGTGTCGATCAGGCTCATCGCCAGCAGCCCCCAGGTGAGGACGATCAACAGACCGGCCGGCCAGCCGAACCCCAGATGCCAGGCGACGAATGCCGAGAGCAGGCCGCAGGCCAGTTCGGTCAGGGGATAACGTTTGCTGATGGGCGCGGTGCACGCCGAACAGCGTCCGCGCAACAGCAGGTAGCTGAGCAGTGGAATGTTCTCCCACGCCCGAATCCGGTGGCCGCAGTGCGGGCACTGGGAGTGCGGCAGCATCAGGTTGTAGGTTGGCAGCGGCGTTTCGCTCGGCAGGCCAAGGACGTCCTGCGCCTGCTGGCGCCAATCGCGCTCGAGCATTTTCGGCAGACGCCAGACCAGCACGTTGAGAAAACTGCCGACCACCAGCCCCAGCAGCAGGGCGGCGAGTACGAAGGCCAGCGGATACAGACTGAAGAGTTCGTCGATAGGCATGTCAGATCGCTGAGCCGAGTTGGAAAATCGGCAGGTACATGGCCACGACCAGCCCGCCGACGATGACCCCGAGCACCACCATGATGAACGGCTCCATCAGGCTGGTGAGGTTGTCGACCATGTTATCCACTTCGTCCTCATAAAAACCGGCGACCTTGTCGAGCATGTCATCCAGTGCGCCCGACTCCTCACCGATGGCGGTCATCTGCACCGCCATGTTGGGGAAGACCCCGGTGCTGCGCATGGAAAAATTCAGCTGCATGCCGGTGGCGACGTCCTGGCGGATACGCAGCACGGCACGTTTGAACACCACGTTGCCGGTGGCGCCGGCCACCGAATCCAGTGCTTCCACCAGCGGTACGCCAGCGGCGAAGGTGGTCGACAGGGTGCGGGCGAATCGCGCCACCGCCGATTTGTACATCAGCGTGCCCACCAGCGGCAGCTTCAGCAGCCAGGTGTCTTTGCGGTCGCGCAAGGCCTGGGATTTCTTCAGCGCATGACGAATGCCGAACACCGCCGCAATCAGGGCGCCGAGCACTATCCACCACCATTGCTGCATGAACTCCGAGATGCTGATGACCATCAGGGTAAAGGCCGGCAGTTCAGCACCGAAACCGGAGAATACCGCCTGGAATTGCGGCACCACTTTCACCAGCAAAATCCCCGTGACCACCATCGCCACCAGTACTACGGCGGCGGGATAGGTCATGGCTTTCTTGATCTTGGCCTTGAGCGCTTCGCTTTTTTCCTTATAGGTCGCGACCCGTTCCAGCAACGTATCGAGGGCGCCGGATTGCTCGCCGGCATCCACCAGGTTGCAATACAACTCATCGAAATACTGCGGCTTCTTGCGCAGGGCCGCAGCGAAGCTGTTGCCGGCGGCCACTTCCTGCTTAACCTCGTCCACCAGTTTGCGCATCGCCGGGTTGTCGAAGCCTTCGCCAATGATGTCGAACGACTGCAACAGCGGTACGCCGGCCTTCATCATGGTTGCCATCTGCCGCGTGAACAGGGCGATGTCCTGGGCCTTGATGCGTTTGCCGAGGCTGAGCAAGGAGGTGGATTTCTTGCGCACCTTGCCTGGATTGATCCCTTGTTTGCGCAGCTGGGCCTTGATCAGCGCGGGGTTCTGCCCGCTCAACTCGCCCGTGACCTTGCTGCCTTTGCGATCCGTGCCTTCCCAGGCGTAGACGCTGATTTTCGCTGCCTTGACCGCCATGTTCAGTCCTTGGTGACCCGGTTGATTTCTTCCAGGCTGGTGATGCCTTGCATGGCCTTGTGCAGGCCCGAGGTGCGCAGGTCGTCGAAGCCGTCGCGACGCATCTGGCTGTCGATTTCCAGCGAATTGCCTTCGGCCATGATCAGCCGTTGCAGGTCAGGGGTGTTTTTCACCACTTCGTAAATCCCCACGCGTCCCTTGTAGCCGCCGTTGCAGAGGTCGCAACCGACCGGCTCATAGATCGTGAAACTGCCGATCTGTTCCGGCGGGAAACCTTCCTTGATCAGCGTTTCGCGGGGGATCTCGATCGGTTTCTTGCAGTGGCTGCACAGCTTGCGCGCCAGACGCTGGGCGATGATCAGGCTCACCGAGGTGGCGATGTTGAACCCGGGAATGCCCATGTTGTGCAGGCGGGTCAGGGTTTCGGCGGCGCTGTTGGTGTGCAGCGTGGACAGCACCAGGTGGCCGGTCTGCGCGGCCTTGATCGCGATTTCGGCGGTTTCCAGATCGCGGATTTCCCCGACCATGATCACGTCCGGGTCCTGCCGCAGAAACGAACGCAGCGCCTGGGCAAAATCCAGCCCTTGCTTGGGATTGACGTTGACCTGGTTGATGCCTTCCATGTTGATTTCCACCGGGTCTTCGGCGGTCGAAATGTTGATGTCGACGGTGTTGAGGATATTCAGGCCGGTGTACAGCGATACGGTTTTCCCCGACCCGGTAGGCCCGGTCACCAGAATCATGCCCTGCGGTTGCTTCAGCGCTGCCATGTACAGGTCTTTCTGCGCCGGTTCGTAACCCAGCGCATCGATGCCGATCTGCGCGCTGGAAGGATCGAGAATCCGGATCACCACTTTTTCGCCCCACAGGGTCGGCAGGGTGTTGACCCGGAAGTCGATGGACTTGGTCTTCGACAGGCGCATCTTGATCCGCCCGTCCTGGGGTTTGCGTCGCTCCGAGATATCCAGGCTGGCCATGACTTTCAGGCGTGCGGCGATTCGCCCGGCCAACTGGATCGGCGGTTTGGCCACCTCGCGCAGGATGCCGTCGGTACGCACGCGCACCCGGAAGTTTTTTTCGTAGGGTTCGAAGTGCAGGTCCGACGAACCACTTTTGATCGCGTCGAGCAGCATCTTGTGCACGAAACGCACGACCGGTGCGTCGTCGGCGTCGAGTCCGCCAATGGCGTCCTGGCGGCTGTCGTCGACGGACTCGACATCCACGCCGTCGAGATCGACGTCGGCCATTTCTTCGAGGCCGCTGGTATGGGTGTCGAAGAATTTCTCGATGGCCTCTGTGAGCTTGTCGTCCTCCACCAGAATGGCTTCGGTGCTCAGCCCGGTGCTGAACTGAATGTCATTGATCGCCTGATGATTGCTCGGGTCGGAAATGCCCACGAATAGTTTGTTGCCACGCCGCCACAAGGGCAGGGCGTGGTGCTGGCGTACCAGTTTTTCACTGACCAGGCCTTTGGGCTGGGTTTCCTTGTCCAGGCAATTGAGGTCCATGAAGGCCATGCCGAAATGCTCGGAAGCGATCTCGGCGACCTGTGAGCTCTTCACCAGTTTGTTCTGCACCAGGTAACTGACCAGCGACAGCCGATTGCGCTGCGCCTGTTGCCAGGCCTGCTGGGCGCTTTTTTCCGTAAGCAGTTCGGCCTGTACCAATTGCTTGGCCAGTCCGCTCAGAGCGATGTCATTCATGGGGATTCCGGATGCTGACAGTTCATGACTTATAGCCTAGTCAAGTGACAGCGCCAAACACGCCCGGTACAGGTGACAAAAAGTGTCAGATAGTGCGGTTACGGGTTGTAGGAAAGCGCGACACGGCCCCTTTATGCCGAGCGCACGGGGTCTGCAAGCGGTTGGCACGGCCTATGCTGAGCCCTTTGCAGATCATGAGATTCCGACTCATGCATGGAGAGCCTGTCTATGAACAACCAAAAAGGTTTCACTCTGATCGAGCTGCTGATCGTGGTGGCGATCATCGGCATTCTGGCGACCATCGCCCTGCCGCAATACTCCAAGTATCAGGCGCGTTCGAAGGTGACGGCAGGTCTGGCCGAAATCAGCGCGCTGAAGGTGCCGTTCGAGGACACCATTAATCAAGGTACCGATCCAACCCTGTTACTCGTGGCCGGTAGTGCCACAGCGACCACCTCCAACTGCACACTGGCGGCTTCGGGAACAGCTACGACAGGTGCCGGCACCATTACCTGCACACTGGTGAACGCCCCGGGCCCGGTGCTGGGTAAAACCATCACTCTTACCCGCACGGGGGCTGCAACCGGCAACACCTCCGGCGTCTGGAGCTGTGCATCGACCGTCAACCCGGACTACGCGCCTAAAGGTTGCGCGGGTACCGGTGCCTGATCTAGTCAGCAAACGGCCTGAGATGCCCCGCGATGCGGGGCATTTTTTTGCCTTTCTGCGCTGGAAAAAGCTTCAATAATTTCAGCGTGTTAGGAACTTTCCGAAAAGCCGCAACTTGCATGTCGATAATGCATGCGTCATGCAAATTGCATGATTCCGAAAATTTGGCTAATTCATAACTAATTGATTTATAACGATTTATTGTCTTTCGAAAAGTTGGCACAGCCTTCGCAATATACCCAGTAACCCTGCTGACAAGACAACCAGCAGACTTTCCAGAAAAACAGGAGTTACTCGTATGAAGAAGTTCGCTATCACTGCCGCTGCTGCTACCGCGCTGACCCTGACCATGGCTTCCGGTGCTTTCGCACAAACCACCCAGGCTACTCAGGCTCCAATGACTCTGGCTGCTGGTGAAATGACCAAGGCTAAAGAAGCTACTTCCGATACCTGGATCACTACCAAAGTCAAAAGCGACCTGGTAACCGAAAAAGGCATTCCAGGTACCGATATCAAAGTTGAAACCAACAAAGGCGTTGTATCCCTGTCCTCCACTGTTGCAGTGACCGAGGCACAGAAAACCACCGCCGTGGCTATCGCCAAGAAAATCAAAGGCGTCAAAGCGGTCTCCGCTGACGGCCTGAAAGCCGAGTAAGGCATGACTTCTCGCCTGGACCGGGAGAAGGCGCGACAGACGGGCCGAGCAATACGTCTGCCGCAACTTTAGAGTTCATGCGAACGGTCACACGGACGTGACCATTACGGGCCCCGGCACTTGTGTCGGGGCCTGTTCTATTTCAGGTCAGCAAAAGCTAAATGTGGGAGCGGGCTTGCTCGCGAATGCGGTGTGTCAGCAGGCATATTCATCAGCTGACACACTGCATTCGCGAGCAAGCCCGCTCCCACAGGGATATAGGTTGTGGTTCAGTTACCGCGCTTGCTGTTGATCTGCCGCAGGCGGTTGCCTTCAAAGCGCAGGTACTGGTACATGCCGTTGCTCGGGCCGTAGGTCCATTCCTCGACCTGAAACTCTTCGCGGCGATTGGCGCTGCGCTTGTAGCCGAGGACATCGCGGCTGACCGGTTCGCCACACTTCTGCAGCACTTCGCTGGTGCGGTCGCCGAGACTGACCAACTGACTGCCACAACGCAGCGTGTCGGAGGCCAGCGCGGGGCTGGCGGCGAGCATCAGCGCTATTGCAACCAGCCAGTTGTGGCTCATCACTCGGCGTCCAGGTGCATTTGCGTCACGACCCGACCATCGCTTTCGGCTTCGCCAAGGTTGGCGTCGATGAAGTACACCCGGTCATCCGCCAGTTGGCCCTTGTCGACCAGGTAGTCCTTGATGCTGCTGGCGCGTTCCTGCCCCAATTGACGCAACAGCACATCGCTTGAACTCCAGAACTTGATCACGCCGTCACGCATTTTCGCCGTGCGTTCTTCCTTGCCCAGATCCTTCCATTCGGCCGGTGGCTGGGTTTTCAGTCGGGTGCGGTAGATGCCTTCGAGCAGCGGGCCTTTTTCGCTGTCCGGCACCTGCAGCAGGGAAGCCTGAGCCGGGACCTTGTCGCCTCGGCGCTGGAGCATCTTGTAGTAGTTGTACTGGTATTCGCGCTCCAGACGCTGTTCGGCGATCAACGGACCGTCGCTGCTCTGAGCGGCGGTGCCTTCGATTTCCAGGCGCAGGGCCGGACGTTCCTTGAGGGCTTGGGACAGTTTGTCCAGCGCCGACTGGGCGTCCTTGCTCAGGTCGCTGGACCCCGGGGCAAAGGACACGGTGCCGAGGTCTTCGGAACCGCCGCCGTTGATCAGCCCGCCAATCAGCTTGAACGGTGCCGCGGCAGCTTTGACGATGAGATTACGCAGGGTCTGCCAGACAATCGGCATCACGCTGAACTGTGGGTTATTCAGATCGCCAGTCACCGGCAGCTCGATGGAAATCTTGCCATCGACGTCCTTGAGCAGGGCAATCGCCAGCTTCAGTGGCAGGCTCACGGCATCCGGGCTGTCGACTTTCTCGCCGAGTTGCAGTTGCTCGACCACCACTTTGTTTTCAGCCTTCAACTGGCCCTTGGTGATCAGGTAGTGCAGGTCGAGGTTGAGCCGGCCCTTGCGGATGCGGTAACCGGCGAACTTGCCGGAGTACGGCGTCAGTGTCGTCAGTTCGACACGTTTGAAGCTGGTGGCGATGTCGAGGCTGGCCATCGGATCGAACGGGTTGACCGCACCTTTGATGGTCACCGGTGCATAGCGATCGACCTTGCCCTTGACGTCGACGCTGGCCGGTTTCGCCTGACGGCTGTCGATGGTACCGATCTGGCCGTTGAGCTGTTGCACCGCCGTAGCGAAATTCGGCGTCAGGCTGAAGTCGGCGAAGTTGGCCGAGCCGTCGTTGATCGCAATCGCGCCGATGTGAATGCCCAGCGGCTTGTCCTTGCTGGCCGGCTTCGCCGCGGCGGTTTTCGCACCGCTGTCGGCAGGCTGCGGGATCAGCAGATCGTCGATGTTGGTGGTGCGGTCATCGTTGATCATGAACCGCACATACGGCTGGAACAGGTTGACCTTGTCGATCGACAGGCTGTCACCGTGCTGATAATTCAGACCTTCGACCACCACTTGCTGCCACTTGAGGAAGTCGCGGGTTTTCAGGGTGTCGAGGGTGTGCAATTGATCGATCTGCGCACGCCCGGTCACGCCGAGTGCCAGGGGGGCGGTGCTCTTGAGGTTGACCTTGAGGTCGCTGCCGAGCATGCCGCTGCGCAGCTCCAGGCGAATGAACGGATTGATGTAGGACTGCGCGACACGCAGGTCGATGTCCTGGGTTTTCACGTTGAGCTGGGCGGTGACCGGCGCGAGGTTGACCACGCCGTCGGCGTTGATCTTGCCTTGTTTGCCCAAGCCGCTGTCGAGTCTGACCTTGAAAGGCGAGCCGTTGAGGCTGTCAAAATCCTGCAGGTCGATGTTCAGCGGGGTGATGTCCAGCGCCACCGGCGGGTTGGCCGAACGGTCGGCGAGATGCACGGTGTAGTTGCGTAGCTGTACGTCTTTGAGCAGCACTTGCCAAGGCTTGCTCGGCGCGGCCGGCGCTTTCGGCGAGTCGGCGGCGGCTGGAGTGGACTTGGGTTCGGCGGCGGCCTTGGCGGCCGGTTTCGATGGCTGGCTGGCGAACAGTTTCTGCCAGTCGAGCTGGCCGTCGGCTTCGAGCGCGGCCCAGGTTTCCAGTTTGTTGCTGCGGATCTTGCCGACCACCACTTGCTGTTTGGCCAGGTCGACCGAGGTCTCGCTGACATCGAGGCGTTCGAGTTTTGCCAGCGGCCGGCCGTCCGGCGCCTTGATCGCGAACGGCGCAATGCTCACCGCGACGTTGTTCAACAGCAGTTCGGTTTCTTTCGACAGATTCAGTTTGTATTCGGTGCTGAGGTTGATCACGCCGTCTTCGAGCACCAAGGGCAGCGCATCGCGCACGTAGGGCCAGAAGGATTTCATCTTGCCGTCGGTGACTTTCAAAGTGCCTTCGGAGGTGAACGGGATCAGGCTGAAGTTGCCTTTCCAGTCGATCTGCCCACCGGCCGGGCCGGCAGCCACCAGGGTCATGTCGGCGTTGTCTTCGGGCAGGGTGCTGAGGTTTTTCAGTTCGAAGTCGAGTTTGTCGTAGAGGAACTCGATCGGCTCGCTCGGCCGGGCGTCCTGGAAATGCACGTTGCCCCCGGCCAGTTGAATGCGGTCGATGCGCAGCGGGAACGGCTTGGCATTCGGGTCGGCCGGGGTCGGCTCGCTGGCGGGAATTTTGAACAGGCCCAGCAGATTGAGCTGGCCGTCCTTGGCGAAGAGGACTTCGGTCTTGGGCTTGTCCAGCTCGATATCGGCCAGATGCAGCGCCTTGGTCCACAGGCTGTCGAGTTGCAGGTTGGCGTACAGCCGCTCGAAACCGACCTGTTCCTTGCCCGGCTCACCGATGACCAGTCCCCACAGGGTGACTTCAAGGCTGAACGGATTGAGTTCGATGCGCTGGATATGCGCCGGTACCGTGGCGTAGTTGGCCAACTGCTGGTTGGCGATGCGCAGGGCGATGCCCGGCAAAATCAGAAACCCCAGCAGGCTGTAGAGGGCCAGAGCAGTCAACAAGGCGCCAATCGCGCGAATCAATCCTTTGGGCATGTGCGGCTTCATCTGTCTGAATCGGAGTGCCTTGGAGTATGGCACGCGATTCTGGTTCCGAAGTACATCGTGGGGTGCAGGATTGTTCAGATTGTTCTGTAGGACCAAGACACTGTGGGAGCGAGCTTGCTCGCGAAAGCGGTGGATCAGTCGAGAAATATGCTGACTGACACGCCGCCTTCGCGAGCAAGCTCGCTCCCACATTGGATGGTTGCCAGTCCCGCAGGGGGGGTTACAGCTGCAGGATCAGGGTTTTCAGCGGTGGCTGTTGATCACGCGACGGGAAGTCCGCGCCCGGGGTCATCACGCTCCATTCGCGCACCGGGCGCCCGGCCTTCTCGGCGCAGCGCAGGACCTGTTCACGCCAGTCATCCATGCTGACTTTTGCCAAATTGTTGCAGCAGATCAGTACGCCGTTGTCGGCGGTGCTCAGCAGTGCCGGTTTGAGCAGGCTCTGATAGTCGCGCAGCAGGTCGACGGTGCCGAACGCGCTCTTGGCCCAGGCCGGTGGATCAAGCAGCACCAGATCGTATTGACGCTGGTCGAGGCGCTGATAGCTCGGCAGTTTTTGCCCGCGCCGCTGGCTGATCGGCAGCCCGGCAAGTTGGCGGATCGCCGGAAAGTAATCGGACTGGATAAATTGCATCTCGGGCAACTGTGGATTGAGCAGACCGTTTTCGCGGCCGACTGCCAGATTGCCTTCGGCGAAGTCGAGGTTGCACACCTCGCGCGCGCCACCGGCAGCGGCACTGAGGCCGACGCCGCAGGTGTAGGCGAACAGGTTGAGCACGCTTTTGCCTTTGGCGTGATCCTTGACCCAGCCGCGGGTGTTGCGCAGGTCGAGGAACAGCAGCGGGTCCTGCCCGGCATGGCGCCCGCGCACGCGGTAATTGAGGCCCCACTCATGACCGATGAGATCCGCCAGTGCGGCGTCGTCGGCTTTGTAGACGCTGTCTTCGCGATCGATCCGCGAGTTGCCGCGGGAGCGGTCGTTGTAGACCAGCAGCGTTTCAAAGCCCAGGGTCTGGTTGACCATGGCGTGCAGTTGCAGCAGGTCGTCACGCTCCAGGGTCTGGTGAAAGCTTTGCACCAGCAACTGCGGGCCGTAGCGGTCGACGGTCAGACCACCGGCGCCTTCCTGGCTGCCGTGGAACAGGCGATAGCAATCGGTGCCCTGGCTGTGCAGCTCAGCGAGCAGATCCTGGCGTTGATCGAGGGCGGCGCGCAGCGCCTGATTCAAGGAAGACATGCGTGCGCCTTGCTGGTGAGAATTGGGGCGCGGGAGTTTAGCAGTTACCGAAGCCCTGAGACATTGCGCAGATCTGTGGCGAGGGAGCTTGCTCCCGCTCGAGTGCGAAGCGCTCGCAACATTCCGAGGGTCGCTGCGCAACCCAGCGGGAGCAAGCTCCCTCGCCACAGGTTCTGTGTATAAATCAGGTGAGCAGTCCCATTCGGCGTTTGGCCCGCTGTACCGAGCCATTGCGCATCGCCCAGCGCAGCATCGGCGCACTGCGCTTGACGCTGGCGCGGATCAACTGGCGTTGCAGCGGGTTCTGCCGTATGCCGAACAGGTCACTGGCCCAGTCCGGCAGCAGATCGATGCCGGCCTTCATCATCAGGTCGCCAAACGGTCGAGCGAGCACGCTCGGGGCTGGCGCGTCGAGCAACAGGCGCAGGACTTCGCGGCTGCGCTCATCACAGAGCAGTTGCGGGCGCATGTGTTGCAGATAGTCGGCCACGGCTTGCCGCGATTTCGGCACATCCCGCGCACCCAGGCGCTCGGCGACCACGGCGATTTCCGCGTAGTAGCGATCCTGATTCGCCCCCGACAATTGCGGATTGCGGTAACGCAAATGCGCCGCAAGAAAATGGCTGACCTCGGCCACATGCACCCAGGTCAACAGGTCCGGATCGCTGGCCGCATACGGCCGGCCATCCGGCGCAGTGCCGACCACTTGCAGGTGTATGGTGCGCACCTTGTCGATCAGCCATTCGGCGTCGCGGCGTGAGCCGAACGTGGTGCCGGAGACAAACTGACTGGTGCGGCGCAGACGTCCGAGCATGTCCTGACGAAAGTTCGAATGATCCCAGACCCCGGCCAGCGCCAGCGGATGCAGGGCTTGCAGCAACAACGCGCTGATGCCGCCGATCAGCATGCTGCTGAAGTCGCCATGCACTTGCCAACTGACCGAGTCCGGCCCGAACAGCCCGGGATCGCCCTTGGGATTTTCCAGATCGAGCTGACCGAGGGACAGACCGGTCAGGCTCATGAGTTGGTTTTCGATACGGCTGCGGATGAATTCCATGACAACTCATTGGTGGTGGAGGGCGCGGGCGGTTGGCCGCGCCGGAGATGTTACTGATTCAGGCGCTTGTCGATCAGGCCCTGGACCACGCTCGGATCGGCCAGGGTCGAGGTGTCGCCGAGGCTGTCGAGTTCGTTGCAGGCGATCTTGCGCAGGATCCGCCGCATGATCTTGCCTGAGCGGGTTTTCGGCAAGGCCGGCGCCCACTGGATCAGGTCCGGTTTGGCGAAGCTGCCGATTTCCTTGCTGACGTGGGCGAGCAGTTCTTTCTTCAGCTCATCGCTCGGCTCGAAGCCGTTCATGGGCGTGACGAAGGCGTAGATGCCCTGGCCTTTGACGTCGTGCGGGTAACCGACCACGGCGGCCTCGGCGATGCTGTCGTGCAGGACCAGCGCGCTTTCCACTTCGGCGGTGCCGATGCGGTGGCCGGAGACGTTGATCACGTCATCGATGCGCCCGGTGATCCAGTAATCGCCGTCCTCGTCGCGGCGTGCGCCGTCACCGGTGAAGTAATAGCCGGGGTAAGGTTTGAAATAGGTGTCGACCATTCTTTGCGGATCGCCGTAGACGCTGCGGATCTGCGCCGGCCAGCTGGACTTGATCGCCAGCACGCCACTGCCGGCGCCTTTGATTTCCTTGCCGTGCTCGTCGAGCAGCACCGGTTGCACGCCGAACATCGGCTGCGTGGCGCAACCCGGCTTGATGCGTTGCGCACTGACCAGCGGGCTGAGCATGATCCCGCCGGTTTCGGTCTGCCACCAGGTATCGACAATCGGGCAGCGCTGCTCGCCGACCACGTTGAAATACCATTCCCACGCTTCCGGGTTGATTGGCTCACCGACACTGCCGAGCAATCTGAGGCTTTGGCGCGACGTTTCCTGCAACGGCCCGGCACCTTCGCGCATCAACGCGCGCAGGGCGGTCGGCGCGGTGTAGAAGATGTTGACGTGGTGTTTGTCGATCACCTGCCAGAAGCGCGAAGTGCTCGGATAACTTGGCACGCCTTCGAAGATCAGCGTGGTTGCGCCGTTGGCCAGCGGGCCGTAGACGATGTAACTGTGGCCGGTCACCCAGCCGACGTCGGCGGTGCACCAGAACACTTCGCCGTCGCGGTAATCGAGCACGTACTTGAAGGTCATCGCCGCTTGCAGCAGGTAGCCGCCGGTGGTGTGCAGCACGCCTTTGGGTTTGCCGGTGCTGCCGGAGGTGTAGAGGATGAACAGCGGATCTTCGGCGTCCATCGGTTCTGGCGGGCAATCGTCGCTGGCCTCACGCACGGCCTGGTGATACCAGAGATCACGGCCCTCGACCCAATCGACCTGGCCTTGGCTGCGTTCGACTACGACGACGGTGCTGACGTCCGGGCAACTTTGCAGGGCCTTGTCGACGTTGTGCTTGAGTGGCACGAACTTGCCGCCGCGTACGCCTTCATCGGCGGTGATCACGGTGCGGCAGTCGGCGTCGAGGATGCGGTCACGCAATGAGTCCGGGGAGAAGCCGCCGAACACCACCGAATGAATCGCGCCGATCCGCGCGCAGGCGAGCATGGCGTAGGCCGCCTCGGGGATCATCGGCATGTAGATGCACACCCGATCGCCTTTTTTCACCCCACGGCTTTTCAGCACATTGGCCAGGCGGCAGACGTGATGGTGGAGTTTTTTGTAGGTGATCTGCGCTGATTCGGCCGGGTCGTCGCCTTCCCAGAGGATCGCGGTCTGCTCGCCGCGCTGGGCGAGGTGGCGGTCGATGCAGTTGTAACTGACGTTCAGTTGGCCGCCGGCAAACCAGGACGCTTCACCGGTTTTCAGGTCGTAGCGCTGCACGGTCTGCCACGGTGTGCTCCAGTCGAGGAAGCGGGTGGCATGTTCAGCCCAGAAGGCGCTGGGGTGTTCAATGGATTCGCGGTACAGACGCTTATAGTCGTCCTGACTCAACTGCGCAGCCCGGCGGACGGCATCGGCTTTGGGGAACGTGCTGATATCGAACATGACGGTTCCTTATTCTTGTTGTGCGAAGAATAAAGATGCGCCGAGAGGGCCAAGGGTTCAAGCCGCATCAGGAATCTGATGTTTGAGCCTGATTTTGAATATCCCCTAAAACAACTGTAGGAGTGAGCCTGCTCGGGGGGGGG